>DFYA01000332.1:0-624 GCA_002382525.1 Opitutaceae bacterium UBA4094
GCGAGCCCGGCGATCTCAACGAGCGCGAGCCCCATCACCCAGAAGTCCATGCCCGGTCCCGCGTAGATCGGCCCGGACAGCGGCACGTAGGCAAACCAGCCGGTGTCGGGTGGCGAGCCGGTGAGCAGGCTCGCGTAGAAGACGATTCCGCCGAAGAGGTAGGTCCAGTAGCTGAACGCCGTGAGCCGCGGGAACGCCACATCGCGCGAGCCGATCAGCAGCGGCAGGATGTAGAGCGCGAGGCCTTCGAGAAAAGGCACGGCGAACAAAAACATCATGGTCGATCCGTGCAGGGTGAAGAGCTCGTTGTAGGTTTGCGGACCCATGAAGTCGTTCTCTGGAACCGCCAGTTGCACGCGCAGGAGCAGCGCGAGCAGTCCGCCGAGTCCGAAGAAGACCAACGCCGTCACCATAAAACGGATACCGAGGCGCTGGTTGTTAACCGCCATGAGCACGCCGCGCCACCCGGGCGGACCGGCCCATTCGCGTTCGAACGCGGCAAGTTGTTCGGGAGGCGGCGTGGTCATTGGAGAGAGCGCAACCAGGCGACGAGCGCGGTGAGGTCGTCGGGCGGGAGCGGGGTGGCGGGCATGAGGTTGCCGGGTTTGAGCGACTGCGGATCGA
>DFYA01000332.1:778-3170 GCA_002382525.1 Opitutaceae bacterium UBA4094
GCGTGTTGGCGTCCGCAAAACTCCGCGCATTGTCCGCGCCACTCGCCGGGGCGGTCGGTTTCGATGACGATGCGGGTGGGCATGTCCGGCAGCATGTCGATTTTGCCGTGCAGATTGGGCACCCAGAAACTGTGGATTACGTCGGCCGCCAACAGGTCGATGACCACCGGTTCGCCGACGGGGATGTAGATCTCGTTGGCGAGGGTAATGCCTTCGCCGGGGTAGCGGACATCCCACCACCATTGATAACCGATGACCTGGATGTTCAATCCGACGGGCGGGCGGCGTAACGCGACCGACGTGCCGAGGGAGTAGAACAACATGCCGAGCAACACCACGCCGGGAAACACGAAGCCGCCGCCGATCACGAGGCGCCGCGTTCGGCGTTGCTCCGCCTCGGGATGTGCGGCGGGTTTTCGCATGATGGCGAGGTAGAGCAGCACCATCACGAGCACGAAGGAGGCGGCGAGCACGCCGAACATCACCCACCACAATGTCGCGATGTTGCCCGCCGCGTCGCTCGCCGGGTGCAACGCGGACTGGCGATGACCGGGGTGGCAACCGGCGAGCAGCGCGAACGCCAAAGCGAGCGTGACCGTGGGCGCGCGGCGTTTCATCGGGCGCTTTGGAAGGTTTGCGCGGCGAGCACGTAGTCCACGAGACGCGCGATGTCGTCTTCGCGCGCCCAGCCTTCGTAGGCGGGCATGGCGACGCCGGCCGGCGGACGCCGGATGTAGTCGTCCAAGTAGGCGCGGGACCGCGGCGCTTCCATGGCGGCGAGATCGACCGCGACGTTGCGCCCGCCTTTTCCCGCGACCGAATGGCAGCTGGTGCAGCCGTAGTGGGCGAAGAGCCGCCGGCCCTCGTCGACGTCGGGGCTCAGGGTGATGCCCGCGGGAACGGCCGGCGGTTCGCCATCGGGCCAGCCGGTCCAGGCGGAGCGCAGGCGCAGGCCGCTCAACCCGACCAGTATCACCACGGTGAATACAACAAATCCGAGGGCGAGCGGACGTTTGCTGTAGCCGCGTTCGGGGCCGCGATCGACCAGCGGCAGGAGCGTCATGCCGAGCAGCACGACGAGCGGAAACAGCACCACGAACGCCGGCACGACGTTGGCGGGCAGCAGGGCGATCAACGCGCTGAACCACCACCACCACCACTCCTCGGCGGGGAAGGCGCGCTCGGTGAGATTGGCCTCGGGCATGAGCGAAGCCGGGCCGACGGTGAGCACGAGGATAAAGGCGAGGCCGAGCACGATGGCGGCCATGAGGCCGGACTGCACCATAGTGTCGGGGTAAAACGGCTCCCCCGTGTCGTCGTCACGGGCGTCTTCTTTATAGCGGCGTTTTTGTTGCTCGGCGGTGTGGGTGAGTTCGCGGCGTTCGCGGTGCGACGTGATGCCGTGCAGGATCACCAGGTAGAGGTGCCACACGGTGAAGAACGCGATGACGAGCGGCAGCGCCACGACGTGCAGCGCATACATGCGCGTGAGCAGCCGGGCTCCGGGCTGGCTGTCACCGAGGACAAACACCACGAGGTGTTCGCCGATGAGCGGCACGCGCTCGAAGATGTTGAGAGCGACGCGCACCGCATAGATCGAGCGCTCGTCCCAGCGCAGCACGTAACCCGTGAAACCCATCACGACGATGGCGGCGAAGAGCACCACGCCGACCAACCAGGTGCCTTCGCGCGGGAACTTGTAACCGGCGATGAGGATGTGGCGCAGCACGTGCCACAGCGTCATCACCATGAGCAGTCCGGCGGACCAATAGTGCAGTCCGCGCACGAACCAGCCGAGGGTCTGGCGCTCCGTCAGGTGGCGCACGCTCAGGTAGGCCGCGTCGGGGTGCGGCGTGTAGGTGAACATCATGCCGATGCCGGTGACGACGAGCACGCCGAGGAGCATCATCATGGTGGCGCCGTCGCCGAAATACCACGGACTCTTGGCGACGCGGCGGTCGAGCACGTTGTCTTTGAAAGGCGCCCAGCCGAAGCGATCGGAAATCCAGTGGACGAGGCGTTGTTTGAACCCGCGTTTCATCAGGCCGAGGGCGGGATGGAATCGAGGTCGATCTCCAGATTACCGGCGTCGAGCCGGATGGCGTAACGGTGCAACGGAATCTTGGGAGGACCCTTTTGCGGCACGCCCTCGCGGTCGAAGATCGCGCCGTGGCACGGACAAAAAAACCACCCGCTGCCGGGGTCCCAGGTTACCGGGCAGCCGAGGTCGGTGCAACTGCGCGAATACACCACGAGCTCGTCGTCGGAGGGGCGCCACACAAACACGCCGCGTTTGCGTAGCGAGGCGGCCCAGTCGTCGCGCGGGATTTCGACGAGTGCTTGGCTCACGGTGCCGGTTTTAAATTGATCGACCGGGCCAACGGTTACCCAC
>DFYA01000225.1:0-682 GCA_002382525.1 Opitutaceae bacterium UBA4094
GCCTGCAACTCCGAGACAGCGGGAGCGATGGCGGGCGGGATGTCCCACGCGTGGCGCGACAGCGGGAGATCGGAGCGACTGAGCGCGAGCTTCAGGTCGATGAGGCCGCGTCCGCTGGAGGCCGCGCAGGCGATGACGGGGATGCCGAGCTCGTGCTCGAGGCGGGCGAAGCGGATGTTGAGCCCGAGCTCCTCGGCGACGTCCATCATGTTGAGGACGAGAATCACGGGGCGGCCGAGATCGAGAATCTGGTGAACGAGGTAGAGGTTACGTTCGAGGTTGGTGGCATCTACGATGCACACGATGCGGTCGGGCATCGCGGTGTCGGCGCGGCGACCGAGCAGCACGTCGCGCGTGACGGCCTCGTCGGGCGAACGTGCGGCGAGCGAGTAGGTGCCGGGCAGATCGATGAGCGTGATCGGGTGGCCGTGCTGGGTGTAGGCGGTGCCGACCTTACGCTCGACGGTCACACCGGGGTAGTTGCCCACCTTCTGTTTGAGGCCGGTGAGCGCGTTGAAGAGCGTGGATTTTCCGCAGTTCGGATTGCCGACGAGCGCGAAGACGGGAGCCGACGCGCGCGAAGCGGCGGCGGGTCTGGCGGGAGCGTTCATTTCGGCTCAACCATGACGTGGTCGGCTTCGGATTTGCGGAGCGTGAGGCTGTAGCCGCGCACCTTGATCTC
>DFYA01000225.1:832-6316 GCA_002382525.1 Opitutaceae bacterium UBA4094
ACCTGGCAGAGGAGGGTGGTTTGGCCGGAGATTTTTTGCACCACGGCGGACTCGCAAAAGCCCATCTCGCGCAGGCGCTGACACGTCTCGGCTTCGGCGTTTAAGGCGCACACGCGACCGGCGGCCCCGGCGGGCAACTCGGTGAGGGACATACGTGGGCGTTGGAAGCGCGATTCGGAACTCATGCGTTCCCTTGTTATGACTGAGACTCAGTTTCAGTGTCAACGGGTCGGCGGGCGGACGGTTCACTATTAGCCGGCGCAGTCGTCGGCAGAAGTTCACGAGACCGTTGCGGAGTTGCAATATACCCGCCGCCAGAACGTCACACGCCCACGGTAAGTTCGTGAGAATGACTCCCTTCATTCTACGACGCACGTTGGCGTGGCGCCGGCTTATCAGCTATAAAGCAGAGTCTTCAGCGGCGACCTCCGGTGATTCTATCGTGCGACGCACCATGCGGGAGGGAGGCGTTGTCGGTGAACTGCTCCGGTGGGCGTGTGTGGCGTTGTTCCTCGGACGCGCGTGGCAACACCTGCGCTGGGATGCGCCTTATCGTGCGCTGCTGTGGTCGCAGGAAACGATGGAAGGCGTGATCGCGGTGGTCGTGGGTATGTCTTGGGAAACGTATGCCACCAGCCCGGAGGTTGCGGCGGCGATCGCCACGGGCGTGCAGGTTATCGGCCTTTTTTTCGTTCTCTGCGCGGTGGCCGCCGGGTGTTGCTCGCCGACTCGGCGCTGGACGCACTTCGTGCTCGCGGCGGGGGCGCTGGCGCTGACGTTCCTCGCTTACGTCACCTATCGCGATCGGCTTTATCGGATTGGCGAGTTCGCCGAATACGCCTGCCAATTCACGTTGCCGCTCCTGCTGGTCTTGTGGACGCGCGGCGCGGTGTCCGGCGCGCTGCTGGGCAACCTGCTTCGTGTCGCCATCGCCTGCACCTTCGTGGGCCACGGCCTCTATGCGGTCGGGTTGTATCCAACTCCTGGTGACTGGGTGACGATGACCATGGGCCTGACCGGTCTCGGCGACGCCGCCGCGATGACCTTTCTGCGGATTGCGGGCGTGTTGGACTTCGTCGTCGCGGCCGCGCTCTTCGTCGGTCCGGTCGCGCGTTCCGCCGCCCTGTATGCCGCCGTGTGGGGCTTGCTCACGGCGGTCGCGCGGGTGGCCGCGTTTGTGCGCTGGGACAGCTTCGCCGACACCGCTTCGCAGTGGGTTTTCGAGACCCTCGTGCGCCTGCCTCACGCGGCGTTGCCGCTCGCCTTGTTCTGGTTGCTCCGCGCCCGCGCCGCCTCCGCCGAACCCTTTCCCCAAGTCAGAACCCCGTCCCCGTCAGAGTTCCCACAACCCAAACCCATCACATGAAGAAGTTCATCCTCCTCCTCGCCCTGTGCGCCGGCGCCTCGGGCTCCGCGCTACAGGCCGCGACCGATTACTACCGCCTCTCTTGGCGCGCCGATCCCGCGACCACCATGGTCGTCGGATGGCGCCAATCCGGCGGCACCAACGCCACCGTCCATTACGGCACTACCGATCACGGCACCAACTACGCCTCCTATCCGAATTCGCTTGGCGTCTCCCGCACCACCACGGCGAAGGGCATGACCCACCAGTTCTCCCGCCTCACCGGCCTCCAACCCGACACCCCCTACTATTTCGTGGTGCGCGACAGCCAGGGCACCAGCGCCCGCATGTGGTTCCGCACCGCGCCGAGCACCGCCAAGGACTTCGCGATCGTTGCCGGCGGCGACTCGCGCAACAACCGCACTCCGCGCCAGAATGCCAATCGCCTCGTGTCCAAGCTCCGCCCGCTCTTCGTGATGTTCGGCGGCGACTACACCGACAAAAACACCGACGTCGAGTGGAACGACTGGTTCGCCGACTGGCAGCTCACCAAGTCCACCGACGGCCGCATGTATCCGGTCATCGCGACGCGCGGCAACCACGACGACAACCTCTCGCTCGTGGACATGTTCGATATCCCGAGCTCGAACGTCTATTACGCCCTCTCGGTCGGCGGCTCGTCGTATATGCGCGTCTATACGCTCAACTCCGAGATCACTCCCGGCGGCACGCAAGGCGACTGGCTCGTCAACGATCTCGCGGCCAACGCCGGCGTGAAGTGGAAGCTCGCGCAGTTCCACAAGCCCTTCTTCCCGCACGTCGCCGCCAAGGCGGAGAACGACGCGATGTATTCCGCCTGGGCGCAGGCCTTCTACGACCGCGGCGTCGCACTCGTGGTCGATAGCGACTCGCATTGCGTGAAGCACACCTGGCCGCTCAAGCCCACCGGCAGCACCGCGCCCGCCTCCGCGTTCACCCGCGACGACGCGCGCGGCGCGGTTTACGTCGGCGAAGGCACCTGGGGCGCGCCCCTCCGTCCGGCCGACGACGCGAAGTCCTACACTCGCGACGCCGGCAGCTTCAACGCGTTCCACTGGATCCAAGTGCGTTCTGACCGTCTCGAAGTCCGCACCGTCAACGTGGACAACGCCACGTCGGTCGGCACCGTGAGCGACTCCGCTCCGTTCACCGCGCCCTCAGGGCTCAACGTCTGGTCGCCCGCCAACGGCTCCGTCATCACCATCACCCCGCGCACGACGGTGGCCTCCACGACCGTGTCCTTCCAGCAGGGCGTCAACGGCTACTCCGGCGCGGCCGACACCAAGATCCGTAGTGACGCCGCCACTACGAACTACGGAGCCGACCCCGTGCTCGAAATCGACGGAAGCCCGGACTACGCCGCGCTCCTTCGTTTCGACCTCTCGTCGATCCCGGCGGGCAAGACCATCACGTCTGTTTCCCTCAGCGTGAACGTCACCGACGTGAGCTCGCAGCCTTACGAAATCTACGCGATGCGCCGTTCGTGGTCGGAATCCTCCGCCACTTGGAATCAAGCGAGCAGCGGCGTCGCTTGGTCAACGGTTGGAGCAAACAATACCAGCACGGACCGCGAGAACACGGTGCTCGGCGCCCTCAGCAGCAGCTCGACCGGCGTGAGGACCTTCACGTTTAACGCCTCCGGCGTCGCCAAGGTGCAGGCGTGGGTCAATACGCCGTCGTCCAACCACGGCTTCGTCATCCAGGACTACGTGAATAACACCGACGGCTTGGATATCAGCTCCAAGGAAAACGGCACCGCAGCCAACCGCCCGAAGCTGACGGTTACGTATCAGTAAACGAATACGAGTGGGCGCCCGAGCGTGTCCCTTTAATAATAGGCCGTCTCGCGGGAGACGGCCTTCTTTATACCTGTGGCCCGAGGCGCGAGGGCGGTGAATGTCCGCGCCGGTCGGCCCGCGCGTGGTTTTTTCCCAGAACTCACGTTCAGGGCCACGGGCGGGCGGGCGACGGTTCATTTTCCAACCGCGCTGGTGGCTTCGCGCTGGGCGTCCACCAGCCGGGCCACGTGGGCGCGTTGGCGTTCATCGGCGATCTGCTTCGACCATTCGGCGACGCTTTCGGGGTCGCGTTGAAACCATGCCTCGACGGCGATCTCGAGCGCGGTGGCGCGGTCGCCTTCGCCCGGCACCTGGAGTGCCAACTCGGCCGCGCGGCGTGGCGCGGTGGCCGTGAACGTGCCCACCACCACGCGCAATGCTTCTTCGCGCGCTTCTTGGTCGGCCAAGCCTGCGCCCCAAGTCGCGGCCGCGAATGCATCTCGCGCCACCCAGGCGCGCGCGACTTCGCCGGCGAGGATCGTGCGGTAGTCTGACTCTTCCAGCTTCGCGACGTGCGCGCCGGCTGCGGCGGCGTCCACCCGCACCCAGTCCGCCACGGCTTGATCGAGCAACACGGCCGACAACGTGGGAGGTTGCAGCCGGAGCACCCAGTCCACCGCCTCGCGCACATCGCGCTCGAGCGAGGCGGCCAACACGCCTTCGTGCGCACTGAAGCGTTCTTCGCTATCGCCAAGCGCGGCGGCCGCGCGGCGAGCCGCCGCAAGATCTGATTCCGCCCACGTTTTGAAAACGGCTGCGATGCGCAGCGAACGCGTTTCGGCATCCGCTTCGTTTCGGGCGTGGTCCAAGTCGCCGAGGAAATCTGCCGTCGGTAGGAGGCGTTCCATGGCCACGGGGCGAAACGAATCGGCGGCGATCGGGCTGTCGTCCGGAGTCGCGGCGGGAGACGGGGACGGCGCTTCGGGCGCGGCGAGCGCCCCGATGTTTTCCGCCGAACGGAAACAACCGGTGACGAGCAGGCAAGCGAGAGGCAGCGGCCACTTCGACATGGGAAAAGACCATCCCGGGTGCGCCCGTCGGGCAACGCGTCGCGTGTGACGATCCGGTTAAGTCGTGCCGCCGTCGGTGAACAACGCGTGCAGCCAGTCGGCGACCGCGGCCGTGCCGGACAGGGAGCTAAACGTGGCTTCGCCGCGTCGCCATGCGGTGAACGTGCGGGCGTCGCCGACGGCGAGGTCGTCGGTGTCGTTGTGCAGCACGGCGTCAACGGTGCCGGCAGCGAAGAGCTTGGCGACGGCGGTGGCGCGTTCGCCCGACGTGGCGCCGGCGGTGAGCTTGAAGCCCACGACCTTCAGCGGATGCGGCGCCGCGTAGCTCTTGAGCTCAGGGAGCAGCTTGGGCGTCGGCACGAGGTGCAGCGTGAGCTCGTCGGCGTAGGAGCTCAGTTTGCCTGCGGCCGTTTCGCCAGGGCGGTAGTCGGACACGGCGGCGGCGTGGATCACCGCGTCGAACCGCGCGGTGGCGAGCAGCCGGTGGAGCTGCGCCTTGAGATGTTCGGTGGACGTAAAACCTTGGAGCGTGATGCCGGTGACGGCGGGCGAGGGAAGGGCGGCGGATTCACCATGGAGCAACGTCACGGCGTGGCCGTGGTGCGCGAGGTGTTCGGCGAGCAGCGCGCCGGTGCGGCCGGTGCTGATGTTGGAGAGAAAACGCACCGCATCGATGGGTTCGCGGGTCGCGCCGGAGGTGATGAGGATGCGCATGGGAGAAATCGTTCTCGTTCTTCCTTCTCTTACTCGTTCTCGGATTGGGATCGGAGGCGGGCGAGAACGAGTAAGAGAACGAGAACGATGGAAGTGGTTACGTGATCTTCGGACCGAGTTCGGCCAAGATGTGCATGAGGAGCGTGTCGGGTTCGAGCAGGCGACCGGCGCCTTCTTCGCCGCAGGCGAGCGCGCCGTCACCGGTGGGGAGCACGCGCACGCCGAGGCCGGAGAGTTTTTGGAGTGAGGCCTGCGTGACGGGGTGGTTGAGCATTTCGACGTTCATCGCGGGGGCGATCCACCAGGGTTTACGTTGGATTTCCCACGCGAGGAAGAGGCTGCCGACGAGGTCGTCGGCGAGGCCGTTCGCGAGGCGGTTGATCGTGTTGGCGGTGGCGGGCGCGACGAGCGCGAGGTCGGCCCAGCGCGCGAGATGGATGTGTTCCATGGCCTTGCCCGGCTCCCAGAGATCGCTCGCGACCGGGTGGCCGGTGAGGCCTTCGAGCGTGGCCGCGCCGACGAACTTGAGCGCGGCGGG
>DFYA01000318.1:0-10545 GCA_002382525.1 Opitutaceae bacterium UBA4094
ATCGACCGGGCCAACGGTTACCCACATGCCCTCGCGTTTGGTTTGCCAGAGCGGGGCGAGGGTGGTGACGACGACGGGCGCGAGCACGACCCCGGCGGTGAGGGCGCCGCCGGTTTTTACGGCAAGGGCAAGAAAGTCACGGCGTTCCATAAGCGCAGGGAGTCATGCTCGCTAAGGTAACCGCCTGCGGCGTCGCGTCCTATCATGCGAGACGCCCGCCCGCGCACCGGTAAACACCCGATGTTGTGCGGAGCCCGGACTCTGCTCTACGGCTCAAGTAGTCCGACCGCTTCCACAATTCTGTAGATGGCTCCGGCCACTGGAATCAGAAGAAACAGGGCGAACAGAATGTAGTAGGGCCACATTTTGTTCCGACGCAGCCAGCGTCTGTCGCGCGCGTTGATCTTCAGCAGATGCAACGGCCTCATCGCTCGAAACACGCGGAGAAATAAAAAGACAAATACCGCGATAAAAACCAGCGCCCACACGATTTCTTTAAATGGAAGGGTGCTCATGGGATCTTGCCTGCGTGTGCGGAGAGCGGTGAGGGAATGACCAGAATTATTGGCGCGTGGACCTTCATGCTACGGCATCAAAGTGCGATTCGACGCCCCAGTTTCTCGCGCGCGAAGAACTCGATCATGGTGCCAGCGGGCACCTTGAGTTGACGCAGCGTGGCGACCACCGCGTCCATACTGCGGACTCCGTCAACGAGCAGCAGGTCCACGTAGAATCGCTCGCGGCCCTGTGCGCCGCCGATCCAGCGACCGAGTCCGCCAGGGGCGAGGGCGTCGTTGAGCGCATCCTCGAATTCCCCGCGTTTGGCGACTTCGTCGCCTTTGGGTAGGAGGTGATTGGGCAACGACACATACACGTAATCCGCGCCCGTGCCGGCCAGCGGGTTTTCAAGGTCACCGTCGGCGTCGAAGTAGTCGCGGATGAGCGCGGGCGCGACGGTCGCCTGAGTGAACGTGTCGCTGCGTGGGTAGGCCCCGTTGATTTCTTTGAATCGCAGCAATGTGGTGCACTCGCCCGGCAAGTATTTCTTCCAGCCTTCTGCGGCCGAAAGGTCGCGCATGTGCCCTGCAAGTTCTTCCAGCGGGAACGAGTGGGCGAGCTTGTCCTTGCCGAAGTCGATGCGACCGATCCACCACCCGGTGCCGTATTCTCCCAGCGCTTCGTCGAGGAAGAGAAACGTGACGCGATACTTTTGGCTCTCCTCCAAGGTCTCCCATGCGGGGTGCCAGAAGGTGAGATCGAAGCACTCGTTTTCGCGGTCGATGCGCGGGGTGACCCAAATCTCTTTTGCGGAAAAACTAATCCCGCCGATCTCGATGCTGATGCCCGAGATGGTGCCTGTTGGGCGGCTCGCGTAGAACGTCCAGCCGGGCAACCCGGGCGCTCGGGACAACCACTGAAGAGCGAGGAGCTGCCGGTGAATCACGCCTTCGCCTGACAACGTAAACGAGTGGCCGCCATTTTCGCCCGGACCAAAAACCCAGGCGAAACCCGTCAATAATTCGTCCACTTTCGCGGACACCTCGTCGGTGAGGTCGGCGCAGCGTTTTTGTTCGATGGTCTGATAAAAACGCACCGCGGACTCCGCATACCATTTCCAGAAGGCATCCACCCGTTCGTTGAACGTAGGCTCGAGCGAAACCGGCAGGGCGGCCTTGCGGCGAAAGAGCGAGAACATGCGGAAATGCGATACGTTCAAACGCAGGAGGAAACAAAAAACGTTATCGCGCGGACCGGTGAACCGGTCGGGCATCCCACAAGCGGGCGTGTTTCGGAGCGCGAGGCGAATTCGCGGCCTACGTGTCAGGTCGGAGCAGGTTCAATCGAGTCATGGCCACGAAAGAACGCAAAGAGCGCAAAGAACAGAAAGCTGAACGGTTTTTCTATGCGTTCTCTGTGTTCTTTTGTGGCTCAAATCAGGGCCGGTTTGGCCGAGCGCGAGGCGAGTTTGCGGCCTCCAACGGGCGTGGTGATCGCCGAGCACCCGCCGCTTACCCGTTGGCGTCGGGTAGGGCGGGAGGCTCTTTGCCGGGGATCGCCGCGACGATGAGGAACAGTGTGCCGACCGATACTGCGGCCGACAGCAACGCGATCGGGTAGACGATCAGGCCGGGGCCCTCGGCGGCGGCGGCTTCGCCCTTGGTGATCACCAGATACACGCCGTAGACAAAGCTGCCGAATAGCATGCCTCCGACCCACACGACGACGACGGCGATCTGCATCCAGATGGGCTGGGTCCAGCCTTTGGCCCGCAGGCGGTCGCCCATGCGTTTGCAGAGAAAGTAGAGGGCGAGGATTTCGAGCATGGCGGGCGCGTTAAACGACGGGGCTTTTGAGGTAGGTGACGAGGTATTTATCGAGTTCGATCACACTGCTGAACTGGATCTGGTTCCGCTTGAGTCGGGCGGCGAGGGTGTCGACGTCGGCGAGAAGGCTTCGGTAATACGCGACCTGCTTGGCGGTTTTTAAGGAGGTCACCTCTTTCGGGTCGCTGCCCTTGTGCGCCGCTTTGTGGCCGGCGGGATCGGCGCGGTAGGCGTCCAGAGATGCGGCGATAAGGTGTTCGGTTTCGCCTTGGACCAATTTGTCCCGGCTGATGAGCAACAGGGCGGTCAGCGTCTGTTTGATGCGGTCGTCGTTCCACTTGATTTTGCTCATCGCTCCGACATCGGATCAGGCAACGAACGAGCGCAAAACTTATCGGTGTGTCCCGCGCGATGAGCGCGCTTGTCCTAAGGGGCGGGTGATCGCTCCGGCCTCAGGCTGAGTCCGTTGACCCGGCCTGACGACAACTCGCCTCGGCCGCAGAAACGCACGGTTTGGCACGCGTTGGTTTTCGCGCCGGTCGCCGACACAAAAGGGCCGTCGAGCGCGGACGCGCCGGACGGCCCTGGATTCTTACGGCGCCCCGGCGAGGGCGCGGGACTTACCGTTTGTGGAAACGCACGGCGTCGAAGATGACGTAGCGGCCGGTGGTGTCGGTGTTACTGATTTTCACGGAGCCGGCGGTGCCTTGCGCGAACTTAAAGGTGCCGATGGGCATCCATTGGCCGCCATTTTGTTGTTGGTTGAGCCAGATAGTTGGCGAGGTGCCGTCCGTCGAGGTGACGGTGACCGGCACGTTGTCGGAACGGTTGGTGGTGGTGGAGGTCCAGCGGATGAACACTTCGTATTTACCGGCGACCGCGATGTTCGGGGTGTAGATCGCGCTGCGTAAGCCTTTGTCGGTTTTGTTGTCGTGCGCAAAATTCTCGCCGAAGAACGGGCCGACCGGACTGGTGCTGGTGCTCAACGTGGGCGTCCAGCCCGGGTAAGTCACTTGGGGGTCGTTGTTATCGAGGATGATCGTCACGGGGATCGATTTGCGCAGGCGGACGGCGTCGGCGACGACGTATTGGCCGGCGGTGATGCCGTCGTTGCTGATCTGCACGCCGCCGCTCGTGCCGGCCGCGAAGGCGTGGGTGCCGAGCGGATGCCAGATGCCGCCGTCGTTTTTTTGATTCACACGGTAGGTGGCGGGGTCGTCCAACGAGATCACGTCCACGGGCACATTGTTGGACCGGTTGCTGTGGGAGGTCCAGCGGGTGGCGACTTCATAGAAATCCGAATCGAGCAGAGACGGGACAAAGAGCACGCTCTTGCTGCCGTTGCCGGTGCCGCCGTCGTGGAGGTAGTTGCTTCCGTAGAAAGGGCCGATCGCGGCGGTGCTGGTGCTGGGCGTCCAACCGGTGGTGTTGGCCAGCGCGAGGTTGTCCACAATGACCTCGGGACGAACGTAGCCGTAGGCGTAGTTTTGCGAGATCACCGCCATCTGGGGTTTGTCCACGGTGTAGTTGTTTGATGGATGCAGGGTGTGCGTGTCGTCGGCCGACCACTTGCCGGCAAGCCAGTAGGTGCCGCTGAGTCCGTTGGCTCCGGCGTAGGCGAGGTAGTGGTGCAGAGTTTCGAGCCAGCGAGGATCGCCATCGTTGGGCGCGGCGTATTCGCCGAGGAAGCCGCGGGCATTGCGTTGCTTGAGCCAGCGCACAAACGGCTCCAACAGGTGAACGCCGCGGTAGGGGTGCACAAACTCGGCGTCGTAGGTGTCGTAGCTATGACCTGACGTGTCGTTGTCGAAGTAGGTGTGGGCTTCATACATTACGCGGTTGGAGGGATCCTGCACGTCGAGATCGGGGTTAGTCTCCACCCAGCGCGAGGAACTGCTGTAATGTTCGCCGCCCACGATGATCCACGGGTGCGGGTCAACGTTGCGAATGCCATCGGCACCGGCTTGAGCGGCCTCGGGCCAGGAGTAGATGCCCATGCCATTGGGCTCGTTGGAGAGGCCGTAGCCGTAGATGCCGGGGCGGCCTTTGAAGTGGAGAGCGATGCGTTCCCACACGTTTTCGAAATGGTCCAACGATACGCCAGCGGAACCGATGATGCCGCCCTTGTAGCGGGCGTAGTTGTGCATATCGAGGATCACCTTCATGCCGCGGGCCTCGGCGTGGGCGACGGCTTGATCGATGAGGTTGAGATCATCTGCGTAGAGCGGTCCGCCGAGCACGCGTTGAATACGCTCCCAGCGGAAAGGCAGGCGGACCAGTTTTAGGCCTTTGCTGTTGTAATAATCCCAGTCGGCGAGACGCGGGTATTCGTAGTGAAACCCGTAGACGCCGGGTAGCATGTCGGAACGGGAGTCACCACCCGCGAGGTTCACGCCAAACATCTGTTCATAGCCGTCGGTGCCGCCCGTCGTGTAGGTCGGAGCTTGGTTAAAGACCGGCACCACCATCATGCGAACGAGCCGTAGACGCCCCGCGCTGTTGGCGGTGGAGGCGCTGACGTTGGTGATGCGGATGGGTGTGTCGGCGTCGGCCTGGATCTGCGTGGTCGCGGGGATGGAGTAGATGATATTGGCGCCCTTAATGCGGCCACCGGCGTTGGGCCCCAGCGTGAGCACGGTGGATTGCGCGGCGCTGTTCTTCGTCCAGGCAATGTGGAGAACTTCGTCGCCGGTATATTCGTCGAACTGCAACTCGCGCAGGGCGACCTTGTGATTCGCCTGAAGCGAGAACTGTTCACCGCGATTGAAATAGCCTGCGGTCGTGTCGTGCACGCCGAGTCCGCTCCCGTTGGTGATGCCGAAATACGACGGAGTGGCCGAAGCGGTGTTGGGTGCGGCGGGGTTGGAGACGTTGACGTTGATGAGCGGGTTGATGAAGGCGAAGTTCACTGGCGTGCCGCCGTTTTCGGGCAGTTGGTAGTTGGCCTGGATGACGCTGTCTCCGCCTGAACCTGTCCACGGCCACAGATGGAAATACGTGAGAATGTGCGGGGCGCCATCAGCGGCCTTGGCGATGCCGGCCAGCGCCGTCAGACAGCCGGCCGCCAACAATGCGCAACGAAGAGCCGTTCGCGAGGGAGGAGGGGGGAGTTTCATTTTGGGTGGTGGGGTGGGTTAACAAAGGGGACGCAGCAGCGCCCCCAAGAGGGGTGGTTCGATTCGCGGGTCGCGCGCTGTCGCGCAGGTTTAGGGGACGACGTGGGCGCGGCCGTGGGGGAGGGGCGGATCACTGGCCTGCGTAACGGGGGTATGACAGGGGCTCGGGGCAACTCCGGCGCGAAGGGGCGCACCGGGGCGTAGTGGTTTATGCACTACAGGCGCTCGCTCGGTCGAATCTTATGGGATACCAGATTTGACCATGTTCATGGACATCTCGCGCATGGCGCAGGCCTCGGGGTCGGAGAATCAAGGGCATCGGCGGGACGCGACGAACGTCCGCACAGAAATGCTGCTGAAGGCTTAACGTCGTTCGTGACCCCTGGCCTTCGTGCGTCGCGTCGGCACCGACCGCCTGGCTTCACTCTGTCGGCTGGCTTCGGTCTCGACCGGTAGCCGCCTGCGTGCGTTTCATTTCCTGCCGTCGCATGGGCATCTGATCGATCACGGCGAACAGTTCCGACATCGTCACGGGCTTGGAAGACGCCAGTTTTTCCCCGCCGTCTTTGCCGATGAGGCGGACTTTAAACGTGTCCGCGCCTTCGCGAGTGACGATGACAAGCTCTCGTTCGATCAAGCCGTCCCAATGCGGCAGGGCCAACGCCGCTTGCCGTGCGTAAATGTCTTCGCGGACCGAAGGCGTGCTGATTTCCAACACCCGTTGCGAAGAGAACCCGTCGGGTTCGCTGCGTCCCGGGGGCAGCGCCCAGAGACAGGTTGAAACGGCGAGCAGCGAGCGGGCGACGCCCGACCGATGCGGTTGTGAAGAAACGCGAGGCGACTTCATGAGCGCAACGTGCAAGGGGGCGCGTCAAAAGCAACAGGCTGTCCAGGTGTGCACGTCCGGTCGCCTCGAACGAGCACGCTACACCGTGGGCCTCACCCTTTGCGCCGGGAACGTATTCGCGAGTCGCGGCTCACGAGCGTTCGTCAAAGCTCACCACAACCGGCCGTTTGCCGGGCGGCATCTCCACGATCGCGGTGAACTTAGTGGTGCGTTTGGAGAAGCTCCCCCAGCCGACGGACTCGTAAACCTTGTAGCCGGCCGTGCCCGTGATCTCCCAGCGGTGGGCCCAGCCGGAAACCTCGCGGGGCTCGCTCAAATCGGTGAGCACATCGAACGCGAGGGTCTGGCCGGACCCGAGCCGTTTTTCGGTCTCGAAATACCGGCGAGCGCGCGCCTTGACCGCGTGCTCGATGGCGGCCGTGCTCACGGTTGCTGGTTGCGTCGCCGGCACGGGCCGAACGGTCCGCGTCGGGGTGAGTGGCACGCTGCGGGCGGGCGCGACCGGGGACACGGCCGCCGCGTGGCGCCGCGCGGCCGCTGCTTGCGCTTCGGCCGCGGCGGCTTCGGAGTTGTAGGGATACATCGCCGCCAGCTCCGGGGGCAGGGTGCGTTTGTCGACTTTGGCAATCCCGCCGGCATGCAGGAGCGTCACGTAGGCGCCCTCTTCCGCCGATACTCGCACCCGTTCAAAAACCCGACCGTCGGAGAGCTTGACCACGGGCCAGTGCGTGCGAGGGGCCGGCGCGGGCGTCGGCACCGGCACCTCGGAAACCGCCACGTATTGCCGTGAGGCCGGGGCGATTTCTGTGGCGGCGGCAGGCGCGGGGAGGGCGGGGGAATCCGCCGCAGGGGGCGAGATGGGCGGATCGAGGCGTTTGCACCCGCCCCAAACGGCGGTGCAGATCACTGCCCCGCCAACAAAATGTCTTAGTCGTCCCGTGGGTGAATCGAACATCGGGTGACTCATTTGAATAACATTCATTCCTTCAATGTTTATTCTGCCTCTCAACTGCGAAAACCCCGTCGGGCCTGCGCCGGCGGGTCGCGCGACGACCGACGCTCACGGGCGACTCCGCCTTCCCCTCTCCACGCCGACGCGGGGCCCCGGCCCGGCGTTGGGCGGATCGGTTTTGAGTTTCGGGAGATTGGCGGCGCGGCGGTGGTCGAAGCCCCGCGCTCGTGCGCCGGTTTTTTGGGGGGGCGCCCCGAGACGACTTTCGGTGATCGCGCGTTGGCGATCAGTTGGCCATGGCGAACGGCGGCGGGGTGGTGCCAGTGGGGGCGCTTTTGCGCACACCGAAGAAGGTGAGGATCTTGCCGACCAGCTCGGCGGCGAGAGAGCGCTCGGCGGCTTGTTGCAGCACCATGCTGGCCTGCGTGACCGCCTCGGAGTTGCGCATCTTGCGGGCAACGACCACTTGGCTGATCGTCTCGGCCAACTCGGGGCGTTTGCGGATGAGTTCGGCGAGGTCTTCCTTGGTGATCTCGAAGGCCAGGGATTCGGTTTCGGCCAGCACGGTCACGCTGCGGCGCTCGCCGGTCAGCGCGCTCATTTCCCCGAAGAAGGTGCCGGCCTGGAGGCGGGCGACGCGGCTCTCGGAGTCGCCTTCTTTGAGGACCATCATGACACTCAACAAACCCTCGATCAGAATAAACATCGAGGTGTCGGGGGCGCCGCGCTGGATGACGATCGAACCCTCGGCGAAGGAGCGTTCGCGCAACCGCGTGCACAGGTGCGCGCGCTCCTCGGTGGTAAGGCTCTGGAACAACTCGACGCGGGAGAGGATGGCCACGCGGTCTTCTTGGGAGCGGATGTCGAAATGGCGCTGCGGACGGGCGGCTTGGAAGACGTCTTGTTTGGCGATGGCGGGTTGGAGGCCGGCGCGATGGAGTTGCTCGAGCACGGACTGGAGAATGATGTGGCGCGCCTTGCCGAGGCCGCCCTTGCGGGGGTCTTGTTCGTAAACGATTTTGTATTCCACGCCTTGCGGGGTGATGCCCTTGATCTGGGACTTGGGCGCGGGGGTTTCGAGGATGCCGGCTTGGCCGGTGACGCTGCGCGCGGCGGCGTTGAGCACGCGGAGGGCGCGTCGCGTATCGACCTCGAAATCGAGGAAGAGCGTCACGACTTGTTCGCCGGCGTGGTTGGGCTTGGAGAAATTGGTGACGGTCATGTCGCCCAGTTTGCCGTTGGGCACGACGACCATGTTGCCCTCGGCGGTGACGAGGCGGGTGGTGCGCCAGTTGAGCTCGACCACGCGGCCGGTGGGGCCGCTGGCGACCTGGATGAAGTCGCCGATCTCGAACGGCCGGTCGAAGTTCATCGCGAGGCCGATGAAGATATCGAGGATGACGTTGCGCAGGGCCAGGCCGATGACGATGGCGCCGGCGCCCGAGGCCGCCCAGAACGGGCCGATGGGTTTGTCGAACACCACGCCCACGATGCCGGTGATGGCGCTGGCGTAGATGAGCACGGCGGCGACATCGCGCAGCAGGCGCGGGATCGGCATGCGCCGGCTCAGCGTGTCCCAGACAACGACGCCCAAGGCGCGATTAAACAGGTAAGCGAGGGACAACCAGATGCCGACGCCGACGGCCAAGGGAAAGTAGGCCAAAAACCGTTCGAGCGTCTCCACGCCCAGCCGGACGACGATCTCCTGTTGGTAGGCGCTGGCGGTCAGAAAGAGCACCGCGACGGCGATCGGAGCCCAAAGCGATTTGATGAGGGGAGCGATTTTTTTCATGGGCGATTCGCGGTGGTCTGAGGTGTGGAGTGGGAGCGGGGCGGGGTGTGGGCGTGGGGATTATTTGCCGAAGGAGAAGCTCAACGCGGGGCCTCCGGTGGCGGGGGCGGAGTGCAGCGACATGAGCTGGGTGAGCAGCACAAAGGTGGATTTGGTGTCGAGGTCGTTGTCCGCGATGTAGAACCAGGAACCTCGATACTCGATCGCGGTGCTGGCGATGTCGTCGGAGGGCGGGCGGGCGGAGACGCGCACGTGGAAGACTTCGCTCAACAGGTCCTGCCAATCGAAGGGCTGGCCATCGGCGCGGGTGGTGCGGCGGACCTTGCCCTTTTCGTAATCGCGCTCCGGCACCTCAACGCCTTGGGAGAGGTAGTTGAGAGCGGAGATGAGCGGACGGGTGGCGAGGGTGATCTCGTTGGCGGAGCGGAATGAACCGCCGACGGAGACGCGGTAACTCGTCTTGGCGGGATCGAGGCGCAGGAGCGTTTTGAGCTGGTTCGTCTCGGGGCGGGTGGCTGCGGAGTCGGCGAAACGCAGCTCGATGCCCTCGGAGTCGGCGGGTTTGTTCAAATCGAGCAGTTGTTCGCGCTGGAGCACGCGCAGCAGGCGAATAGCGGTGCGGAAATCGCGAAACTCGGGTTCGTAGGACGGCGTGGGGCCGGAGGCGGTCGGGGCGTTCTTGAGGCCATTGATCTCGGCCACGCCGAGGGCGAAGACGCGATCCAAGGACCAGCCGGACTTGACCAAGAGGAGCAGGAGATCGGGGTTCATCGGCGTCATCATCTGGCGCACAAACTTCTCCCCCTCGACCGGAGCGTAGAAGATGGTGGGTTTTTCGTTCACCGACACGCCGCCCCCGAGACTAAAGGGATTGGCGACGGTGCGCACCACGCTGGGCGCGGTCGGCTCGATACCGAAGTGGTTGCGCGCCTCGGTGTGTCCACCGGAGGCGCTGACGCTGCGGACCAACTCCTGGGTGGCCGCGATGCGCTCGACGCTGGTGAAATAAAGGGTGTCGCGGTAACGGCTGCGCACGAGGTTGAGCAGCAGCTCCTGGTCGTTGGTTTGCTGCACCGCCATGTTGTAGGCGGGTCGGTTGGAGCGGAGCGCAGAGGGGCCGACGCTGGTGCAGCCGGACGTCAGCACGACGGCCGAAGCGAGCAAAGAGAGGACGATTTTTTGATGCATAAAACCGGGAATGATCAGGAGAGCGATCGGATGCGGAGGAACGGGCGACTTGGCCGCCTCACGGTGAACGCAGAGCCGTAGTTTTTTCGGATACGGCAAGCGGTGGGCTCGGCACGATGGCGTTCGGGGGGTGTTTTCGGCGCCGGCCGACGCCCCGTAGGCGGACCCAAGTCGAAGATTGTTTTGCAGTGAAATTCGGGAAGCGGCTCGACGGGCGGTCGCGGAAGTTGGGGTGAGGTGGGCCGGAGTCAGGGGGTGGCTGAACCGGACGCGATATCGGGGATTCCCCTATAGGAGGCAAACCCGTTTTTAAAAAAGGTGTAAAG
>DFYA01000318.1:10725-11919 GCA_002382525.1 Opitutaceae bacterium UBA4094
CCCGGCTCGCGCTCCGCTTTGAGCGGATGGCCGGGCGGACGGTGTCGTTGCGCTGCGAATCCGTTCCCTCCCATCGTCCGCCACTCCGGCAACCGAGTTCGGCCGTGGCGGGGCGGGGGAGGGCGTCGCAGACGGACGGCGGACTGACGGAGGACGGGCGGAAGCCCGTTTACTGCGCGGAGAGATAGCCGGAGACGCCCTCTTGGGTGGCGTTCATGGCCTTCTTGCCTTTGGCCCAATTGGCGGGGCACACCTCGCCGTATTGCTCGAAGTGTTGAAGCGAATCCACCATGCGGAGCGCTTCTTCGACGCTGCGGCCGAGGGGGAGATCGTTGACGACCTGGTGGCGGACGATGCCTTCCTTATCGATGAGGAAGAGGCCGCGGAACGCCACGCCATCGGCGGAGAGCACGTCGTAATCTTGAGCGATGGTGCGCTTGAGGTCGGAGATGAGCGGATACTCGACGCCTTGAATACCGCCTTGGTTCTTCGGCGTGGTGAGCCACGCAAAGTGGGAGAATTTGCTGTCGATGCTCACGCCGAGCACCTCGACGTTGCGCTCGTGGAACGCTTCGAGCTTCTCCTGAAACGCGTGGAGTTCCGTCGGGCACACGAAGGTGAAGTCGAGCGGGTAGAAGAACAGCACGACATACTTGGAGCCGCGGTAGCTGGAGAGATTGACCTGGGTGAATTGACCGAGGTGCACGGCGTCGGCCGTGAAGTCGGGGGCGGATTTGCCAACGAGAACGCTCATGGTGTGATTTTCTGGTGTTGTAGAAGGTCCGTGTCCGAAGCGACGCGCGCGCCAGATACGGAGGCCGCAGACCTTTCGGAGCGCAGGCGCGCGGGTCAATCTTTGGTCGATACGCGTGCCGGGAATCGGCGAAAAACGTCTGTCCGCACGCCATGGGGGTTGCCCGTCGGAAGGATTGTGCAATCCCGGTGAAGCCCGTAGTCTCGCCGGCGTATGAAAAAACTTACCCTCATCCGTTCCCTGACGAGTTCGCTCTTGGTCGTGGCGGGACTCGCGTTGCTCGCTCCCCAGGCGTTGTCCGCCCAACCCAACAAGCCCGATCACGCGCAAAAAAATAAGCCCGAGTTTGCGGGCTCTGCCGAGTCGAAGGCGGCGGAAGCCAGGGGCAAGGCCGGCGCGAGCAAGGCGGAGAACGCGCCCGACGACGCCAAAGAAAGGGC
>DFYA01000318.1:11952-16924 GCA_002382525.1 Opitutaceae bacterium UBA4094
GCAAGTGGTGGAAGTTCTGGGGCCGCGATGCCGCTCCCGAGTCACCGCCCACCAAATAATCGATTGCGAAAACCGCCGGCCGATGAGCCGGCGGTTTTTTTTTGAGCATGACGGTTCGCGTGCCCGAAGTGCGGCGGAAACGCGCGGCTCCTGGTCGGCGCCCCCTTTTTCGGAGCCGCAGTGGTGCAGCGAACCGAACCGGAGAGTAGCCAGCAAACGTCCAGAACGCGGAGGCGGCCGAGACTGCAGGCGAGCGGATCACGGATTTGATGCCCGAAAAAACCGGGCATGCGATGCCGGGCGTTCCCCCAAGGCGCACGGCTTGCGCGTGAGCGTGAACTCGGCGGACGATGAGGTGAGATGAAAACCGCATGGAGCTCAGATGAAGCGGGGGCTGCGTGGCTTGCGACGCATGGCGGAACACTGCGTGCGGCGGCGGTGGGGGTGCTTATCGTCACGACACTCGCGGCGTTGTGGGCGACGCGGGTGGTCACGATTCCGCTGGCGTTGTCGCTCTTCATCGTGGTGCTGGCGTGGCCGCTCCAGCGACGGCTGGAACGCAGCGGTGTGCCGCGCGGCGCCGGTTATGCGGTGACGTTGCTCGCGGTGCTACTGGTCGTATCGATCTTTGGCGGCATTCTCTTTTTATGTGCGAAGAATGTCGCGGCGAAGGCGCCGGAATACGACGAGCGTCTGGTGAGTTTGCAGCACAACGTGTGGAGTTGGCTGGAGAGCAAGGGCGTGACGATGAGCGCCGGCGAAAGCGCGACGGGCGGGGAGGGGCAATCGGCGGATGGGCCAGGAGGCATCACGTTACAGTCGCTGCTCGACTGGGTGGGGCCCGCGTTTGCGTGGAGTTATGCGTTTCTCGGTCAGGTGGTGTTGGTGGTGACGTTCACGGTGCTCGGCTTGGTCGAAGCGCATCGGCTCAGTGAAAAGCTAGGGAAGCACCTGCGGCCTAAGTCGGCGGAGATGATCAGGGACGTGGGCGACGAGGTGGGGAGCACCTTGCAGCGTTATATGGTGGTGCGCACGGCGGTGAGTGCGGCGACGGGCTTGCTGGTGGGGTTCTACACCTGGGCGATCGGTTTGGATTTCCCCCTGGTGTGGGGCGTGAGTTCGTTTTTGCTGAACTATATCCCGATGCTCGGCTCGATTGTGGCGGTGTTCCCGCCGAGCGTATTTGCGCTGGTGCATCCGGAAGGCTGGGTGTTTTTTGCGACGCTCGCCGGGTTGACGGTTATCCAGTTCACGATCGGCAACTTTGTGGATCCGAGGCTGGAGGGGCGCATCTTGTCGCTGTCGCCATTTGTGCTCTTCTTTTCGATCATCTTTTGGGGCTGGCTGTGGGGAATTCCGGGTGCGCTACTGGGCATACCGCTGACGGCGAGCCTCGTGATCGTGTGCCGGAAGTTCGAGCCCACGCACGGGCTGGCGGGATTGTTGACCAAGTGAGGTAAGTGGCGGGTAGCCACGGGCCGCAGGGGACGGGATGTTATTGGCGGCCCTTCGAGGATGCGCCGCAATGGTCCGGATCAAATTCTAAAGCGGGTAGGGAAGTCGTTCAGCCACAAGCCTTGAACAGCTTTATATGAGAAGGAGCTAATTGCTAATTTACGGCCTGAGCCCGTGCGCGCGTCCGACACCATGCGGCGCACCCCGTCGTCTCATCAGAGCAGGCAACTCCTCGGTGGGCTGGTAAAAACTAGCATCTAGCGCTCTGACCCCGTGCGCACGACCTCCCCCGGATAATCTGTCACCTAGGTCTCCGGATCATACCCGCACGACCCGTCGGCCCGCCTGCGAACGGTAGGGGGCGCAGCAAGCCGACGCATGGGATTTTTGCCGGGTTTATCGCGGTGCCTCGTGTTCGGTCCAAGGCCTTGACCGCAGGTGGAAACCGCTTCCGGCTCATGCCGATCATGATCCACGTCCGCCGCTTCACTGACGCCACCGAATTTGCGCGCGTGGTCACTCCGTTCCTGCTGCGCCACGAGGCGACGAACAACCTCGGCTTCCGCATCCTTGGACGTTTGGCGGCAGGCGCGCAACCGGTGCCGCCTGACACCTATCTGGCGGCCGCCTTGGCCTCACCCAGGGGCGATGCCGCCGTGGTCGGCGTGGCGATGCGCACCCCGCCTTACAACGTCTGTCTCGCTTATCCCAGTCGCAACGCGATCGATGCTCTGGTCGCCGACGCGTGCGCCTTCGGCCCGCTCCCGGGCGTTTTTGGAGAAAGCGTCGACGCCCGGGCGTTTGCGGCTCGCTGGACCGAACGTCGGAACGGGCGCAGTCGTCGAGCGATGGCCCTCCGGGTTCATGAACTCACGACGGTAAATGGGCTCCCCGCAGAAGGCGTTTTACGCGCGGCAACCCCAGCCGACGTCCGGCTCCTGTCCGGCTGGATGAAAGACTTTTATGCCGAGGCCGCGCCTGGGGATCCGCCGCCGCCGGAAACGCTCTCCGATCTCAACGGTCTGTATATCTGGAATGTGGACGGCGGGTCCGTGACGATGGTGCGTGGACTGCCGTCGACTCCGCGGATTGCGGTCGTCAACGCGGTTTACACGCCACCGACATACCGACGGCGCGGCCATGCTACTGCGGCGGTGGCGGCGCTCAGCACCGGACTTCTTGCGGAAGGCCGATGCGCCTGTGTGTTGTTCACCGACTTGGCGAACCCGACAAGCAACGCCATCTACCGCCGAATCGGCTACGTGCCGGGCGCCGATTTTGAGAATATCGTTTTTGAAACGTGATCCGAGGCCGGCTTGCCACGCCACGTCGTAGCTGGATTCACGCCTCGCTCATCCACTCCGACGCTGCGACTCGCTCCGGACTCACCGCGTTGGCCCGGAGGGAACGTATTCCGACTCCAGCATGCTCATCCATAGATCGGAAAACCATTCACCGTCGTTAAACAACGTGTCGCGTTGCACGCCTTCTTTCACAAAGCCGCACCGCTCGTAGCACCGGATGGCGCGGGTGTTTACCGTGAGCACGCGTAGATCGAGTCGATGTAGGCGGAGGATTTCGAAGGCAAAGCGGACCACCTGACGTGTTGCTGATGTGCCGATGCCGCGGCCCCAATAAGCGGGATCGAAGAGTTCGATCGCAAACCGCGCGCGGCGGTTGTCTGGCTCGATCGAGTGGAGAAAGACACTGCCCACACATTTTAAGTCCACCTCGACCGCCCAAGAGTGCGTGGGGTCGGTTTTCTTCTGGAACCATAGCTCCGCCTCTTGGGCACGAGACAACTCAGTTGGAGCCGCCGCACCGAGCAGACGGTAGAACTCCTCATTCCGCGCTACAGCGGCAAACGCTTGCTTGTCCGATTCCCGATGAGGTCGAAGGAGGACCGTGGCTGCTTCGGAGTGGTTCATCTGAAAATCTGAATGCGAATAAACCAGCCATGCCAAATCGAACATGAGAGCCAACGCGCGCGGTCGTGATTTTCAGAATGGCCCCTTTTGATTCCCCGTCTGGCCGGTTGCCCGGCCACGCCGCGCTATCCGTTTTGTATGAACGCCAAAACGGCAAAGATGCCGGCGACGATGACGGCGCACACCGCCGAGTCCTGTCGCGGCGCGTCGAGGATCAGCGCGCTGCGACGGGGATCCCGTGGATCATAATGGACACCGACCTCTTGCCCGGGCGGGAAATCGAATTTTTTCCCCGGGTCGCCGATGTGCCAATTACCCCGAAAGAGATACAAGGTGCGGCAACAATAGGTTTTCCCCTCAACCGAAAAATCAACTTGGACCGACGTCGTCCCGCGGACTGATCCGCCCACCCGCTTCACGATGATCGTCTTGAGCTCCCGCACGACACCGGTGGTGAGAACCATTCGCGGAACGGCTCGCTGTGTGCGGCGAACATCAAGCCAAAACACGAGAGCCAACCCCAAGCTTCCCATCGCACACAGGCTGTAAACGAGGGCGGGTGTCATGGCGCTTCACCTTGGGTCGATTCTTATCGATATCAAATCGCGAGTGGGGGCGATTAGCTTCGTGAGGCGGTGGATCCCCGCTCCGTTCGCCTTTACATTGAATACAGCAATACTCGGCCTGACCCCATCGGCCCGACCGGCAAATAGGCCGGTCGAGCATTCGGCCCCGCGATGCGATGAGCCGCCTCCGCGCGTTTGTATGGTAACTGAAATGGAATTGCGCTCCGTTGCCCGTTTACGGCCTGACCTCGTTGGAAACACGCACACCTTACCAAGCAGGAGGTTTTTGAAGGGCGGAGGTTTTGGTATGGATGAATGCGTGAGCCTCGGGCGTTAGCGGGGCTTTCGGCACTACGAGTAGGGGAACTTTGCCGGACTGGAACACCATGAAGTCTTTGGTTTCGCAGTAGCGGTCGACCTTGGACCATTCGTGCCGGCGTGTTCCGGTGGATGACGCGTATTCAATGAATTCGTCGCTGAGACGGATGGTGATCGTCGGATGCGAGAGCAGCTTTAGCCCATCGCGACCTTGAGCCTGCATGAGAAGGTAGGTTTTGATCCACGTGACGCTTAGGAATAAGATAACAGCGCCGAGCGCGACGATCACCCAGTCGCGGTAAGGAAAGTCGATGAAGAGGATAACAAGCAGGTAGAGCGGCAGGAGCAGGAAAACCGGGATTTTCCGACGCAGGTGAACCGTATAAAGGTATTGCGAGATAGACGCCCGGTTCATCCGTTCGTCCACGTCATAGCTGATGGTGTGGTTCATAATTAGTAAGGAATCCGTCGTTGCTCTAGCTCAGGTGGCGCAAGAACGGCGGGCAAGGCATGCCAACGACGAATGAAAGGTCCGCTCCTTCTGTTGTCCCGCTTTTGGTCAACCAGAGAACTAACAAAATTCGCATTGACCCCTTCGGTTCGGCTTCGCGTTCGGAAATGGGTTCGGGCCGCTACTTGCTGCGTTTGGCGAGCTGATCTAGGCTAAATACTAGCATCTAGCGGCCTGACCCCATCGGCTCGTGC
>DFYA01000118.1:0-8649 GCA_002382525.1 Opitutaceae bacterium UBA4094
CGGCGTCCGCCATTTCGCCGGGGCCATTTACAATGCAGCCCATGATGGCGAGCTTCACGCCTTTGAGGTGTCCGGTCTGGGCGCGGATGCGTTGCGTGGTGGTCTGCAGGTCGAAGAGGGTGCGTCCGCAGGAGGGGCAGGCGACGAATTCGGTTTTCGAAATCCGGGCGCCGGCGCCTTGGAGGACGTTGTAGGCCATCTTGGTGGCACGGGCCGGATCGGTTTCAGTCTCGATGGAGACGAGGTCGCCGAGGCCGTCGCAGAGCAGCGAGCCGGTGAGGATCGCGGAGTCGAGCAAGCGCGAGAGGAATGACGGGTCGCCGTGGACGGTGGTGGAGGAGGTGTTGCGAATCCAGAGCGGGGCGCGGGACCCGGCGAGGCGAAGTTGTTCGACGAGCGCGCGGTAGGCGCCGGTGGGGTGGGCGTTTACGCCCGCGACTGACGCGGCGGGTGTGGACAACGTAAAAAGCAGCCTGTCGTCACCCAGGGAGGGGAGCGCCGGCGCGAGGGCAGTGAGGTCGCAGGCGGTGGTGGCGACGGCGAGCGTGTGGCCGTGGGCGCGGGTGAACTGAACGAAGGCGAGAAGCGCCTCAATGTCGTCGGCGCCAAACGTGCGCAGAAAAATGGAGCTGGCGGGAAGGTTCGCGGAGTCGTTGGCGACGGCGGAAGCGGAAAGGTCGGACGCGAGGTCGACGATGAGTGCGGGCGGCGTGGCAAATGTCCGATGGCCCGCCACCGACGGCCACTGCGCTGCGAGCGACTGCAAGTCCGCTGCGGTGGCGACGGGGACTATCAGGCCCTCGGCCGGGGTGTCGGCGAGGCGGGCGGAGGCGAGTTGTTCGATTGTGGTGGCGAGTGCGTCGGCGGACGGCACGCGCACGAGCACGCGGGGCGGTTGTTCGGGACCGACGAGGGCGGCGGGGGACAGTTGGAGCGATTGGACCGGGCGGCGGTTAAAATGAAACGGATCGACGGCGTCCACGGTCGACGCGAAGCGCGCGAAGGGCGAGGCGGTGAGGTTGGCGGGCGGTTGCCAGAGCGACATGGCTTTGTCGGCGAGCGCGCGGGCGACGGGAATTTCGTAAACGCTGTCTTCGGTGAGGGACACGCGGATGGTGTCGCCGAGTCCGTCGTAAAGCAGGCTACCGATGCCGATGGCGCTCTTGATGCGGCCGTCTTCGCCGTCGCCGGCTTCGGTGACGCCCAGGTGGAGCGGATAACTCATGCCGGCGCGGTTCATATGTTCGACCAGCAGGCGATAGGCCTCGATCATGACCTTCGGATTGGAGGACTTCATCGAGAGGATCATCTGCTTGAAGCCGTGGCATTCGCCGATGCGCAAGAACTCCAAGGCGCTCTCAACCATACCGAGCGGCGTGTCGCCGTAGCGGTTCATGATGCGATCGGACAGCGAACCGTGGTTGGTGCCGATGCGCAGGGAGCGGCCGAGGGCCTTGGCGCGGAGCACGAGGGGCGAAAAGGATTCGTGGAGGCGCTGAAGTTCGTTATCGTATTCGGAATCCGAATACTCTTTGACGGCGAATTTCTTTTTGTCGGCGTAGTTGCCGGGGTTGACGCGCACCTTCTCCACGTGTT
This sequence comes from Opitutaceae bacterium UBA4094, assembly GCA_002382525.1. Classification (GTDB taxonomy): domain Bacteria; phylum Verrucomicrobiota; class Verrucomicrobiia; order Opitutales; family Opitutaceae; genus Rariglobus. The sequence continues at coordinate 1,597 of DFYA01000118.1, forward strand.
CGACGGCTTCCATCGCGGCTGACGGGAGGAAGTGGATGTCGGCGACGAGCGGAATATGGCCGAAGCCGGCAGCGGTAAATTGCTGGCGGATGTTCTTGAGGCATTGTGCGGCCGGCACGTTGGGCGCGGTGATGCGGATGATTTCGCAACCGACCTCGGCGAGAGCGATGGATTGTTTGACGGTCGCGGCGACGTCCTGCGTGTCGCTCGTCGTCATCGATTGAATACGGACGGGGTTGGAGCCACCGACACCGACCTGACCGACCTTCACTTCAATCGTGTTGCGGCGGACGGTGTGGAAACGAGAGGCGCAGTAGGACATGGGAAGAAAGGTCCAATGACCAATGCCCCTCGGCCAAAGTCAAACCCTGCGGCGGTCGGAAGCGTCAACGGGTGAGCGGACCGAAAGCGGTGAAACCGAATACGAGCGTGAGGAACACCCACAGGCAGGCGAACACGCCGTGCATGACGGTTTCAAATCGCTTACCTTTCCAGAGCGTCGGCGAGTAGCCGTAGAACTGGATGAACAAGCGGCAGGCCCAGAAGACGAAGAGTCCGAGAGAAACCCTGCGTCCCAAGGTAGTATGAAGAAGCTCGAGCGGCGAGGTGAGGCAAAGCAGGCCCATTAGAAGGATCACCAGCGCGATGAAAAACGTATGAACGTAGTGGATCTGACGGGTCAGAAGCGTGATCGAGCGGAGTTCTTCCCTCCATTTAAAGTAACGCGGGAAAATCGCGTGCACGAGGGCGAGGGCGATCAGAAGGACGCCGGAAAACTTAAGGAGCGACTCCATGTTTTTTGAGAACGAAGGTGGTGATGAGCGGGGCAGGCCTAAATCGGGCGACGACCGAAAAACCGGATGAATCGAACGCTGATTTCCAAGTGGACGGGCGGTGAAAGTGCCACGCGCCGAGGTTGTAAGCGACGATGTTGGGGAGGTCGCGAAGATGCTCCGTCACGATGACGAACCCGTCGATGGCGAGCACGCGATGGAGTGCGCGGAAAAAAGCGGCTCGTTCGTTCGTGTCTCGAATTTCGTGGGCGGACAATATGAGGAGCACACGGTCTACGGAGGAGTCCGGCAACGGGAGATGCTGCGTGGAGATGCGGACCGAATCGGCGGCGGGAGGGTGGGCGCGACGTGCTCGACGAATGGATACTTCGGTGTGTCGGACGGGATCGTAGAAATCGAACGCTTGCCATGCGACCCCCGGAAATCGCGAGCGGAGAAGCGCGGTGGTTTCGTCGAAGCCGGCGTGGATGTTGGCGGCGACGCCTTGGGTTGGAATCCAGTTGTCCAGCCAGTCGAGCCGGTAGAGTCCGGACCGGTCATAAGCGATCCAGGTCGCGCCAAGCGAAGTGACGATCGCGAGGAGGCCGGCGACGCTCGCGAAAGCGGCGGGCATGCGCAGCCAATGGGGGCCAAGCCATACAAGCGCGCCGAGACCGATGATCATCGGAAGAGCGAGGGCGTAGAGGTGCCAATTGAACCGGACGACCGTGAGGACACCTTGAAACCGGGCGCGCTTCATGTGGAGGCGATGGGTTCGTGCCGACCGCGTTTCCAGTGGTAAGGGATGTCGCGCACCATGAAGGCACAGGCGAGGTGCGTCTCGCTGAAACCCAGGTGCGCAAGGTGCGGAATATGATGGTTGTGGACGTGAAGCGCGGCGGGTTTCCAATGATCGCGAACGCCCTCGATGATGAGCACGCGTTGGCGTTGCGCGTCATGACTGAACGTGAAGGGCATCGGGCCGCAGAAACGCCGCGCCTCTTTCCATGAGGTGAACGGCGAGCCTTCGGGGAGCAGTGAATCTTCTTCTTGGACGGGAGACGCGGAAATCGTGAAACCGCTGTCTTCTGCGGACGCCCGAAAAACCCCATCGTGCTGCTCCATCTTGAGGGGAGTGTAAGTGTAGGAATACGGCGTGAGCAGATTGCCGAGGAAAACCATGCGACGGTTGTCGGTCTCGGAGCGAATGATCTGGAGTCCGCGCAATCGTCGTCCGTCCCGAGCGCGGTAAACTACGAAATGGCGATAGCCCGCGAGAATGAAGTCCTGACCCAAAACGCGCGGAAGTCCCGCAGGTCGCAGGTGGCGTGTTTTAACGAGGGCGACGGCGATGAACGCCCAACGATCAGCGAACGTGTCGGCCTCGAGACAAGCGGGAAGGCGCGCCGCGAGTTCGTCGCGAGGGACGGCAAACGTCAGCGTGAGCGAAAAATCAAACCACGCTTCGACGGCGAAGGGATTGCGTTGCAGAAAAGTGGTCATGCGGGCCGTAGGCGAGGCGAACCGTGCCCAAAACCCGCATACGCGACGAGCGCGATATACGCGGCGGCGACGAGTGCGTTCCAACGTCCGAAGAGCAAGAGATCGGGGGCGAGAATGAACTCGATCACGTTCATCGTGAATACGGCGGCGATTTGCGCTGAGGCGGACCAACGCCATTTCCATTGCGATAGAATCCATGCGGCCATGAGGAGTTCGCCAACTCCGATCAGCCGCGTGAGCGCGAGCGCGTGTTCGTCTCCGAGGATGCGTGCGACGATCGCGCGGTGGCGCGGGGCGAGATCTAGGATCTTACATGCGAGTCCGTTGACGACCCAGACCAAGGCGAAAAGCCACGCGAAGACGCGGCGCGACCTGAAGGTCGAGGTGATCACGAAACGGTCGATGCGCTCGCAGCCGTTTTATTTTTGAGACCACTGGCCGTTTTCGGCCTGGACCCAGACGCCTTTGGCGCTGGCGGTGGCGATCTTGCGGGCGCGGGCTTTGCCGACGGCGTCGGCGCTGGTGCCGGTTTTTTTGGCGAGCGCGGCGTAAACGGCGTTACGATCTGCGTTTTCGGCGGCGGCGACGCCTTGGTCATCGCCCGAACGCACTTCGAGAAGACCGCGGTTGTTTTCGCCGAGAACACCTTGGGTTTTGAGGGCGTCGATCTGGCTGATGCGTTGCTCCATACGATCACGAATGAGGCCGAGGTCTTGCGCGTTGACCAACGGGGCGGCGGCGAACAACAGGCCGGAGACAACAAAAAGACGGAGAAGCGAGGTTTTCATGCAAATCAAGGTTGAGCGGGAGCTGCGGGTTCGATGGTCGAGGACTTACGGTCGATATCGCCGAAGAAATCGTCGAGGGCGCGGTCGACTTTAACGTTCACGTCGACGGTGATGTGGATGGGTTTTACCTCGATGGGTTCGGTTTTTACCGTGAGGCAACCGGCAAACAACAAGGGTGCCGTGAGGCAGAGGAGGCGCGGTATCATGAGAGGGGCTGTGTGATGGGACGGCGGAAAATGGGAAAGGTTTCTTACGGGGTCGTGCCCAACGACACACCCGAGCCGAGCTTGATCAAAGGCGCAAGAGGCCCCGTGACGTTTACGTCGAGCACAAGTGGCGCCTTGAGCGATGGATCTACTGGGCCGCCTTCGATTCTCACGCGGGCGGTTCTTCCATCGGCGTCGCCGTCGGGCGTTAGGCGAACGTCGAATCGCGCTGCCAGAAGGGGCATTTCGCCCGTCTCGATTTTGAGGAGACCGGGATAAAGATCGAGAATGGCCGCAGGCAGGCTCCCGGTTAATAGGCCGAGGTTGGGGTGGAAGCGCACCAATGCCGGTTTCCCGTCGGCTAGAGATACGCTTCCGTGTTTGATTGTGACGCCGCTGGCCCGGCTCCAGCCGAGCCGCACGGAGCCGTTCACGTGCCCTCGACCTTCGGCCAATGCCTCAGGGACGAGCGCGACGATATCTTCGAGCCCTACGCCACGCATCGTCAGGGTCACTTCCAGAACCGGCTCCTCAACGGCGACGGAAAATGGCTCCGCAGTGACTTCGCCGCCTGCGATTTCAAAGCGGGCCGCCGTCAGTTCAATCCGCTCAAAGTGCTGCACGCGCGCGTTCACCGTGAGTGCACGCGCGCCGAAGCGTGCGGTGGTGATTGTGCCGACCGTGAGCTCCAGCGGCACGTTTCCGACAACTAGGCCCGCAGTGTCTCCGCCGGCGTTTAAGGTAATACCATCGAGAGCCCAGTCTTCGGTCTCGTTGTGCACAGCGCCGTTGGCTAATTCCACGCGCAGGCCACCGGTGGTGGTGCCGTCGGTCCAAGTGCCCGCGCCGGTGAGCGTGAGGCTTCCGGAGGCGGTCACGCCCTCGAGCATCGATGCCAAGTCGGGGAGCGTCGCCAAGGCGGGCAGCCAAGTCGCGAGATTCGCGCGGCCCTGCAACGCGCTCCACCTTAACCGCCGCGCGGCCGGTTCGTAGGTGAGGGTCACGCGCACGTCGAGGTCGGGCCCCGTTACGGACAACTCGCCTTTGCGAATGGCCACAGATGCTGCACCCGCGCCCGCAGTTAGGTCATCCGCGAGTGCAAGGCGCCAGCTGATCGGACGACCGGGAAACGTGGTCAGCTCGCCTTTGAGTTCACCGGACAACAACCTAAACAGCGGCAGGATTTCGGCGATGCGGTCTGTCTCGAGTAAGTCGGGGGCTGACGATATTGCGTGTGTCGCGGGTTCGATCGTCGGAATGCCAAGTGAATCCGAATTTTCCGAGCCGGGCAGCGCGCACACCAGCCAACCTGCGGCAAGCCCGGCGAGAACACGGCGCGGCGTGTTCATTGGTCGAATCGGAAAATAAACTCCTCCGGTCGCGCGTAGCCGAGGCGCTGGCGGATTTTCATTTCTACGTAAGCGGGGTCGGTGCGCAGGCGTTGGAGAATGTGTTCTTGTTCGCGCAGACGTTGTTCGACTTCCGCAAGCCGGCGCTCGGTGGCCAGTTCAACCTGCCGCAGTTGGTTGTATTCTTTGCGTGTCTGCCAAAAAAACGCGGCGGAACCGGCGCCCACGCTCAGGAAAAGCAGGAGGTAAAACGCGACGATGAGTTGCCGGATCAACATGGGTAAAACGCGTCTTCCACACAGAGCACACCGCTCGGTGAGCGAAAGCTTTTTCCGGCTCGAAACTGCGGAGCGAGGCGCGCCGCCCCGGGTAATTTCACATTCTTTTTCGGGCTTTCCGCCTGGTTTGGGCGTGCGTTGACCGCGGGGCTCACCTACTGCCTTTCTGCATGTATCAGAGTTACTACGGGCTGAACGAAATGCCGTTCAATATCACGCCCGATCCCAAGTTTCTCTATCTCAGTCCGACCCATCAAGAAGCTCTCCAACACCTCAAATACGGGGTCGCCGAGCGCAAAGGCTTTATTGTGCTCATCGGCGAAGTCGGTTGCGGGAAAACGACCTTGTGTCGCCGTTTTCTCAATGAACTCGACCCGGAGCGTTACGACACGGCGCTGGTGCTTAATCCGCGCGTGACGGAGACGCAGATGCTGAAGGCGATTCTGACCGAGCTGGGCGAGACCCAGTTGGCGCGAAATCAAAGCGATCTGGTCGCCCAGATGAACCGCGTGTTGCTCGAGCGAATCGAGCGCGGTCGCGACATCGTGCTCATCATCGACGAGGCGCAAAATCTCTCGTTTGAAGTGCTCGAACAGATCCGGCTGCTCTCCAACTTGGAGACCGACCAGCAGAAGCTCCTGCAAATCGTGCTGATGGGGCAAACCGAGTTGAAAGAGGTGCTCGGCCGTGAAGAGCTACGCCAGTTGCGCCAACGCATTTTGATTCACTACGAACTGCACCCGCTGACGTTGAGCGACGTGCAGCATTACGTGCAGCACCGGCTGACGCTTTCCGGCAGCATGGGCCGCCCGGCGTTCACCGGTTGGGCGCTGCGAGCGGTGCACCGCTACAGTAAGGGCATTCCCCGCATTATCAACAACCTCTGCGACAAGGCGATCTTGTCGGCCTATATACGCGATTCCGACGAAGTCACATGGTGGGATGTCCGCCGTGCCTTTAAGGATATGCGGAATCTCACTCGCTGACCTCGAAAGCTCACTGGCGCAAACGCACGAGTTGCTCAGAGTAAAACGCCTGCGCCCCTCTTCCCATTTCCTTCACCCGTTCCGTTCACCGTTAACCGCTCGTCGCACATCATGAGTTTAATCAACGAAGCACTCAAAAAGGCCCAGCGCCAGCGGACCGAAGCTCCTGTGACGATGGCGCCGCCGCCGCCCGATAATGGAGCGGGCAACGTGTCGACATCGCGGGTTGCCAAACGGCGTCCACCGATGCCGGTGCGGACGCAAATCCTGCTGATCATTGGCGGGGGCGCCGTGTTGTTCATGGCTGGCGTGGTCGCGTTCATCTTTTTCGGCCCCGACTTTGACTCGCCGGCACTTCCCGCGAAAACCCCGACAGTGGCAACTGCGCCCGCAGTTTCCTCGGCGCCTTCGCCGGCGGCGACTCCGGCGCCGGTTGCAGTGGCCACGCCTCCGCCAGCGCCCGTCTCGGTGAGCCTGCCTCCGATCACACCGGTCGAGCCGCCCGCGGTCGTGACGCCGCCTCCGGTGGCTGCGGTCCCGGCGACGCCGTCGGCTCCCGCCACTCCCGCTACGGCACCGGTCCCGCCGGCTGCGGCTGGCCCCTCCGTCCCCGCCGCCAATCTCAAAATTTACGAATTCATCGAGGCGATGCGTATCTCGGGTATTCGCGCTTCGGATACGGATCCGAAAGTGATTATGAACGACCGGGTGTTCCGGTTGAACGACGTCGTGGACCGCGCCACGCAACTCCGGCTTATCCGGGTGGAATCCAACAGCCTCGTCTTCGTCGATCCGTCGGGCTACGAGTATCGGAAGAATTTCTAGACCGCGCCTATTCAGCATGAATATCCAAGACCGCCTGTCTCAGTTTTTAGGAAAAGTGCCCGACGTTAGCGGGGCGGTGTTTGTCGCCGCCAACGCCACGGTGGTGGGCGATGTGAAGCTCGGAAAAAACAGCAGCGTCTTCTACGGAGCGGTGCTGCGGGGCGACATCAACCGCATCGTGGTGGGCGAGGGGAGCAATGTGCAGGACAACGCGGTCGTGCATCTCTCCGACGACGCCGGCGTGCATATCGGCGACCACGTCACCATCGGTCACGCCGCGATCATTCATGCCTGCACGATTGGCGACGGATGTCTGATCGGCATGGGCGCGACGATTTTGGATTA
>DFYA01000118.1:8727-14599 GCA_002382525.1 Opitutaceae bacterium UBA4094
GCGCGCGTGATCCCCGGGCGCGTCCGGCATCGGGTCATCTGCGGCGCGAACGCATCGGACGCAAAAAAGCCCGCGACCGGTGAGGGTCGCGGGCGGAGAAACGGGAGTCGAGAGACGGGCGGTTTAAACCTTCTCGACGAGACCGGCCTTGATGGCCTTGACCGAAACGAGGACGCGCTTCGTGCCGCCGTTGGCGGTTTTGATGCGGATCTTCTGCAGGTTCGGGCGGAACTTGCGCTTGGTGATCGTCGTGATGTGCGTGCCGATGCCGCCGCTCTTCTTCGACTGTCCCTTACGGTGGATGATGGATCCCGGGGTGGGACGTTTACCTGTGATTGCGCAGATTCTGGCCATATGGAAGTTGGTTAAAGGGTCAGAGGTAAAAGTCGGCGTCCGGGCGAAGCAAGGGCAAACTTTAGCGGTTTTCCCGCCTCGCGTGCAGCACCTGGAACTTTTGCCCGAGATGCGAGGGATGCAGCAACTGCAACAACGCCAACTTCCTTTGGCTCAGGCGCGCCGCCTCGGCCGCCATGGTCTGCGAAAGGAAGGCGCCTGCGTGGCGGATAAAAAACGACTCTTGCGATTCGACGACCGAGCGGCCGAAGCCTGCGCGGGCGATGGCATCGGCCAGCCAATCCCAGCAGACATGGGCCGTCAGATCTTGATCGCCGGGCCGGGCGAGCAGGTCGTTGGATTGGGTGTGTTGGAAATACGCGCGCGCCGTGCCGGCGGGCGTGGCGGTGGCGAGCTCGGCGAAGGACTTGCCGTAATCGAAAGCCACAAAAAGCCCGATCCACGGCTGCGATGCGATTGCCGATGCCAGTTCGCCGGCGGCGCGCGGCGCGTCGAACACGTAGCCCTCGGGCGCGTCGTCCGGCAGCCACGATTCGGCGCAGGGAGCCAATTCGATTTCGTGCAACGTATCGCCGCGCAATTCGACGCCAAGCTCGCGCCAATCAGGGCCGCGACGCACGAAGCGGCGCAGCGGTTGCGCATCGAATAGTTCGTTGGAGAACACGACGCACGGACCCGTGAGGTCGATCGGTTCGCCGACTCGCACGGTGCGAGCGGAGGCAAACGGGTGCGTCACACCGGTGAGCACCCCGCCGTCGGGTTCGGCGCCGATCTCGACAAACACGTGTTGGCGCGCCGCGACTTCACCGCCGAGCAACCCGACGCAGGCGGCCGCGACGAGCTCGCCAAACACCGCGCCCGATGTGCTCGCGGTGTAGAAGTCCGTGCCTTTGCCGCGGCCCACGCGACGGCGTGTCTGGCGGTAATAGCCGAGCTCCGGGTGATAGAGGGCCAGTTGCATGAAGTCGGCGAACGACAGCACGCCGACCGGGCCGGAGCGGGCAAGAAACGCGGCGGCGAACTCAGGTGAAATTGGCGACGATGATCCCATTTACAAAGGCGACGAGTTGGCCACAGTCCGACGGATGCTCAAACGCATTCTCGTCATCGCCCTCGGGGTGTTCCTCGGCACCATGCTATCCATGGGTGTGGCGCGTCAGGCCGCCTTTTGGGGACTCTGGCCCAATCGCGAACTGGAGCAATCGTCACGCTACGTCCGCGAAGTGCTCAAGTTGGTTAGCGAGAACTACGTCGATGCGGAGCAGGCGGAGCTCACGAAGCTCACGGAGTCGGCGCTGCAGGGAATCGTTAGGTCGCTCGATCCGCATTCGGACTACATGAACGCACGCGACTACAAGATGCTGGAGGAGGAGATCAGCAGCCAATTTGGAGGCATCGGCGTGCAGGTGGAGTTGCGCAACGGCAATGTCGTGGTGATCGCGCCCATCGCCGGAACGCCGGGCGCGCGAGCGGGGATTCTGCGCGGCGATATTATCGTGAGCATCGAAGGGTCGAAGTTGGAGGTGCCCACGCTCGAAGACGTCGTGGGCCGGTTGCGCGGCAAGCCGGGCACAAAGGTCAAAATCGGTTTCGAGCGTCCGTCCACGAAGGCGGACTACGAGGTCACGATCACCCGTGAGCGCATCAAAGTAGAGAGCGTGCGCGACGTGCGTCTGCGTCCGGATGGCATCGGCTACGTGCAGGTCACCCAATTTTCCGAGCGCACCGGAGCGGAGTTCATCGATGCGCTGAACTCGCTCAACGCGCAATCGATGCGTGCGCTCATCATCGACCTGCGGGACAACCCGGGCGGGTTGCTCAATGCGGCGGTGGAGGTCGCGGAACCGTTTTTCAATAAAGGCGAGTTGATCGTCTACACTCAAGGGCGGCGAAAGAACGATCGCGACGACTACCGCGCGTCCGCTCCCGAGCCGGCGCTGACGTTGCCCGTCGTGGTGCTCATCAATGCGGGCAGCGCGAGCGCCGCGGAGATCGTGGCCGGCGCTCTGAAAGACACCGGGCGCGCGGTTATCGTGGGCGAACGTTCGTTCGGAAAAGGCTCGGTTCAGTCGATCCTTTCTTTGCGCAATGGCGAGGGGTTGCGGCTCACTACGGCCCGTTATTACACCCCGAGTGGGGTGACGATCCACGAGAAGGGCGTGATGCCCGACGTCGAGATCGTGATGTCGCCGGCGGAGGATCAAAGCGTGCGTCTCCAACGGGCCCGGGACGACGTGCTGGACCCCGTCGAATTTAAAAAACGGTTCGACATCGAGCCGGCCACGGATCGTCAGCTGGAGGCGGCGGTGGCGGTGTTGCAGGCGGCGTTGATCTTGGAAATGGAAACACAAGGCGTGCCGGCGGCGGCGCCTTTGACCGCGAAGCGGCCATGATCTTGGCGATCGAGAGTTCCTGCGACGAGACGGCGGTGGCGCTGTTCGATCCTTCGCGCGGTGTCACCGGAGAATGGATACACAGCCAAATCGCGCTCCACGGTCGCTACGGCGGCGTGGTGCCAGACTTGGCGACGCGCGAGCACTTGCGGAACCTGGGACCGTTGCTGGAACGCGTGCGGGCCGAAGCGGGGTTTGACGGCATCACGCGGGTGGTGGTCACGCATGGGCCGGGGCTGGCGGGGTGTCTGGCGATCGGTGTGGCGGCGGCGAAGTCGCTCGCGCTCGCGTGGCGCACGCCGCTGGTCGGCGTAAACCACCTGCGTGGGCATGTGTTTTCGCCGTTTATCCCGGTGCACGCGGAGGCACCGGCGGAGTTCGACACGCAAATGGACGCGTTGCTGCCGCACCTCGGGCTGGTCGTTTCGGGAGGGAACACGTTGCTCTTTACGCTGGATCGCGAGCGGAAGATCACCGTGGTGTCCTCGACCAAGGACGACGCCGCGGGCGAGGCGCTCGACAAAGGCGCGAAGCTGTTGGGGCTCGGTTATCCGGGCGGACCTTTGATCGAAAAACGCGCGGCGAAGGGAAACCCGGAGGCGTTCGCTTTTCCGCGCGGGATAGGCCCGCGAGCGGATTTGGATTTTAGTTTCTCGGGACTGAAGACCAGCCTGCGTTATCAGTTGGAAAAAATGACGCCGGCGGAGGTCGAGGCGCGCATGGATGATTTGTGCGCGAGTTATCAGCAGGCGGTCGTGGATGCGTTGGTTCGCAAGACCACGTTGGCTTTGGAGCGGGAGCGTTTCGCGAGCCTCGGGCTGTCGGGCGGAGTCGCCAACAACCAGACGCTCCGCGCTGCGCTCGGGCGGGTGGCGAAGGCTGACGAGATCCCGCTCTTGGCGGCGCTGCCAAGACACACCGGAGACAATGCCGGCATGATCGCCTTTGCGGCGTGGGTCGACCCGAGCGCACGGAATGCAGAACCGCTCGCGGGCCTCGCCATCGAGCCGGGATTGGGGCTTTGAATCAGCAAAGCAGCCGCGTTCGGACTCGCGTCACAAACTGTCCGGATTGAGTCGCCAAATGGTAATGCACAAGCCTGCGGCGAAGGACACCCAGCCAAGATACGGGATGAGCAACACGCCCGCCGCGCTTCGCACTCGCCAGAACGAGACGAGTGTCACGAAAATCAGAGCCCACAGCAGAAGAATCTCGGCGGACGCCCAGGCACCTTGGCGCCAAGCGAAGAACAACCAGCTCCACAGGGCGTTCGCGGCCAACTGAAACAGGAAGAGCGCGAGCGGTGTTTGGGCAGCCCGCCAACCGCGCTCACGCCACACCAGCCAGGCGGCGATGGCCATCATCGCATAGAGCGCCGTCCACACCGGACCGAACACCCAGCCGGGCGGAGCCCAAGAGGGCTGCGTCAACGATTCGTAGAAACCGCGCGCACGGATCGAACCCGAGGCGCCCACGGCGGCTGCGGCGAAGCAGAGCGCAAGCCACCCGGCGAGTCCGACGGCTTGATGCGTTTTGGAGAGGGTCGATGTCATGAAAAAATGAATACAGGAAATCAGGCTTTCGGGCGTGAGCGAAGGTGCGCGAGGCCACCGTCGACCGACCAGATCTGTCCGGTGACCCAGTCGGCTTCGCGGGAGAGCAACCACGCGATGAGGCTTCCGATGTTTTCCGCGCATCCGATGCGACCGAGCGGGTGCATTCTTTCGGAGAGCTGGCGGGCCTGTTCGGAGCCAAGCAGTGCGGCGGAGAGCGGAGTGTCCACGAGCCCCGGGGCGACGGCGTTAACGCGCACGCCTTTGTTGGCGTAGCTGGCGGCGGCGGCGAGCACCAGGCCGTTGACGCCGCCCTTCGCCGCCGCGATGGCCTCGTGTGCGGGCAAGCCCGCCTGGGCCGCCGCCGAGCTGATGAGCACGATGGAGCCGCCGCCTTGCGCCTGCATGGGGACGACCGCCGCGCGCACGCCGTAGAACGCGGAGTTGAGGTTGAGATCGATGACACTGCGCCACTCGTCGAGCTTCGTGAGGTGGGCGGGCTTGATGAGGATCGAACCGACCGCGTGCACGTAAGCGTCGAGACGCCCGAAGCGTGCGACGGTGGACTGCACGGCTGCCTCGACCGCATCGGGTTGAGTGGCGTCGGTGGCGACCGTGTGGAGCCCGGGAAGCTCGGTTTGCAGCGCAGTAAGTTTCTCGGCGTTGCGCGCGTAGCCGGCGACTTGCCATCCGGCGCAGACGAGGCGGCGGGCGACGTCGGAGCCAATTGCGCCGGTCACACCGGCTATCAACGCGACGCGCGGGTCAGACGAGGGCGGGGAGGTGTTCATAGTTTAAGTTCTTTAGCGTAGCCGGTGAGTTCCATGTAGGCGGAGCCAAGCGGGCGCCCCTCGGCGTCGAGCACGCGGCAGGCGCCTTCCCAATAGGCGATGCCGCCGAGCGTGCCGGGGAGTTCTTGGTCCTTCGCGAGCGGGACCACTGTGAGCGCGACCGGGCGTCCCGTCACGGGATCGGTGGTGGTGAGGCGCACGCTCACCGGATACACCGCGCCGGTCGCGCGGCTGGTCCAGCGATCAAGGACCTCCCATTTGAAATCGCTCTTTTGGGTGGCGCCGGCCGCGTCGATCCAAGTCAGCGACGACGCGGGGTCGGAGCCGCCGTCGCGTAGCCGCAGGCGATAGAACATCAGCTCGCGTCCGTCGGTGAAGTGAATGCTCACCCAATCCCAACCGACTTGGTTTTCGTCGAGTTGGCTGCTGCTGATTTCGTGGTCCATCCACGATTCGCCGGAGACGCGAAACGTTTCCTCGCCGAGCATGAGCACGCCCTCGGTGCGCAGACGTGTGAACGTGAGGTAATGACTCGCGGCGGTGGGCGCGGCGCCTTTGCGCGAGACGCCGTTTTCGCCGAAGATGACGAGCGATTTGGCCGGCGACAGGGTTAATGCAAAGCCCAGTTCGGCGCGGACGCCCCCACGCAATTCCATGCGTTCAGGGGCGCCGTCGGTGAGGCGCAGCGACCACGGGCCGTTGTGCAGGTCGAGCGTCTGTGTGGACGCACCGGCGTCCCAGCCTTCGCGATTGAGACGCTCTTGGTGATGGAATTCCCCCG
>DFYA01000337.1:0-2539 GCA_002382525.1 Opitutaceae bacterium UBA4094
AGCGTGCCCTACGAGCAGCTCGTGGAGATGGACGCGATCAACCCGATGATGGCGAACATGGACGTGGCGATCGTGATCGGCGCGAACGACGTGGTGAACCCGGCGGCCGCGCGCGACAAGAGTTCGCCGATCTACGGCATGCCGATCATCAACGCCCACGAGGCGCGCACGGTGATTTGTTTAAAGCGCGGCAAAGGCGCGGGTTTCTCGGGCATTGAGAATCAGCTCTTCCTGATGCCGAACAGTCGCATGCTCTACGGCGACGCGAAGAGCACGCTCCAGGCGGTCGTCAGCGAGTTCAAGGCCATCGCGGCGGGTTAAGCGGTTGTCCGGTATGGCGCGGGGGGCGCCCCATGCCGGACAGTTGGCGCTGGAAAACTCCGCCGCGCGTCCCTCTGCTTGGCGGATGAAATTCATCTTCGGGTTGGCCGTTTTGTTGCTGTCCGCCGGATCGGCGCTGGGCGACGTGTTCACCGTCGCGGGTCGTGAGATCCATGTGCCTGCGCCCGAAGGTTTCGTGCCCGTCACCGAGGCGATGCCGCAAGTGAAACGCCTGACCGACCGGATGGCTGATCCGATGAACGATACGTTGGCGTTCTATATCTCCACAGACATTGAGCCCGCCGCGCGGGCGGGTGAGCTTCCGGCGTTGGGTCGTTACTTTATCCTGAAGGTGAACAAAAAACTGCGGGACCACACGATGGGCGCCGCCGAGTTCTCCTCGGTGAAATCGGCGATCAAGCAGCAGAACCAGAAAATCTTTGAAGAAATTCGGAGCAAGATCCCGGGTTATATGGAGACGATAGGTCAGGGCGTGCAGAAGGAGTTCGATGTAAGTTTCGCGATGACGATATCGCAGATGGTTCCGATGGAGCCGCATTGGGAAGTGGCGGACGCGATGGCTTATTCCATGTTCATCAACTACGGTATGACCGTCGAAGGGCAGTCGAGCAGCTCGGTCGTGGCGGCGACGAGCACGTTCATGAACCCGGCGGGTTCGCTGCTGTTTTTGTATGCATACGGGGACAAGGACGAACTCGAGTGGACACGGTCCGCTTCGGCAACGTGGGCCAATCAAATCAGGGAGCTAAACGCACCGCCTCCCGCGAAATCAGCCGGAGGTGCCGGCTTCGACTGGTCGCGGTTTGGCGGGAAGGTCGTCGTCGGTGCGGTGATCGGTGCGCTTGTCGGGTTGGTGGGCGGGCTGGTTTTTCGAAAAAAGAAAGCCGACGTTCAGCCCCGGCGTTGACCGTCTCCCTGAGACCCGGCTCCCGCAAATCGGGCGAAGTTCGAGGTGGAGAAACTCGGGTGGGCGAACTTGGTTGGGCGGAACATGATTCGAGTTTTGATCCTTCTGCTCGGGTGCGCCGCCGGTCTGGCGATCATAGGCTATTCGTTAAAACCGATCAGCGACGCACGTGAGGCGCAGGCGTGGCCGACCGCTGACGCGACGATCACCCGTTCGGATGTCGCTGAAGTCGTCACCAGCAAAAAGAAACCCGGGGAAAAGCGACGCGAATCGGTGGTCCGATATCAGGCGGACGTAACCTATGATTACATCGTCTCCGGGGTAAACTACACCGGCTCGCGGGTCGCCTACGTGTATCGTGTTTATCCGAACACGGCGGACGTTGATCCGGTTTTGGCGAACTATCCCGAAGGCAAGGTCGTGCGCGTTCACTACGATCCGGCCGAGCCGGCGAACGCCGTGATCGAGCCGAGGGCCGAGGCGCTTCACGTCTTCACTTATTTCGGAGCGTTGATCTCGCTGGCGTCCGTTTGGTGCATCTTCAAAGGCGCGTTTCGAAGGGAACGCGGCGTCGTGGCGTAAGCCGCGCGGAACACCCGATTGAATTGCGACAGCGAGCGGAAGCCGCAGGCGGCGGCGATCTCGGCCACCGGTTCGTGCGTGCTCAGGATCAACGCCCGCGCTCGCTCCGCCCGGTAGCGGGCCAGGTATTCGACGAAACGCAGCCCTGTCGCGTGGTGGAAAATCCGGCTGAAATGCCCTTCGCTCACGTCCAGCTGACGTGCCAAGCCGGAGAGGCTCAGCTCGCTCGCGAACTCCACGTGCACCAATGCGCAGGCTTTCGCAACGACGGGCGGCAACGCATGGGGTGCGGTCACGTAATGCTCGGTGAGTAGCAATGCGATGCGGTCGGCGGCGAGCTGCATCAGTCGCACGAGGGCCGCGCGGCGACGCGCGGGCACGACTGGGGCCTGCGAGCGCAAGGCCGTGAACTCCGCCATCGGCAGCTTCACCCCGGCGCGGCCGAGCAGGTGTCGCGCACGGTTTTGGTTGGCGGTGGTCGCGGCCTCCTCGGCGCAACCGAAGAGGCAGAGGTGCCCTGCGGTGTGTCCACCGATGCGCACCGGCACGAGCGCCTCCCATAGGCCCGCGTCGCACGTCGCCACAGCGGGCGCGTGCGCCGCGTCGTCGCGCAGTTTTTGTCGAAAGTGAAGGCAGTGCCGGCATCCCGCCGGGTCCCGGGCGAGCCACGCGCACAACGCGGAGTGGGGCGTCTCGGGTGCGTCGTCG
>DFYA01000337.1:2713-4670 GCA_002382525.1 Opitutaceae bacterium UBA4094
CCCCGCCGACCTACGTCAACAGTAACACCAAATACATCGTATTATGAATGCCACCGCACCCGCCTTCGACACCACCGCCCGTGTCCCCTTCGCCGTCCCGGCCGAAGCCGCCGCGATCCTCGCCGCCGCGCCTTCCGTCATCGTTGCGACGAGCGTCGACGATCTCGTCCAACTCGCGGTGCGCGACGAAAAGCACGGTTGGCACGAGGTCGCCTACGATGTTCCGGGCAAGGGCCGCATCGTCGAGGCCACGGTGTGCAAAGTGCGCAACGGCATCGCCGCCAACTATCCCGATCCCTACATGCGCCGCCGCGATCCGGACTGCATGGTGATCGGCGACAATCTGCCGACCGACAAGCCCACCTATCGCGAGTTCTTCAAGACCGACTTCGCCGATACCCGCGAAGCGACCTTTGCTTGGCTCAAGACGCAGCGCCTTGCGGTGTTCCCCTTTATCGCCGGTATCGCCGGCAAGGGCACGCACGCCATCGTGATTGCGCCGGACAACGCCGGATTCTTCGCCCTCGGCCTCGCGCTCCTCCAGGGCATGCTCTCGCCCGACGAAGTGCCCGCCGACTTTAAGCCCCGCGCGGTCATCTACGTTGCGCCGCCTTTCCGCCACACGCACTTCGAAGGTAAACAGATCGTGGTGCACAACCGCCGCGACGGCCTGCATGAGCTCTTCAGCTACAACCTCTATCCCGGCCCGAGCGCCAAGAAGGGCATCTATGGCGTCCTCCTCAACCTCGGCGAAGGCGAACAGTGGACCACCATCCACTGCTCGACGGCGCTCGTTCAGACACCCTATGGCAACAAACTCGTGATCTCCCACGAAGGCGCCAGTGGCGGCGGCAAGAGCGAGATGCTCGAGCACATCCATCGTCAGCCCGACGGCTCGCTGCTCCTCGGCCGCAACCTTGTGACCGGCGACGAACGCAGCGTCACGCTGCCCCGCGCTTGCGATGTTCGCCCCGTCACCGACGACATGGCGCTGTGTCACCCGACGCTCCAGCGCGGCAAGGGCAAGCTCGCGGTCGTGGACGCCGAAGACGCCTGGTTTGTGCGCGTCAACCATATCAACGCCTACGGCACCGACCCGCATCTGGAAAGCCTCACGCTCAAGGAAGGCCTGCCGCTCCTGTTCCTCAACATTCAGGCGCACCCCGGCGCGACCGCGCTGATCTGGGAGCACATCGAGGACAGCCCCGGCAAGCCCTGCCCGAATCCCCGCATCGTGCTGCCCCGCGCGCTGGTCCCGGGCGTGGTCGACGGCGCGGTGGATGTCGATGTGCGCAGCTTCGGCGTGCGTTGCCCTCCCTGCACCCGCGAAAATCCCACCTACGGCATCCTCGGCCTCTTCCACGTGTTGCCGCCCGCCCTCGCTTGGTTGTGGCGCTTGGTCGCTCCGCGCGGCCATGCCAACCCGAGCATCGTGTCGAGCGAAGGCATGTCGTCGGAAGGCGTCGGCTCCTACTGGCCCTTCGCCACGGGACGCCGCGTTGACCAGGCCAACCTCCTGCTCAACCAGATCACGGAGCACCCGGATGTGCGTTATGTGTTGATCCCGAATCAGCACGTCGGCGCCTGGGAAACGAGCTTCATGCCGCAGTGGATCACCCGCGAATACCTCGCCCGCCGCGGTGGCGCGAAGTTCGAGGACGGCGAGCTGCGCGCCTCGCGTTGCCCGCTGCTCGGATACACGCCGCACAAGATCACCGTGGAAGGTGGCACGATCGGATCGTGGTTCTTTGAAGTCGATCAGCAGCCCGAAGTCGGGGCCGCGGCGTATGACGCCGGCGCGGAAATCCTCGCCGAATTCTTCGCTCGTGAGCTGGCCGCCTTCCGTGAGCCCGACCTGTTGCCGCTCGGCCACAAGATCATCGAGTGCTGCTTGGCCGGTGGCACGCTGGAAGATTACGCCAAGCTCATCCCGCAGGGCGGCGACGAGAAGTAAGCG
>DFYA01000337.1:4751-17450 GCA_002382525.1 Opitutaceae bacterium UBA4094
ACCGCGCTTGCGAGCAGGCGGCCTACGTCGGAAGCGGGAATTGGGCGCGGCGGGCTTCGTCGAGCGTCTTGGGTGCGGCCTTTACGAAGATGGCGATCGCGGCGTCGATTGTTTTACGACGCGAGCGGTAAAAGAGTGCCTCAATTCCCGTTCCGAGGATGAGGACGAGCGCGAGCCATCCGTGCCAGCCTCGCGTCGAATCGGAAAGCGCCCACAGAACCAGGAGTGCGAGAAGCACCCACTCGAAGGATTTTACGCGGGCACGGTTACGGGCGATGAGTAGCATCTCCAGCTCGGTAAGCGGATCGCCGTAGTGAGCGGCGCGCAACTCCACGAGGAGCGCATCTACTTTGCGCGCGATGGGGGCGTTCTGATGACTTTCGGCCATGCCTTATCGGACTAACGGCAGCGGGTGAGTGGGCAAGATTCGCAGACCGAGATCGGAACGGATGCAGGCTGGAAGCCTGCGCTACTTCGGAGCCAAGGCGGTGGCGAAGTCGGCGAGCTCGGGGGGCTTGCCGTCGAAGAGGTCCGGGCCGAAGGCCCAGTAGAGGCCGTCGAGCTTGAGTTCGCGGACGCGTTTTGCGGTGAGATTAAGCGCAGGCACGCCGCCGCCGCCGGTGTTTTCGGCGGTGACGCGCAGGGGCGGCCGGTGTTGGCGCGCGAGCGATGCGAGGTATTTGGGCGGACTCCAACGAGCCGAATCGGAGGACGCTTCGTCGCTCCATTCGGGGTTCGAGTCGAGCCAGGTGCACTGGACCCACACGTGGGGATCACGAATGCCGCCGATGAAACGGGCGAAATCGAAACCGCGCTGGATCTCGCCGTTTTTCTCGGCGGGCGTGGTGCCGGCGAGGTCGGCGGCGATGGCGGCATCGAGTTGTCCCGGACGAATACCCCACGACGGATAAAGCATCATGAGCGGGCCGGCGTAATGGCGGCGCACGGTGGCGATCTGCCAGTCGTGATAGTTTTTCTGGCTGTCGAGATACCAGTCGATGAAGAGACGGGCGGAGGCGTGGTCGGTCGATGGATCGCCGGGTCTCCAGCCGCGGACCGGGCTGGGTTTCACGCCGGCGGGAAGTCCGGGTTTGGCGCCTTGGGCGAAGGGATCAAACGCCCAATAGCAGTTGGACTTTCCGGCGAAGGAGGCGTCGGGGTAGTTGACCTCGCCATACCAGCCACCGCCGAGGCGCACGCCGGCCCAATCGGTGCCGAGGTGCTTAAAGAGGGCGGCGAGGTAATCGCGCTGGCGCTCGCGTAGTGCGTTGTTGAATACGAAATTGACGACGTTTTTTCCGGAGGCGCGGTTGATGTAGGCGTCGCCGTGCTGGTTGACGAAGCGGGCATCGGGCAGGTTGCGGAGCCAGTCGGGCGGGTATTGCACCCCGAGGCCGAGGACGAGGCGCAGGCCGGCGGCGCGGTAGGCGTCGGCATCGGCGCGGAGTTGGGCGACGTAAGCGGTGCCGATGGTGTCCGGTTTGGGCTGAAAACGGTCCCACGACACGGCGAACACGACGTGGGAAACGCCGGCGGCCTTAAGTTCGGCGGCGCGCGCGGGTGTGGGTTGAAGAATGCCGAGTTGGAAGGGCTCGGCGCGTGCGGAGACGGCAAGGAGGCAGGCGGCGAAGGCGAATAGTAGGCGGGACATGGGATGAAATTTTTTCAATGATTGAGCGGCCAATCCATCCAGGTGGCGAGGTGGGCGACGAGTTCGGTGGCGTTGTGTTCGGCTTGAAGTGCAGACGGGTGGTAATGGGCGCCGAAGCCGCGCGAACCTTGCGGGGAAAGGGCGAAGAGGCCGACGCGGGCTGGGTCGGTGGCGGCGCGGATGGCGGCGAGCCGCAGGCGGAGTGCTTCGCCGTTTTGCATGGGACCGGAGAGCATCAAGATCCTGGCGCGCGGATGGAGTGTCAGCAGGCGGGACACAAAGGCGACACCGGCGGCTTCGAAGGCGTTTTCGTCGTGGTTTTTCCCGCTGTAATCGTTGGTGCCGAGATTGAGGCAGATGACATCGGGTGAAAACGCGGAGTGATCCCAGACGGGGGTGGCGTGGCGGAAGAAAACACGGTCGAAGAGGGCGGGAAGGTTGTCGGCGCTGCCCTCGACGGGGCCGCCGTAGTTGCGATACAGGCCGATGCCCGAGCGGGCGACGACCTCGTAATCGGCGTGCAGGGCGCGGGCGGCGAGCGCGGCGTAGCCGAGGCAGAAATTTTCCTCTTCCGCCCGGAAAGGTTGGTCGGGACCGGAGGCCTCAATGCCATAGCCGCAGGTGATGGAGTCGCCGATGAAGAGGATGCGGCGCGATTCGGGGGCGGGCCAGGGAACGACGGTGGCGCCCTCGGGCAGGACGAAGCCGTGGAAGATCGTCGCGCCGACGAAACCCTCGGTGGCCTGCACGAGTTCGACGGTGTGCACCTCGGACGGGTCGAGGTTGGCGACCAGCGGGTAGAAAGCCGGTGCCGGAGTGAGCGCGATTTTTTGCACGCGATGCCCCGCGAGGTGCAGGTTGATATGCACGCCGGTCCGCTCGGCGGCGAGGCGGACGCCAAGAGATTCGCCCCGGAATGCGATGCGCACGCGCGCGCCGGAGTAGGCAAAGCGGGCATGGTCGGGCTCGACGACGCGCCGGCCGCTGTAGAGCAGGGCGGCGTGGTCGGGCGCGACAAGTGTGGCGAAGGTTTCGGCGGTGAGGGCGGCGAGCAGGCAGCCGGCGAGGACGAGGGAGCGAAGGAACATGGGGTGTAGGGGCGGTTGCGCGGATTTCGGGAGAAGGGGGCGGAGGGCGTGGGCGAGGTTGGCGGCCATGCGGCCGTGCCCGTAATCGCTGGGGTGAAGGAGGTCGGAGGTGAGGCAATCGAGTTCGTCCACAATGTCTGTGCCTTCAATCAGGTGCCCGTGGCGGTCGGCGAACTAGAGGACGTGGGTCTATCTCGATTGTTGGAGAGGGCGAGGGCCTGGAGTTTTGGGAGCGGCGGTCATCAGTTCGGAGATGATCGCGGCGATTTCGGTGTGTTTCATCAGGGGGTCGGATTGGATGATGAAATGGCGGTTTCCGGTGGTCGAAGGAGTGATGAGGGCGCGGCCGATTTCGTCGAACTCAATGGCCTGGGGCGGGCTGATTTTCCAGAGTGTGCGGCCGTTCCACTTGTCCCCGACGGCGGCAATGAGGACGGCGGTTTGGTCCCAGCTTTGGCGATCGCCGATGACGCCAGCTCCACCGGTGGTGCCGCAGTAGCGTTCGTAGGCGCGGGCCACGGGGTTGGTCTCGGGATGGGTGAGCGCGGCGCCGGTGCGGATTTCTTCGCCGATTTCGAAGCCGGTATAGATCACGCGACCGGGCCACTCGCGAGCGATGTGTTGCGCGGCTTTGAGGTCGAGACAGATGTTGAATTCGGCGAAGCCGGGGTCGGTGAAGTGTCCGCCCATGATGACCAATTCGCGAACTTTGGCGGCGACGAGTTGCTGCCCGGTGCGTGGGATGGCGTCGCCGTCGTGGTCGGCGCCGCTGATGAGGAGGCGGTGGATGGCGGTTTGTCCGCCGACGACGACGATGGTGATGCTGCGGTCGGGGGCGGCGTGCAGGAGCCGGCGGTAGAGCGCGGTGGAAGCGGGCGCGGTGGCGTTGGTCTGGTGGCTGACGAAGTTTTGCGGGTTGGCGAGGGTGGAGGCGAAGTCGTCGGAGTTGAGCGTGGTGTTGAGGCCTTCTTCGGGGGCGACGACGCCGATGGGGAGATCAGGTCGACCGTAGTGGGTGTTGACCGCGTCGATGGCGCCGACGACATGGGGACCCGTGGTCGTGGCGATGGCGCCGAGAAGGGTGACTTTACCCGTGTCCTGAAGGGCGTGGACCATGGCGAGGGCGCCGACGTCGTCGCAATCGGAGCGGTAGTCCGTGTCGAAAATGATGGCGGGACAGGCGGAGGCGGCGAGGGGGACTGCGAGCATGAGGGCGGTGAGGAGGAGGCGGGATGTTTGGCCACGAAACACACGAAAGGACACAAAAGGCGGAGGCGGAATTTTGGACGCGGAAAGAGGCGGATTCAGGGATAAAGAGAAAGATGAGGAAGAAAGAGAAAGACGGGAGGCGGGTTACGGGTGGTTTTGGAGGATGCTCACGACGGGGCGGTCCACGATGTAGTTGGAGGATGCGTGGCAGCTGATGTGGCTGCCGGCGAGCCAGCCGCCGCCGGCCCAGTAGGTGCCGCTGATGTTTGCGCGGGGTGGGCGGCGTTGCATGGGGATAGGCAGTGGAGGGACTTAGACGACGGTCACTGTGTAGCCGACGCGGCCGGAGGCGGAAGGCAAGTGGGCGGGTGAGAAACGGAGGCGGTGGACGTGTTCATCGGTGCCGAGGGGGCCGCGATAAGGACAGGTCTCGACTGCGGTGAGCACGGATCCGGCGGCGGGCGTGATGCGAAGAGTGGCCTTGGGCATGGCGATCAAGGCGTCGGCTCCGTCGCGGGTCACGGGAGCGGAACAGATGAGCATCGATTCGAAGGCGCCGGGAGCGTCGAGCTCGCAGGTATCGGTTATCTCGATACGGCCGGCTGTTTTCTCGAAGACGCAGACGCGGTGGAGTTTTTTGCAACCGGCCGCTGCGGGGTAACAGCGGGTGAGGTCCACGGTGAACTCCACGCGGTCGGGGCGGAGGTCGGCTACGAGCACGGTGGCGGCGAAGTCGCGACCGACGGCTTGTTCGTGTCCGTTGACGAGGGGCACGGAGTGGCCGAGGGAGCGTGCGGCGATGTTGAGGTAGCGGGTTTCGTCGCTGAAGAACGCGCGGGTGTATTCGGGGGCGCCGATTTCGACGAGGGCGGGGGCGCCGTCGAGGTTGAGGAGCCAGCTGCCGCAGTCGTTGTGGTTGTGATGTTCGGCGTTGTGGCCGGCCTTGGCGGCGAATTCCCAGAGGTGTCCGCAGGCGTCGCGGCCGCGCGCGACGACGGCGCCGTAGTCCTTGAAATAGGTGTCGGGTTGGACCGGTTCGGCGGCGGCTTCGACGACGTTGGCCGCGGGGGTGCGCAGGGCGAGACGGCTGAAGTAGAAGAAATCGCGACGCAGGATGTGGAGGTCGACGCCGTCGTGGAGTTGATTGCGGTAGACGGCGGCGCCTTGGGCGGAGAGGAGCGGGCTTGCGAGGCGGTCGCCCAAGTAAGTGAGGAGCGACGGCGAGAGGCGTCCGGTGCGGCCGCCGTCGGAGAAGTTCACCAAATGGCCTTCGGAGAACGTCATCAGCGGGGCGAAGTGGGCGATGCGCGCGACCTTGGGGTCGCCCTCGAAGAGCGAGAGTTGTCCGCGCGTGCGGTGTTCGAGTTGGGCGTTGAGTTCGCTGAACCAGCCGAAGCCGTAGGACCAGTAGCCGGGGCCCTCGGAGGTGGAGCCATCGTCGCCGAAACCGGTGAGGAAGACGGGCAGACAACGCGCGGCGCGGGCGAGCATGCGGGCGACGAGGGCGTGGTCGGTTTCGATGGCGAGCGCGGCGCCGAGCACACCTTGGTGGCAGACGGCGTTCCAGTTCATCGGGAGCTGGGTCCAGTGAAACGGGGGTTCGCGGTCGGCGTAGTTTTCGAAGAACTGGGCGCGAAGGCGCGAGCGGATGCGTTGCGCGAGATCGGCGGGGATGACGGACGAAAACACGACGAGCAGGTCGGCGTAGTTGTTGGCGGTTTCGGCGGCGAAGAGGTCGATGTGCAGCGGGTTCTTGCCGGTGGGTTCGGTCCAGACGTGGGCGGGTATCGTCCAGGAGGACTCGTCCATGATCTCGCCGAGTTTGCGGAGAAACGACGGAAGCAGGCGCGTGCGGGTGGCGTGGTCTCCGAGAAGAACGGCGATGGCGGCGCGACCGAGGCGGCGGCGGCGATCGAAGTAGACCTTTTCAAACGGGAGGCGCTCGCCGGTTTTAAAGAAGTCGGCGTAGAGCGCATCGGTGAGCGGCGGGAGCGGGTCGTCGGCCTCGGTGTTGGCAAGGGCGGTGAGAGGGGCAAGCCAGGAGGCCACGACGAGATTGGCGGCTGCTGTGGACCAGGCTGGGTCGCCGAAGGGCGGCAATGCGGGGCGACCGGCGGTGGCGGCGAGCATGGCGGCGAGCTCGGATCCGGACGGAGTGGCGTGGAGCAGGTTGATCATGGACGGGGTGGGGAGGCCCACGGAATACACAGAATACACGGAAGAAACGCAGCGGTGTAGATGGCGTTTTTTATAACTACGAAACACACGAACTACACGAAAGCGGAGGTGGGAAGGGCAGAGCCGGAGGTTTTGCCGTAAAAGAACGCAAGGAGCGCAAAGAACGGAAGGCGGAGGTTCGGAGGGAAAGGAGAACGATGCGAGACGGGGAGGGATTAACGCATGGTTGGGGGACGAGGGGGCGGATTATCGCGAGCAAGCTCGCTTCCCACGTCGGAGGAGCGCCAGCGAGCTGGCGGCCTACGGGATCGCCAACGCCCAGAGCCACGGACGACCGCGCCGCGGTTGGGCGAGTTAACGGAGTTTTTTTAGGTCGAATTGTTTTCCGGCGAGGGCGTCTTTTACGAATTGGCCCCAGTAGGGCGTGGGTTCGTAGGTTTCCAGACTGAGGAGGATGCGCGGGCTGGCCTTGTGGTGGAAGGCCCAGCCGGTCCAGTGGAATTTATGTTTTTGAATCAGGCCGAGCATGTCGGGGGACCAGGTGTAGGGGTCCTCGTGCTGATCGGGGCGGAGGAAACCCATGGGTTTTTCTTCGCCGCCGAGTTCGCCGATGAAGAGCGGGTATTTGTCGGCGAGGGCGAGGAACTTGCCCTGCCAGTCGCTCTTCCACGGATACACGTGCGTCGAATAAACGATGCCGCGACCGTCGCGGTCGTCGAGCGCATGGCCGTCGAGGATGCCGGAGAGGTCGTAGCCCCAGTCGAGTCCGCCGACGATGACGATGTTTTCGGCGCCGGTTTCGCGGACGGTGTCGAGGAGGCGTTGCATGCCGACGGAGTGGAAGCCGCGGAGCTTTTCGCCGTTTTCGGCGACGACGGTGGCGGAGCTTTTTTGGTCGGAGACGAAGCCGCCTTTTTGCCAGACCTCCCAGGAGAGGTCGTGGGGTTCGTTGAAGAGTTCGAAGAGGACGGCGGGGTGGTTTTTGAAGCGGGTGGCGGCGTCGCGCCAGAAGACGACGTGGGCTTCCTCGGGGGCGCGGAAGCGATGGAGGTCGAGCACGAGGTAGGCGCCGTGGGCGGCGCAGAGATTGGCGACGTCTTCGATGAGCTGACGGTAGCCGGCGCCGCCGTCGCGTTGGTAGGGGCCCTTGCCGATCCAGAAATGGTCGCGCACGGGAAGGCGGATGCAGTTGGCCTTCCATTCGGTGAGGGCGATGCGGGTGGAGCGCAGGATGTGCTCGCCGTTGGAGACCCATTCGAGGCTGGGGATGGAGAGGCCTTGGAGCCAGACGGTGGCGCCGTCGTCAGTGTGTAGTTGATTTCCAACTACGCGAAGGGCGGGCGGCATCTGGTCGGCGGGCGGGACGGGGACCTGGGGCTTGACCAGCGCGGCGCGACGGGCGGTGTCGGCGGCGCGGGCGGCGGCGGCGGCTTCCTGGCGGGCGATAATCAGCGCAGCCGGAACAGGAATGAGCTGCAGGTCGTCGAGATCGAGCACGCCGGAGCGGACGTGGAAGAGCGCCGGCATGATTTCGAGAGTCACGGCGCCGGGAGGCACAACGAACTCCATGTTTTTGGTGATCCAGCCCTTGGAGGTTTTTTTAAAGTAAGGCGGCGACGGGCTGGCGAGGCGGTTGCCCGCGGCGTCCTTGAAGTCGAGGATGATGCGACCGTCGTGCCACTGTTGTTTGCCGGGTTGGATGTCGGCGAAGCGGGCGCGGAAACTGAAGGCGTAGGCCTCGTGGGACGGATCGATGGGAACGGAACGGTGCGCGGAGAGGAATTGATCGGGCGCGGTGAATTGAAGGCGAAGGAAGTGGTTGTCGTCTTCGGCCTGGAGGCTGACGCCGTCTTTGAGCGGCCAGCCGTCGGCGCCGGACTCGAAGTCGCCGTTGGTGAGGATGGAGGCGGAGGCGGCGGCGGGGGCGCGGGTGATGGATTCGGCGGTGAGGATGAGGGGGTGGAGAAGGCCGAGGAGCAGGAGGAGCAGGAACGGGGTTTTCATCGGGTGGGGTGACGGAAGCGGGAGTGCCCCGGAAGGAGGGTGCTGGTTAGCGCAGGACGCCGAGCCGAAGAAAGCGGGGGCCGGAGGCGTGGCGAACGCGAATGCGGCGGAGAACGGTTTTGCCGTCGTCATCCGGGTCGGCGTGGGCGATCTCGGTGATGGTGTTGATGCCGTCGGGGACCACCGCGGACCACGTGGAGAGATCGGTGCTGCTCAACACCGTGTAAACGAGATCGGCGGCGTTTTTGTTTTCGCGGTAGTCGAAGCTGAGCCACGGACCGTTTGCGGTCGTGGTGTCGAGGGTAACGGACGGGAGCGCGCCGCTGGGTGCCGGGGAAAGCGGGTCGAGGTTGAAGGCGTAGGCGAGTTGGTTGGAGACGCCGTCGTNNTTGGGGGCGTTTTCGTCGACGGTGAGCGAGAGGAGGGTGTTGCGGAGGGCGACACCGAGCAGGATGTTGCCGGCGGCGGAGACGTGGGTGCCGTCACCGGTGACATATTTTGCGGTGCCGTTGGTGAGCCAGCGGCCGGTATCGGTTGGGTCCGCCAGCACGGCGAGGGAATCGACGATGCGGTCAACGCGGTAGTTGGGATCGGTGGCGGTGAGGGCGGCGATGAGACCGTTGTTGATGGTGTCGCGTTTGCCGCCGACGCCCCAATTGGTGTTGGGGGTCTGGCCCGCGAGCGTTGCCCATTCGTCGGTGGACGTGGTGCGCGGCATGAGGAGGGTGCGGACGACCTTTTGAACGCCTTGGGCGCGAGCGGTGCTCCAGATGGTGCGGACGCGGGTGAGGATGGCCGCAGGGTCGCCGCCGCCGGCGCTTCCGAGATCGTTGGTGCCGTATTCTTCGACGAGGACGTTGGCGTATTTGAGGAACTGCGTCTGGCGGAATTGGCGGCCGGGGTTGACCCAGTTGGCGGCGGTCTGGCCGTGGCGAGTGAGGTTGAACATGGCGATGGTGTTCTTGCCGTTGGCGTCGAGCGCGGCGCGGTTAAAGAATCCGGAGCCGGAAATGATGGTGCCTCCGGTGGAGTCGCCGGTCCCGTGGAGAATGCTGTCGCCGACGCCGATGACGGCGAGGTGTCCGGGCTCGGCGTAGCGTCCGAGAAAAACCACCGGCAGGCCGTCGCCGCGGGCGTTGCCGCCGGTGATAGTCGGGACGGGGCCGGCGCTGTCGAACGAGGCGGGCTCGTTGGCCGGCGGATAGGCGACGAAGCGGGCGCCCGCGTAGTTGACGGGCGTGCCGGCGGGGATTTTACCGCCGGTCGGGATGGTGCCGCGGGTATTCAGCCAGAAGATCTCGTCGCGAGCGAGGGCGGCACCGGTCCAGACGGCAGAGGGGACGGGATCGGAGAGCCAGTAGGGCGTGGTGGAGTTCATCGGCAGCACGAGTTGGCGCGAACCGGAGAACGTGAGCGGCACGACTTGTCCGGTGGAGGCGCGTTCGAGCCAGACGTGGGTGAGGGTGACGTCGTTGGTGTCGTTGGGAGTTTCCGCGTCGTAGGGATACATCCAGTCCATGAAGCCGATTTGGATCTCGGCGACGGGGCCGCCGAGTTGGTGGACGGAGCGGTGGCGGAAGGCGGTGTTCGCGGTGGTCGGCTGGTAGAAGCCGTGAGCGATGCGGCCGCCGGTGGCGACGACGCGCACCGGCTCGACGGCGAACGTAGGTGCGGGGGTGAGGCCGAGGACGCTCACCAGGACGCAGGCACCGAGGGTGAAACGAGAAAGGGAAGCGAGGGGTGACATGGCGGGCAGGCGTAGAACGGGCGTGTGGTGAAATGGGAAACGGGTATTAAAACGCGCCGGTTTCTCGGTGGAACGTGTAGGTGGACGGATCGGGCAGGGACTCGAATCGCACGGTCAGCGAGCGGGCGGACGCATCGAAGACGTAGCCTTTTCCGTCGCCGTAGGAGGCGTCGGGCAGGTAACCGGCGGGGGTGTTCAAAACAAAATTGGCGGAGGTGGCGGACCAATCTCCGGAGCCGGTGAGAAGGCGATAGGCGATGCCCGTGCGGATGGCACTGGTGGCGGCGAAATCGAGGGTAACGGTTCCGTTGAGTTCGAGCGGGGCGGCACCCAAGTCCACCTGATCGATGGCATCGCCGCGCACGTCGAAGGCGAAGGTGACGCCACGTTTTGCCACGAGGCCGCCGGCGAGGTGGAGCGTGCCGACCGAGCTGACGCCCTCCTTGGTCATGTCGCCCGGGGTGAGCGTGCTGGTGGCTGCGGCGGCTTCGACGAGATTGGCGGCGATGCCGGTTCCACCGAGACGGGCGTGGGCGTCGATGACCACGCCGGCAGAGCGGGGAGCGAGCTGGGAGGCGTCGCCGGTGGCGGAGCCGCTCGTGTTCATGAGGAGGAGCGTGCCTTCGTTGATCGCGATCAGGCCCTTGAGGGTGTTGCCGCCCGGGTGGTTCAACGAGACGATGCCGGCGCCTTGTTTTACGAGGCCACGGGGAATCTCTGCCGTGGTGGTCAGGTGGCCCGTGAGGTTGACCTTTCCGCCAGCGACGGCGGTGAAGATGGGGTTGGGATTTCCGAGGGTGCCGAGGGAACGCGCGGTCCCCGTGGTGCCGAAACCGGTCAGATGAAAGTGGCCATGAAACGTGGTGTCGTGGGCGGTGTTTCCGCCGATGTAGGTCTGGGAGGAGGCTCCACCCGAGATGGTGATCGGGTTGGCGAGGGTGCGAGCGCCTTCCGTGAGTAGGGCGATTTTCCCACGCGAGCCCGAGTGGCCGGGTGAGACGATGGCGGTGCCGAAGGCATTGTCGGTGCCGACGAGGACCGTGCCTCCATGGATGGCGACGCGTGCGAAGGAGCAGCCACCGTTTATGCGGAAGGTCCCGTTGAGGCCATCGGCATGGGCGCGGGAGGAGCCGCCTTGTCCGAAGACGAGCGAAGCCCGGGAAGCGGCGGTATCGGGCGCGCCGGGGCTGAGATGACCGTTGATCGTGATGGTTGCGTGGGCGGCGCCGGTCTGGAAGTGGAGCGACTTGGCGCCGGCGGGGGTATGGTCGCCGTAGTCGATCGACACATCGCCGGACAACGTGAGAACGCCCTGCGCGGAGTTGCTAAAGAGGTAGGTCACGTTCGTGCCGACCGAGCCGGGGTCGTCGACGATGAGTTTGTTGGCGATGGTGTTGTCGCCCGTGCCGAAGACGTAGTGGAGGAGAGTAATGTTGCCCGCGCCGGCGGTGCGGCCGAGCCGGATGGGCGCTTGGGAAAGCGTGTGCCCACCCGAGTGAAAGTGGAGAGCGCCCGCAGAAACGGTCTCGGTGACCGTGACGGGAGTTGGGTCGGCGGTGCTTTTGAAGATAGCAGTGTCGCGGTGGGCGTTGGACCAGCGGGCGGACGTCGTCCGGTCGGGGTCGCTGCTCCAGTGAGGCGATCCCTCCTGCCAAGTGGGGGACGCGCCTCCGCCGGGAGCGGTCCAATAAAGCGTAGCGCCAGCAAGCGGCTGGAGGCCAGCGGCGAGCAGGCAGAACAAAAGTCGGGTGCTGCGACGGAGGGTGCGAGGAGGGTGCACGGTGGGACGGTGGTGACCTGAGCGGTCGTGGCTTACGTCGAGGACCGGAGGTTATACGGATGCGAAGGGCGCGGGGATCGATGTCCGGCGGAAAGGCGCCAAGTCGTCGACGTGGCGGAGGCCGGACGTATCGCGGTTTTCATTTTCGGGGGGATTCCCTCGCGGGAGTGCCCGGCGGATGCGTCGCGCATCGGAGGGCTACGAAGGAATAAAAAACGCTACGGGGCCGCGCGGGGAAAACAACGGGTGGCCTACGCAACTGATTGCGTGTTCAGCGGCGAGGGATGCGGGGGCTAATGGATACGGTAGCGGCCGCAATTATGGGTTAACCGCAGATCACGCAGATGGGCGCAGAGGTCGGACCGAGGGGCATTGTGAGCGTCCAAAAAAAATGAACCGTCGCCGGGAGGGGCGACGGTTCATCGAAGGGGACGCTCGGCGGGCGAGCAATTAATGACTCGGATACTTAACGGCGGCCTTTACGACGGACAACGGAGGCCATGAGTGCGCCTGCGCCGAGAAGGAGGGCGAAGGCGGAGGGCTCGGGGATGGCGCTGTAGGAGAGCATGCCGGTGCTTTCGTCGAAGGAGAAGCCGGCGCCATTGGTCCAGATGTTGTCGGCGTCCGTGTCGTCGAAGCCGACGACGCTGAACGTGCCGGCGAAGCTTTCGGTGAGGGTGCCCACGTCGACGATGAGCCAGCTGTTGCCGCTCGTGAGGTCGGCGGCGGTGAGGTCGAACGCGAACGAACCGTTGAAGTTTGCGGTGCCCACGCCGGTGACGGCGTTGTTGATCCCGTTTTCGCCGATGTAGAAGGTCATTTCGGCACCCGACGCCAACGTGAACGTGCCGCCATTCACCGCGGTGTTGCCGGTGGAGGTGTTGGTGCCCGTCAGCGTGAAGGTGCCGGTGCCGGTTTTCACCAAGTCGACATCGCCGGAAATCGAGCCGCTGAACGTGCCGCTGGTCATTCCGAGGCTGGAATCGACGCCGCCGGTGACGCTGCCTCCGCCGTTGAGAGCAGCGACGGTTTCGGTGATGCC
>DFYA01000337.1:17574-20730 GCA_002382525.1 Opitutaceae bacterium UBA4094
AAGGTCTTTCCGGCGCCATTGATCTTGAGGTCAAGTGTGCCGTCCACCGTGACGTCGACGTTGTTATTGAGGACCAAGTCGTTGTTCAGGGTGGCGCTGGCGCCGCTCGCAACGGTGAACGCGCCCGCGGTGCCGACGGAGCCCACGCGGATCGCGCCGGAGACGACGATGGAGCCTTCTTCGACGGTGATACTCTGGGCGTTCAACGTGCCGCTGGCGGTGATGTTGGCGGTGGCCATGTCGGTGCCGGCGGAGAAGACGACGTCGCTCGCGTCGACGTAGGCGGAGGTGGCGGATTCGCCGGTGGAATCGGACGTCCAGTTGGTGGCGGTGGTATTCCACGCTCCGTCCGCCGTGACACCGGCGCCGGCGGTGGAACCGTTGGTGTCCCAGTAGAGCGTGGCGGCTTGAGCCGGAACGCTTACAAAGAAGGTGGCGAGGGCGGCCAAAAGACTGGCGCTGAACGGGTAGTGTGGGCGCGAGCAAGGATTGAACTTCATAGGGATCGAGGGGTGAGGGTTGGCGACTGCAAGGAAACGAAAGAGCCTCGAAAACAGACCTTTCGCGGATGGGGGTATCTACGGCGCCAACCCTACGATTCACACCCGGGAAGACAACCCGGAACGAAGGTATTTAATCGCGCAAGTGATCTGAGATCACGCGAGTTGGACCTCATCTTAAACGAAAATGAAATGCTGTTTTCCGGGCCACCAGCCGCAGCGGACCGGACGAAGCCGGCGATCCAAATCCTTGGGTGCCGGGAACGTCGGTTGGGCGATACGCGCATCGGCGTCATCGCATTCGCTGATAATCTGCGATGGGCGGATTGCTCCGGCGCTTACGGTGAGAGCGAGGCGATGAGCGGCTGCAGATGGCGGGCGAGGTTCTCGGCCATGCGGCCTTGGCCGTATTCGGTGGGATGAAGGAGGTCGGAAGTGAGGCAGGACAGGTCGTCCACGATGTCGGTGCCTTCGATCAAGTGGACGTGGCGGTCGGCAAATTCGGCGGCGAGTTCGCGCAGGATTTGGTTAAACGCGTTCTGCTTGGCGGTGGCGGCGTCGGGCTCGATGAGGTGGTGGGCCGCGTTGCGAAAAAGGGTGATGAGCACGAGCGGACGGCCGGGTTTGGCTGTGGTGCACCGCGTGACGAGATGGCGGGCGCGGACGGCGAACGCGGCGGGCTCGAACGTGCCGCGCATGTTGATGCCGAGTTCGCAGGTGGCGAAATCCCACTCGGCTTCGGTGGCGATGTAGTCGGCGGCGGCGCGGTCGATGTAGCACGAGCCGGACTGGCCCTTGTTTTGCACATCGACGCGGAGGAGGGCGGCGGCGCGGTGAGCGTAGCCGTTGCGGGTGGAGTGGGTGATGGAGGAGCCGTAGGCGAGCCAGCGCAGCGCGGGTTTTTCCTCGGGCAGCGGCTTGCGGATCGGCGCGCCAAACGTGTCGATGCCGTTAAATACCATCGTGCCGCGGTCGAAAACAACGCGCCAGACGTCGGGGTGAAAGCGGTGACGGAGCGCCTCGGGCTGCACCCGGTCGTAGAGATCGGGCGGGGTGAGGTGGATGCACTGCACGGAGCCTTGCGGGATTTTTTGCACGAGGTGGTGAAAGTCGCCTTTGAAGACGGCGACCTCGGAATCCTGGGTGAGCGCGGTGACGAAGACGCGCAGGTGGCGGGCTTGGGTGACGAAGCGGAGTTCAACGCCGGTGGACTCTTGCGCGGTGAGGAAGCCGGGGGAGTCGAACGTGTTGTAGGCGCTTCGTGGATACCGAGGGAGGATCCAACCGGAACCGGCGGGCGACGGCTCGGGGGCGGGGGTGTTGTGGAACTCGATGAAGTCGGGGAGCGGGGAGGGGGAGGTCACGGGGGAGGTCGCGGGGGACGCGGAGACGGAGGATCGGAGGTTCGGAGAATTACACAGAGGGCGGAAGAGGGGGCACAGAGGTCACGAAGTCGGCATCGGAGTTTTTAGCCACGAAAGAACGCAAAGAGCACAAAGATCGGGAGGGGAACGGATGGGAACGAGAACGAGTAAGGGAATGAGAATGAGGATCCGCCGTCGCGCGAGACGAGCTATGGCGTGACAAGGGGGGTGTCGGTGTAGGTGAGCCAGAAGTGGCCGGGGTTGGGACGGCCGAACTCGGCGAGTTCTTCGGATGTGTAGGTGTGGAGGAGGCCGCTCGGCGAATAAACAAAGACGCCGGTCATGCGCTGGCCGGGTTTGAGGAACGCAATTTTGTTGGAGAGGAGTTTCCAGGTGTCGCCTTCGCTGACAGCGATTTTGACGACGATGCGGTTTTTGGCATCGGGCACCGGGGTGACGATGCGGGTCTCTCCGGGCTGCAGGAGAAAGGGTTCGATGTGGTCGAACTTGGTGCCGAGCGGGGCGCGTCCGAGGTTGATGACGCGGATGCCGCCGGCCGGAAAGGCGTCGATGCTGGTGTCGAAATATGTGATCTCGGGCGGCGGCGGGACGGGGGACTCTGGCGTGGGTGGGCGGGGTGTGACCACGACGAGCGCGGAGGTGAGGCGGCCCGGGGGCGTGAGGGAGGCGATTTTAACGGGTTCGTTTTTGCCCGTGACGGGATCGGGGACCGAGGAGAGTTGGTAGATGTCGAGGCGGCCTTTCGGCTGAACGGTGATCGGGGTGCTGATCGCGTAGGGAGCGGAGCTGATTTTGCGGAGGGCGTCGCCGGATTTGAGGGAGTAGGCGCCGGGTTTTTCGTCGAGGAAGAGGAAGCGCAGCGTGGCGGGTTGGGGGGCGTCGGCGGGCGGAGTTTGGGCGCGAGCGGAGACGAGTGCGGTGAGGCCAAGGGCAACGGCGACGGCAAAAGCGAGGAGAGGGGAGCGGGGGGGCACGGGGGGGCGGAGTTTTTTAACCGCGAAGGACGCGAAGAGGCGCGAAGGGCGGAGGGGGCGGAAGTTCGGAGTAGAAAGATAAAGATTAAGAGGAAAGAGAAAGAGTTAGATGTCGGAGGGGGAGAGCCAGCGGAAGCCGACGATTTGGTAGCGGCGGCCAAAGGTTTCGGCGGGGGAACCGGCGGCGGGCGTGGCGTCGGGGGCGGTGGTGTCCACGTAATCCGGAGTGCGTTGCACGATGGCTTCGCACCAAGCGCGTCCGAGGACGGCGCCGGTGGCGGGGTTCACGGTGTCGCC
>DFYA01000050.1 GCA_002382525.1 Opitutaceae bacterium UBA4094
GCAGGCCACGAGAAGAGTTTAATCGAATTTTTCTCCGAGTTCCCCGCGTTGTCCCCGGCACTTTCCCCGTCAACACTCGGCGATCTTGCGAACCGTCTCATTGGCCGAGAGCAGTGGGCGCTGGCGCGTCGGTTCATGGAGATCAACCCACAGGCCACTCCAGGCTGGGCCTACATTTTTCTTCGACACTGGCATGAGCAAGATCCGGCCGAAAATATCGACCAATGGATACAAGACCGCATGCCGGGAAACCCGAAGTTCTGGACTGAACAACGTTTCTTTTTTGCGGAAAACACCGGCGCGCTTGGTCAGCTGATCGAAAAATATCGCGCTCACCTGTCGGCGAAACCGGGTGATCTGAACGCAGCCTTGGAATTGGCGAATGGGTTCAGTCCGGGTAGCCGCGATGCACCGCGCAAAATCGACTGGCTGGCTGACGTATTCCGGCCGGCTGCGGCGTCCGATGCCTATCAGGTGGGGACTGTTCTCACGCGCAAGGCGCCGGCCGCAGCGCGTGCTTTTCTCGAAGCGGCTTTGGATATGCCTTTTTCGGCGAGAGACGTCGAATACCTACGGAGCCTGGTGTTGAGTCGCGCGATCGTGCGTGAGCCGACCGAGCAGCAGCTTCGCTACTCGATCAAACAGGCGCTCTTGTCGGTGCTTCTCGCAACCGAGGACGGACCTGCTGCGCAACGGCTCATGGAGGAACTGGCCTCTCACGCGGCCGACGGCTATTCCGGGATTTCCCTGCATTTGGCCGGGCAGACTCAACTCATGAGCGGCGCTCGTTTTGTCGAGAACCACATACGAGCGGCCGAGAGCATACCCGAAAATCGCGATTCGCCAGAATACTGGCGCGGGCGGGCGCGTTATTTCTCCGGGCGAAAAGAGTGGAATGAAGCCATCGACGCGTATGGAAAAGCCGTCGAGTTGACAGCTGTTCCGTCACCGGAGGCTGCCGCTTTCAACAGCCAAGGAGACGATGGCCAGATGCGGTATTGGTGCGTCAGGGGAATGGCTGCCGTGCTCGAGGCAAAAGGCGAGCGGAAGCAAGCGGTCGATTATTTGTTGGCGGAAGTGCCGCGCTGGCCGGCCAACCATAAACTCGTGGACCATCTCGTCTGGACAATTTTTGCGGACTATGGCGACCACTTGCCGAAGCTTTCGAGTCGGGAGCCCGAAGCGCTGTGGAGTTATTTTAGTGCGCGTGAAGATTGGAGCCGCGGGGTGGAACGCGGTCTCGGGGGAATAGCCACGAAGCTTCACAAGGACCAACAGGATGAATTCTGGACCCGCGCGGAAGGCTTAGCTGCGGGTAATCCGACACGTTCGAAGGTCCTTGGATGGGTGATGAATCGGTCAGGGGAAAACCGACGGGCGCGGCCCCTGCTCGAATATGCGGTTGCAAACCTGTCCCCGGGCAAGGCGCGTAACGGCGCAGTCTGGACACTGTGGGAGATTTTCGCCGACACCCGACAATGGGCAGACGCGGAGGCTCTCATGGTCAAAGAGCCGTTGGACACCGATTGGGATAGTGGGCTGGAATGTCTGAGTCGCGTCGCGCGCGGAGCGCTTGAGCAAGGCGACAAGGTTATGGCGATTCGGTTCTGGAGCCGAGTCGTGGACCGCGATCGCACTTATACCAAATCCTTGGATGAGCTGGCGCGCGGAGGTCTGCGCACGGAGCTGGTCGAGTTATATCAAAACCTCGCGAACCGGGAGCCCGCATGCACGGCTGCGACAAGGATCCTTCAAGGTTTGGCGCAGTAGGCGAACACGTTTCAAAAACGTTTACCCCATGCGATGCAGCCAATAATCAGGCGCACGGCGCATCGGGATTACGGCCAGAATCCACACATGGTCTGATCGGTCGTGATAGAGCACACCGTAGGGAAAGACAGTTGAGAAGTGTCGGCGAATCGCGCCGACATGCCGACGATACAGGGTCGGACGTGCGCGCACGTCCAGAATCAGGCGTTCGACTTCCTTATAGAAACGAATGCCCAGCGCAGGGCTAATGCGGGCGTAGTGTTCGGCGGCGGTCGCGTATTCCTCCTCGGCGTCACGATGGAGGCGGTGCGGTTTCACAGTCCGACGATTTTGCGGATGCGAGCGCTAACAGCGTCTCCGGAAACCATGACCGAGGGATCACGCTCGGCTTCGGCAAGGCGGGCTTGGGCGATCTTGGCCCATGTCTCGGCGTGCTGCGCATCAATACCGCCGTGTTTGGCGATCACGATGCGGTCGATCAATTCGGCCACCACGTCGTCGGGCCATTGACGGGTCTCTTCAACGATTGCGTCGAGGGTGATGGGCATGGGAGGAACTTGAGCGAGCTGGGTGCAGTTGGCAACAGGGCGTATTGTCCGGGAGCAGGAGGACTTGCGTTGTGTCATTCAGCGGCGAAGCAACTCGTTGCGCACCCCGGGCCAAGGCCGTCCGGCGTCGTCGGCGCCGACCGCCAGTCGCTTGTCCTCAGCGGTCGACAATTGGCTGATCTCGGCGGCGAGAGTGGCGTTCATGGCGACGAGTTGGTGAGGATTGCAACGGTTGGCAACCGAACAGGATTACGCGAGGTGAAGTCAGGGGAGGCAGCAAACGGGAACAGCCGATTTCAAACGCAAAGGTTCGAAGGACGCAAAGAGCGCAAAGTCAAAACGGAGCATGGGCTTTTCCGTCCTTTGCGAGGTCCTAAGGACCTTTTCGTTACAACCCGATTCTCCACCAAACCATGACGACCACAAAAAAGCCGCGCACCGTTTCGGATGCGCGGCTGATCGGTTTCCCAACCGGTGTAACAGCCTGCGACGGATCGTAACGGCGCAGGAGAATCGCAGCGGGCATCGGCAAAACGACGCCCGCATGGCTGAAGAGTCGGTGAAGGCGGGCGTTTGCCGTTCTCGCGGACGAAGGGTGACGCAACACAGGCAGGAATGCCTGTGCCACTCCCTCA
>DFYA01000310.1 GCA_002382525.1 Opitutaceae bacterium UBA4094
ATGCAGTGACGGAGTTCGCTTTCCAGTTCCTTGCGACCTTCCAAGGCACTCCAGAACGACGCCTCGAAGTGCAGGGCGCTTTCGCCGAAGTCGGTGAAGACCACGAGCGGCGCAGGCTTCTTCATCACGCCGTCAGGACCGCGTAGCACTTCGTTGAGTAAACGTTCCACTTCGCGCGTGGGTGAACCGTAAGCGACACCGACCGGAATGCGCGTGCGAATGACGTCATCGGATAAGGTGAGGTTGACGACGTTCTCCTCCAAGAGGCGGCTGTTGGGAACGATCGTGTGGGCGTTGTCGCGCGAGCGCACCAGGGTGCTGCGCGGGCCGATGCTTTCGACGGTCATCTGGCGCCCGTCGATTTCGAGAACGTCGCCTTGATTCACCGGGCGCTCGACGAGGAGGATGATGCCGCTGATGAAGTTGCCGATGAGGTTCTGGCTGCCGAAACCGATGCCGACCGCCAAGGCGCCGCTGACCACCGAAAACTGCGTGAGCGAGATGTGAAACAGGTTAAACGCCGTCAGTAATACGACGAGAAACAGCCCGTAAAACGAGAGCGTTTGCCAGGCGGCGCGACGCCCGGTGTTCATTCCGAGACGGTGAAACACGGCGCTGCCAATGAGCGCGCTTGTGCGGCGCGATGCCCAGTGGCCCGCGAGGATGAGAGCGATGGCGACCAGGATCGTGTTTACGCGCACGGGTTGGTCGGCGACTGAAAACACTTCGTAGTTCCATGCCGCGCGGAAACCGGCCCAAGCGGACGCAAGCGAATCCCCGAGCGAGAAGGTCGTGATGTGTGCGCCCAGTTCTTCCTTGAGGCGATTACGCGCGGTGGTGAGTTCGGTGAGGTCGATCAATTCGCGTTCGTTGACGGCAACCCAGGCCGCGAGATGGCGCACGCGGTCGGCAACCCAAGCCTGGTTGCGCGCGGGAGCGGCCGAATCGGCGAGTTGCGCGCGCAGAGCCTGTAATTCTTGACGGCCTTTGCGCAGTTCGGCGAAGCGGGGACGCCTGGCTTTTTGCAAACGCTCCAATGCGGCGTTGTTGGCCTCGACCCACGCGTTCATTTCGGCGGTCGGGGCCGTGGCGGTGAGAGCGCGGACGCGGAGTTCGAGCACCTCGGCGAAAATCGCGAGGCGCTCGCGTTGCGTCGCGAGGGTGCTGAGCAGGAGGTGGACGGTTTGGCGATCGGCGCGCCGCGATTCCAGCTCTTCGGCGCGGGCGGGGCCGTTTTCGCCATCGCTTCGTTCTATCGCGACGACCAGCCGGGCAACCTGGTCAGCTTCGGCGCGGGCGGTTTCCATCGCGGTGTCGAGTTCGGCGAGGCGGGTGTCGCGTCGAAGTTTCGCGGTGTCGAGTTCGGTTTCCGAGATGTCGAGATGCGCGCGCAGCCACGCGAAATCCGGCAGCAACAACGCGAGCTTGGGGGCCACGAGCGATTGCTGGAGTTCCAGGTTGGCGAGGGCGGTTTCGCACAGCGCAACGGTTGCCGCGGCGATGCGTGTTTCGAGTTCGGCAAGCCGCAAAGCGCCGGAGGCCTTTGCGTTGTCGGCGGCGTTGTCGGCGACGGATTCTTTTGCCGTGCGCCGGAGGCGATTGGCGGAATCGAGTTCGTCCCGGGCATCGGCGAGTGCGGTGGTGGCGTTGTCCACATCGGTGGCAAGAAGCGTCTGCGCACGCAGGAGGTAATCGCGTTCGACGTAGAGCTGGTCGAGTAACGCCAATCCAAACGGCGGCTGATGGCGCACCTCGGGAGGTCGCGGGTTTTGGACGCGGGTGGCGACCTCGGCGGACTCCTTGCCGAGATCGACGCCGTGTTGAAGCGTGCGAAGATGCTCGGCGTAGAGGCCGTCGAGACGCGCGAGGAGCACGATCTCTTGCGTCAACCACCAGGTGGTCGGGCCCGGTTCGGCAGTGGCGACGAGGTCGAACTCGGCACGTGCGCGGGCGATTTCTTTCCCTAAAGCCTCCCGGCCGGCGATGAGTGATTCTTCGCCCGAAAGCGAGGGTGCGACCGCGGCGGATACGGGTTCTGTCGAGCCCGACAGCAAATTAGCGGGCGACGAAGAACGCCCCGTGGTGGCAAACAGGCACAGCAGAAAAACCACCAGGAGGGGCCGTATGCCGAAAAACGATTGAAAGATCATGGATGCGCGCCCGGGTGTCGCAGGTTGGCGCGCAGTCGGAGCGTCTTCACCTAAGCTGTCTCTTTTCATAAAGAGCAACGCATGCTTCAGTCGCCGGTTTTATATAAATTAATATCACGCAATCAAAGCCGGGCCTAAAGGCGTGCCCTGAGTGCCATTAATGAATTTAATCGATTACCTAAAGTGCTCGAAATAAATAATTTAAGAAATCTTTAGTTTGCTTAAATGAATATTATGTAAATAAACAAGGCCTTCGGTCAGGGCGGCATCGGTTTCTTTTAGTCCGCAATGACCGGCTTTTAAGTATGAATATCAATATAATTGTTTCCGCAGTGCTGATCACCTCGACCTTCGGGGTTGGGGTTGCCAGCGGAGCCGCCTCCGACGGTTACGGACAGAGCGGTGGAAATCATTTCCGTTCGCCCCCATCTTTCGCGCCAAGCGCAGCCCGTGAATCCGACTCCTCGGAGTCCACCAAGGTCGCCATGGCCCCCAAACCGTCCAAAGCGGCGTCCGCGAAGTCTGCGGCGAACGACGATCCGAACTTCCCTCCCAGCGCCAAGCCCGGCGAATGCTACACCCGCGTGGTCGCCCCGACGCCGATGCGCAAAGTCACTGAGAGCGTTAAAATCAAAGAAGAGTCCGTCCGTCTGATCGAGGTCCCCGCCGTCCTTGAAGAGGTTGACGAAAAGGTCCTCGTGCGCAGCGCCAGCCAGCGCCAGGAAGTCATCCCGGCTACTTATAAAGAGGTCGAAGAAAACATCCTTATCGCCCCCGCTTACGTTAAACGTATCCCGGTGCCGGCCCGTTACGAGACCCGCACCGAGCGCGTCATGATTCAGCCCGAGCGCAGCTACTGGAAAAAAGGCGACGGCCCCCTCGCCAAGATCGACCACACCACCGGTGAAATCATGTGTTATGTGACCGACCCGGCCGTGTATGAAGAAGTCAAACACACCGACCTCGTCGCTCCCGCCACGGTCCGTGAAGAGCAGGTTCCGGCCTCGTATAAAACCGTGAAGCGCACCGCCATCGATCAGCCGGCCTCTATCAAGACCATCGAAATTCCCGCTGAATACGGCGTGATGAAGGTGACCAAGGTCAAAACTGAAGCCAAGGTCGAGCGCCAGGTGGTGCCCGCCGAGTATCGCAACGTCGTCAAGCAGGTCCCGGTCGGCGAGTCCAAAATGGAATGGCGCCGCGTCCTGTGTGAAACCAACACCAATCCCGCGCTCATCGCTGACATGCAAACCGCCCTTAACAAAAAGGGCTACAAGGCCGGCGAAGCCGACGGCAAGCTGAACAAACAAACGCTGAAGTCCCTCGAGGAGTTCCAGATTGCGAACAATCTGGCCACGGGCGGCGTGACCTACGAGAGCCTCAACGCTCTCGGCATGGACATCTAAAGCCATCCATTGACGGGCCCTACGCCCTGCCACGTTTATCGACCCGCCGGATACCTTGTCCGGCGGGTTTTTTGTGCCCAACCTCCGAGTCTTCATGGTCTCTCATCCTCTTGTCTCCCGCGGTTCAGGCGGTTTTACCGCACTAGTCTTTTTCGTCGCCGCCTCCGTATCCGCACACGCGTTGACTTGGGAAACCACCTCACGCGAACTGTCGCTCGACTTGGGCACGGCGGAAGTGGTTGTCGAGTTCCCTTACAACAACGAAACCGACGCGCCGGTCTCGATCACCCACATTAAATCCGGTTGCGAGTGCTCGACCATCGAGCGCCCCAAGGCCCCGATCCCTGCTGGTGGCAAAGGCGTGCTCACCGTGCACTACCACCCGGGAACCAATCCCGGAGTGCGCGTCGTTCCGATCGAGGTGACCACCGATCAACCCAAGGCGGGTGCGACAAACCTCAGCATCAAGGCGACACTCGAGCCGGTCCTGAAACTTGAGCGCGTTTTGCTGCGCTGGACGCGCAACGGCTCCGCCGACGCCCAACGGGTGACGATCTCCGGCACCGGGCGCGCCCCGATCAACGCGCTCACGCTCCAGCCGCCAGCGGATGCGGTGGTCGCGTCGCTCGCGGCGGGCGATGAACCCGAAATCTGGATACTCACCGTCGCGCCGATCTCGACGGAACAAACGCTGACCGCACGGGTGGAGGTGCGGGCAGAGGTGCGCGGTCGCCTAATCACGCAGGCCGTATGGGTTGTGGTGCGTTGATCTCCGAAGCAAAAAGAATGAAAAACACGGCAACCCACCATTCGCGTTCCCGGCCAATCCGCCACGCCATCGGGGGGGCGGTCGCCATCGGGTTGTGCGCGCTCGTGCCGGCCCTGTTGTCTGCTTGGTTGCACCCGCAAGCCTCGCAGTGGACCCGCCCCACCGAGGCCGGCACGATATCATGGGCTAACGCCCAGATGCTCTCGAAGGCACTATGGATCGATGCGCGGTCGGCGGAGGACTTTTCGCGCGGGCACGTTCCGTCGGCGCTCTCGTTGCCGCCGGCCGAGTGGGACACGCGCGTCGAGGCTGTGTTGATCGAGTGGTCGCCGGAACGTCCGGTGGTGGTGTATTGCGGCGGCAACGACTGTCTGGCGAGTCACAGCGTCGCCCAACGATTACGCGAAGAACTTGGATTGACGAATGTCCACGTGCTGAGCGGAGGCTGGAGC
>DFYA01000006.1:0-1757 GCA_002382525.1 Opitutaceae bacterium UBA4094
TCCATGCACTGGGCCTGGTGGGCACACCCTACCGCTATGGAGGCAACACGCCCGAGAGCGGTTTTGACTGCAGCGGCCTGATTGGCTACGTCTACCGCCACCGCGTAGGCACCGCGCCACCGCGCACGGTGGCGCAGTTGAGCGGTTGGGGCCGGCCGGTGGACGCCCGCGAGCTGCGCACCGGAGACCTGGTGGTGTTCGGCCCGGGCCGCAGGCCCACCCATGCCGGTATTTACGTCGGGGAAGGGCGCTTCGTGCATGCCCCCTCGTCGGGTGGCGATGTGCGCATGGACCACCTGCAGTCGCGCCACTGGT
The DNA here is from genome assembly GCA_002382525.1 of Opitutaceae bacterium UBA4094. Classification (GTDB taxonomy): domain Bacteria; phylum Verrucomicrobiota; class Verrucomicrobiia; order Opitutales; family Opitutaceae; genus Rariglobus. The sequence continues at coordinate 316 of DFYA01000006.1, forward strand.
CGCGCCAGAACCCGGCCTTCCGCAGGCCTTGACGGGTGGCAGCGCGTCCGCGCGACAATCGGGGGCATGACCCATGCCCACCGCCCCGCCACACCGCTGTCCACGCTGGACACCACCCGCATCGACGACACCCGCATCAAGGCCGTGCGTCCCCTGATCACCCCCGCATTGCTGCAGGAATGGCAACCTGCCCCGGCCGCCGCCCAGGCGCTGGTGGAAAGCAGCCGCGCCGCCATCTCGCGCGTGCTGCAGGGCCAGGACGACCGGCTCATCGTGGTGGTGGGGCCGTGCTCCATCCACGACCACGGCCAGGCAATGGAATACGCGCGCCAGCTCCAAACGCACGCCGACGCACTGCAAAACGACCTGCTCATCGTGATGCGTGTGTATTTTGAAAAACCGCGCACCACCGTCGGCTGGAAGGGCCTGGTCATGGACCCGCATCTCGACGGCTCGCACGACATCGCCGCCGGCCTCCGCCTCGGCCGCTCCTTCCTCCGCGAAGTCCTCGACCTGGGCCTGCCGACCGCCACCGAGTTCCTCGATCCGATCACGCCGCAATACATCGCCGACCTCGTGTGCTGGGGCGCGATCGGCGCCCGCACCACCGAGTCGCAAACCCACCGCCAGCTCGCCTCCGGCCTATCCATGGCGATCGGCTTCAAAAACGGCACGGACGGCAATCTCCAGACCGGCATCAACGCCATCAAGGCCGCCGGCCAACCGCAGACCTTCCTCGGCGTCAGCCTCGACGGCGCCGCCTCCGCGATCGTCACCAAGGGCAATCCCAACTGCCACATTGTCCTGCGTGGCGGCTCCGCCGGCCCCAACTACTCCGTCGAGCACATCACGAAGACCGAACAGGCGCTCACCAAGGGCGGCCTTCCGCTCTCGATTCTCGTGGACGCCTCCCACGACAACTCCTCCAAAAAGCCCGAGCTGCAGCCCGACGTGATCCGCTCGCTGCTCGCGCAGATATCCGCCGGCAACACCTCGATCATGGGCGCGATGGTCGAGAGTAACATCGAGGCCGGCAACCAGTCCTTCCCTCAGCCCAAGGAAGCCCTCCGCTACGGCGTGAGCATCACCGACGGCTGCATCGGCTGGGACACCACCGAGAAAATGGTCCGCGAGATTCACGCCGCGCTCGCCCCGCATTTCGCCTGATCTTTACCGCCATTTTCGCGCAACAAAACGCAATCCCTGCGTTCCGCTTTCTCTCCCAACCCGATAACTTATCCCGTCATGAGCAAAACTCCCCTCCGCGTCGCGGTCACCGGTGCAGCCGGTCAGATCTCCTACTCCCTCCTTTTCCGCATCGCCTCCGGCGCGATGTTCGGCCCCGACCAACCGGTCATTCTCCAACTTATCGAAGTTCCCTTCGAGAAGGCCATGAAGGCCCTCGAAGGCGTCGCGATGGAACTCGACGACTGCGCCTTCCC
>DFYA01000006.1:1788-2693 GCA_002382525.1 Opitutaceae bacterium UBA4094
GGCCAGGGCAAGATCATCGACGAGGTCGCCGCCGCCGATGCACGCGTCGCCGTGGTGGGCAATCCCGCCAACACGAACTGCATGATCGCCGCCTCCCAGGCCAAGCGCCTCACGCCCGATCGTTTCACCGCCATGGTGCGCCTCGACCAAAACCGCGCCCAAGCCCAGCTCGCCAAGAAAGCCGGCGTCGATCTCACCTCCGTCAAAGACATCTTCATCTACGGCAACCACAGCCCGACCATGTTCCCGGCGTTCAAACACGCCTCGATCAACGGCAAGCCCGCCAAGGAAGTCATCACTGACATCGACTGGTTGAAGGGCCCGTTCCTTGAGACCGTCGGCAAACGCGGCGCCGCCATCATCGCCGCCCGCGGCCTCTCCTCGGCCGCCTCCGCCGCCAACGCCCTCGTTGACCACGTCCGCGACCTCATGACCCCCGGCAAGATCCACTCCGTCGCCGTGAAGAGCGAAGGCCGCTACGGTTTCGACGCCGACGTCTGGGCCGGCATGCCGGTGAAGACCACCACCCCCGGCAGCTATGAAGTGATCGAAGGCTACGAGATGTGCGACTTCTGCAAAGAGAAGATCGCCCTCACCAACAAAGAACTCGTCGAAGAGCGCGCCGCCGTCCTCGACATGATCAAAGCCTAAGCCAAGTGGCATGGGCATCCTGCCCATGGTCCGAAACGGCGCCCCTCCTCGGGCGCCGTTTTTTGTGTCTGCCCATAGTGGAGAGCGTCAGCAGCTCGATAACAGCGCCCGACTGCTTTCGGCCTACAGATGGATGCGCGGGTCCCTCCGCGCGTGGCTTGAGGTCGACAAAACGGGCGCAGGGACGCGCCCATCCACCTCGGTCCGAACCTAATCCCCCCGCGCCCTCACGTCCCACAAAAAGTCTGATACCC
>DFYA01000006.1:2769-7247 GCA_002382525.1 Opitutaceae bacterium UBA4094
CCGAAGCGCCTCCGACTCCTCCGCCGACTGCGCCTGCCGCTCGAGCCGCGCCTTCCACCGCTCGTGCCACGTCCGAAATCCCGCGTCCTCCGCCCGCGCCTCGGCCACCGCACCCGGGCGCGACAACGCAGCAAACGTGTTCGTAAAATCCGCCTTCGTCGTGTGCATCCACGCCAACAGATCTTCGATCAACGCCACGTCCTCCGGCTCCTCGTTAAACACGCCCAGCTTCCGCCGCATGCCCGCCAGCGTGTGATGCTGAAACCGCTCCGCGAACCGCTGCACCGCCGCCGTGGCGAGCTCGATCGCCCGCGCCTCCACCGGGTCAAGCAGCGGCAACAACGCCTCCGCCAGCCGCGCGAGATTCCACTGCGCGATCCGCGGCTGATTGCCATACGCGTAACGCCCCTGCCGATCGATGGAGCTGAACACCGTCGCCGGATCATACGCGTCCATAAACGCGCACGGCCCGTAATCGATCGTCTCTCCCGAGAGCGCCATGTTGTCGGTGTTCATCACGCCATGCACGAANNTGTTGTCGGTGTTCATCACGCCGTGAACAAAGCCAACCTCCATCCAACGCGAGACCAACGCCGCTTGCCGGTCCACCGCCGCCTCCAACAACGCCAACGCCTTGTTCTCCGCGTCCGCGATCTCCGGATAATGCCGTCGCCACGTATACTCCACCAACGCCCGCAACGCCTCATCCCCGCCCTGCGTTGCCGCAAACTCGAAGGTGCCCACGCGGATATGACTCCCCGCGACGCGCGTGAGCACCGCCCCCGGCATCGGTCCGGATTCGCGCCACACCTCTTCGCCGGTCGCGGCCACCGCTAAACTCCTGGTCGTCGGAATCCCCAGCGCGTGCATCGCCTCGCTAATGATGTATTCGCGCAACATCGGCCCCAACGCCGCCCGTCCGTCGCCTCGCCGCGAGAACGGCGTTGGCCCCGAACCTTTGAGTTGGATGTCCATGCGGTCCCCGCGCGGCGTGATTTGCTCGCCCAACAGCACCGCGCGTCCGTCGCCCAGATTTGTGAACCCGCCGTATTGATGACCTGAATACGCCTGCGCCAGCGGCGACGCGCCCGGCGGCAACCGGTTGCCCGCAAACACCTCCGCGCCGGGCTCGCCCGCCAGCGCTTCCGCCGCGAGGCCGAGCTGCTCCGCCAGGCGGCGATTCAAGACCACCAGCCGTGGCGCCTTTACCGACGTCGGCCCGACCGCCGCGTGAAACACCGAAGGCAACTGCGCATAGGAGTGCTCCAACCTCCACCCCGCCGCACCGAGTTCGACGGCGGACGCCTGAGAGGAGTTATCCGAATTGGCCACGTGACGGTTCATGCCGGACTTTCTTCGCAAAGCCGGTTCTTGTCTAGATGCTCACCGCAAATTGATCGGTTTTCCCCTCGGCGCCCGTCACTTGCGAACTCAGCTCACCCGAACTAAATACCCCATGAACACCGCCTACGAATTCATCAACCACCCCTTCGAAATCGGCGCCCTACGCATCTCCATCGCGTCGGTCTTAGTGGGCATCCTGCTGATGACGGTGCTTCTGCTGGTGGTCCGCACCATCAAGCGACTCCTGCGCGTGCGATTCCTCCCTCGCGCCGGTCTCAATGTCGGAGTCGCCACCGCCGTCTCCACACTGATCGGCTACGTGCTCATCGTCGTCGGCGCGCTCATCATCCTGCCCGTGATGCTGCCCGGGTTCAACCTGAGCACGCTCTCCCTCATGCTCGGCGCGATTTCCTTCGGCGTCGGCTTCGGCCTGCGCAACATCGCCGACAACTTCATGAGCGGCATCATTCTCCTCATGGAGCGTCCGATCAAGGTCGGTGACCGCATCCAGCTCGAAGAACTCCAAGGCCAAGTAATCGAAATCCGCGCGCGCAGCACCACAGTCCGCACCAACGACAACATCGACATCATCGTGCCCAACGCTGAGTTCGTCTCCGCCCGCGTCACCAACCTCAGCCACAACGACAACATCATCCGCTTCAAAATCCCCGTCGGCGTTCACTACAAAAGCGACGTCCATCAGGTCGAAGCCGCCCTGCTCGCCGCCGCCAAACAGTGCTCCGACGTCCTCGAAACCCCCGCGCCACAGGTCCGCTTCATGGGCTTCGGCGACTCGTCTCTCGACTTCGAACTGCGCGTCTGGAGCGAAGCGCTGCACCACCTCCCCGGAAAACTCCGCAGCCAGGTGAACTTCAAAATCTGGGAGCAATTCAAAGCGCACGACATCGAGATCCCCTACCCGCAACGCGACCTTTACATCAAGGAGCTTCCGCAGCAGTGGCANNACTCACCGCTCACGCGTGCTGCCCCGCGTGAACGCCTTCGGCGATCTCTTCGATCATCTTCCGATTAAACGCCGGAATGTCGTCGGGTTGCCGGCTCGTGACCAACCCTTGGTCGCACACGACTTCCTCATCGACCCAGTCCGCCCCAGCGTTGATCAGGTCCGTCTTGATCGAGCCAAACGAGGTCAACCGCCGCCCCTCGACCACGTCCGCCTCGATCAACAGCTGCGGACCATGGCAGATCGCCGACACCGGTTTGCCCGCTTCGAAGAACGCCCGCACAAACTGCACTGCGTCCGGATCACGACGAAGCTTGTCCGGGTTAATCACACCGCCCGGCAACAACAACGCATCATACTCCGACGCATCGGCCGTGCTCACGTGGACGTCGACTTGGATGGCCTCGCCAAACCCTTCGCCCGTCCAGCTCTTCACCGCCTCTTGGTTGGGCGACACGATCACCGTGCTCGCGCCGGCGTCGCGAAGCGCCTGGCGCGGACGCAGCAGTTCACTTTCCTCGAAACCATCCGTGACCAGGATGGCGATTTTTTTGCCCGTCAAAGACGGATTCGTATTCGTATTCATAAGTTGGATATTAAGTGGGGTTAACGTTTGAGGAGCCCGTCCGCGCGGGCCGGGCCCGAATGCACTTAACACCAACTCGTGAAGGTGCGCCCAACGGCACGGCGAAAACGGGCGCCTCCCCGTGCCGCGCTTGGGAGATACCCCTCGGATCAAGTGCCCCGTCGCACTCGGCGATCACGCGCCGAAGTCGAACTTCACCTCGCCGCCCACCACCTTCAGTTTCGCGTCAAACGGCTTCCCCGCCTTGGACATGAAACCGGTGAGCGTGTCCGTCACGTTCGCCGCCAAGAGCTGTTGCACGACGTCGGGGGTGATTTCCTTTTGCGCCATCACCTTCCAAACGACGAAGCGGCATCCGTTCTTCCAGTTGGAACACCCGTAGGCCTTCTTGCCCACGACGACATCCCCACTGCAAACCGGACACGCCCCGAGCGTCTCGTCACCCGCCGTCGCTTTTTTCGCGGTATCGGCCACGTCGTAGGCGGGCTGCCCCTTTTTGTCGAAACGTAGAAACGCGAAGTGCCGCACGCCATCCACCTCGATGGGGTGCGGCGTGAGACTGCGCTTATGAATAAGAACCTCGCGTGCCAGCACCGGCGAAATCTCCAGTCCCCAAAGAACGCCCGGCAGCACAAACTTGCAGCCGTCCTTCCACTTCGAACAACCGTAGCCGGTGCGCCCGCGCATCACCGGCGCATAACACGTCGGACACGGTCCGAGGTTCGTAAGATCGATCGTCGCCTCCGCGTTCCCTTGCAGGATTTCGCGGGTGTAGGCCTCCACCTCCTTCATAAAAACGCCCGCCTCATATTCGCCACGTTCGATGCGTTTCAAGCGATGCTCCCAATCGCCAGTGAGTTCCGGGGATTTGAGTCGTTCGTCCTTCACCAGCGAAATCAGCGCCCGGCCCGAATCCGTGCTCACCAGGTTCTTTTTGCGACGCTCCACATAACCGCGCGCGATCAAGACCTCGATGATCGAGGCGCGCGTCGCCGGCGTGCCCACGCCTTTTTCCTTGAGCGCTTCCTTGAGCGTTTCGTCCGTCACGATCTTGCCTGCCGTCTCCATCAACTGGAGCAGGCTCGCCTCGTTAAAGCGCTTCGGCGCCGAGGTCTTCATCTGCGCAAGCCTCGGCTCGTGCGGATTGCGTTCACCTTCTTGAAAATCGGGTAGCTTCTGCGCGGCCTCGGCGTCCTTGTCTTTCGCGCCCGGCTCATCTTCCGCCGCCTCGCCGCCGTAAATCGCCTCCCAGCCCGAATCGACAAGGACGACGCCGCGCGCGCGAAACGGCTCCTCGGCCGTCGTCGCGTCCACCGTAGTGATCGCACGAATACACGGCGGGTAAAATACCGCGATCAACCGCGTCACTACCGCGTCGTAAAGCTTGGCCTCGTCGCCGTCGAGGTCGCCGCCGAGCACATGCGTCGGGATGATCGCGTGGTGATCGGACACCTTCTTGTCATCGATGATGCGCTTCGAAAACGCCAATGCCGCGAGGTCGAGCTTCGCGATCTCCGCCGCTTTCAACGCGCGAAGTTTCTCCAACAACGGCGCGATCGTCGGCTGGATGTCGGTGCTCAGGTA
>DFYA01000204.1 GCA_002382525.1 Opitutaceae bacterium UBA4094
GGATCTGCATCAGCCCGTTGAACATGAAGAGTGCACCCGCGAACGGTTTGTCACTTATTAAGTGACAAATAGGTTTGGTGGCATCGGCGTGGTGAATGGGAATCGTGGCGGAGCGGTCGGAGGAGAGGGCGCGGGCTTGGTCCACGAGTTCTTCGGCGAAATCGAAGGCGACGAGGTTTCGGTAGCCGAGTTCCCAGAGGCCGAGCGTCACGCGTCCGGCGCCGCAACCGGCTTCGAGCAGCGGTGCGTCGGGGGCGGGAAAGAAGCGCTCGATGAGGAGGCGTTCGGATTTCCAGAGGCCGAGGTGATGCGCGGCGCGGGCGTAATGGACGACGGCGAGCGGATCGTTGAAGTCGTCGCGGACAGTGGCGGAGGAAATCTTGGACGAAGGTTTAACCACGGAGAGGTTTAGGGTAACGCAGGCTTCCAGCCTGCATCGGGAGAACTTCGGAAGCAGGCTGGAAGCCTGCGCTACTATTCGGAGTTACTTCCGCTTCCAGGCGGCGATGAACATGCCGTTGGCGTTTAACTCGTGGGGCCAGAGGTGGAGTTGGGACGGACCCGACGGGGTCGTCGGGTCTCCATTGAAGACGGGGTCGGGGATGAGGTCGGGGTGCGCCGTTGAGAACGCGTTGGCGACCTTAGTGGTTTCGCTCTTGGTGAGCGTGCAGACCGCATAGACGAGGCGTCCGCCGGGCTTGAGCGCGGGCGCGGCGTGGTTGAGGAGTTGGAGTTGGATCTCGGCGAGTTCTTTCACGTCATTGGGCGTAGTCGTCCAACGCGCGTGCGGGTTGCGCTGCCAGGTGCCGACTCCGCTGCAGGGAGCGTCGATGAGGATGCCGTCAAACTTGGTCTTCGTGGGGAGGAAGGGGCCGCCGTTCCAGGTGACGGCGCGGTAGTTGAAAACTTGGGCGCGGGCGGCGCGTTTGCGCAGGGTGGCGAGGCGTCCGTTGTTGCGATCGCTGGCCCAAATGAGGCCCTTGTTTTCCATCAGCTCGGAGAGATGGAGGGTCTTGCCACCCTCGCCGGCGCAGGTGTCCCACCAGGTCTCGCCGGGCTTGGGAGCGGCGGCGTATCCAACAAGTTGCGACGCGAGGTCCTGGATCTCGAAGACGCCTTGTTGGAACTCGGGCGTGCGGAATAGATCGGTCTGGCCGGAGTAACGGAGCGTGGTGTCGCGGCGGGATTCGGGAATGAGCGGCGAAGGGGAGGGTGCGAGATTACCGAGCGAGCGGGGGAGGGCGGCGGCGAATTCCTTTTGCACGCGGACCCAGAGCGCGGCGTCGGATTGGAGGTGGCGGAGGTAGTCGGGAGTGAGTTCGATTTCGGAGTGGACCCACTCGGGGACGGCGCGGGCGGCAAGCGTCTCGGGTTTAAACCAGGACGGGTCGGCGTCGAACTTGCGCTGAAGGTCGAGGGCGGAGGCGACGCGGCTTTGGGTGGAGGCGGCTTTGTCGAGCCAGTTGAACCAGCGATAATAGATGAAGACCGCGCGGGAGATGTCGCGTTTCTCGGAGGGATGGAGGTCTTTGTCCGCGCCGAGCACGCCGCGCAGGACGTAATCGGCGGGATTTTCGGCCGAGACTTGGTCGATGATGAGGGTGGCGCGGCTGAGGAGGGCGGAGTCGGGCATGGAAAGAGGAGGCGTGTCGGCTGGAGTCGGAGACGGTGACGGAGAGTTACACAGAGGTCACAGAGGTGAGCACGGAGGTCACGGAGGAAATTCAAGAAGGCTCTTTTCTGGCTCTGTGACCTCTGTGGATCCTCTCGTGCCCTCTGTGTAATTGCTCAGAATTTCTTCTTCGACCACTTGCGGTCGTCGGCGATTTCGAGGGCTTTGGTTTCGAGTTGCACGCCGGCGACGCTTGGGTGGCGGCGGAGCTCTTGGAACATGGTGGGCGTGAGCTTCCAACCGAGCGCGCTGCTCGCGTCGGAGAGGGCGGTGATGCGGTCTTCAAAGACGAACCCGAGACTGGTGAGCGTGGAGCCGACCTGTTTGTTCAGCGTTTCGCGCAGGAGCTTGAGGAACTCGGGCAGTTGCGGGTGATTGGCGTGCAGGAACCAGATCACGCGTTTAACGTGGGACATCACGTAGGCGTCGAGTGGGCGGACTTCCTTCACGTTGATGCGGGCGCCCTCTTCGTTGACGATGATGTTGCCGAGCACGGCGACCTGCGCGTTTTCGGCGAGGTTGGCGCCCCACTTTTCCGTGGCGTCGGCAAACATGTTGAGCTGCAGCGAGGCTTTGCGCGTCGAGAGCGTAAACATGAACCACGGGCGGTTGTCCTTTTTGGCGAGTCGCTTGACGAGGTTGCTGGAGAGGCCGCAGAGGCGGAACTCGACGCGATCGCCTTGGTTGAGAAGTTCGTCGGGCGCGAAGGTGTCGAGGGCGTCTGCCAGGCCGATGTAGTTGTTCATCGGATGGCCGGTCACATAGAAGCCGAGGAGTTCCTTCTCGAACTGGAGGCGTTCGGCTTGCGTGAAATCGTCCTCGGTCTCCGTCTGGCGCGCGCGGTCGGCGGAGGTAGCGGCTTTTTTCTTGGGCGCGGGCGCGTCGGCGAGCATGTCGAAGAAACCGCTTTGCCCGGCGGCGCGGTCGCGGGCGTTGGCGGCGGCGGTGGCGATGGCGCCGTCTACGCCGTCGAAGAGCTTCTTGCGCGAGGCTCCGCTGAAATCGAAGGCGCCGGTCTTGATGAGGTGCTCGAT
>DFYA01000148.1:0-704 GCA_002382525.1 Opitutaceae bacterium UBA4094
GCGGTCATCTACAACGCCGACGGTTCGATGGGCGAGGGGCAGTTGCTCTTTGCGATCAACAACACTTTGCACGACGTGGTGATTCCGCTTCCCGAGGCTGTTCTCTCGCCGGAGTGGCGGCAACTAGCCGACAGCGAGCGGTTTTTCCGCGAAAACGATCCGCGTGCCGTGCGCCAGCCGGTGGAGACGGAGCTTTTTGTGCCGGCGCTCGGTTGCGCATTGTGGATTCGCGAGGCCTAGTCTGCGGCTCGCGTGCAAGAGACGGCGGGGTTTTACCAGCATCTGCGCAGCCAAAACCCTTGCCAACCCTCATTCAGCGCTCTTCTTTCGTCATCCCGCGCCCATAAGGCACGGTCAACCTGTAACAGTAATCTAACTCAATAGAAACGGATCCCTCCCATGGCAGTTAAAGTCGCAATCAATGGTTTTGGTCGTATCGGTCGCCTCGTGTTCCGCGCCCTTGTTGAACAAGGTCTGCTCGGCACCACGTTCGACGTCGTCGCCGTCGGTGACATCGTCCCGGCCGACAACCTCGCCTACCTCGTCAAATACGACTCCACCCAGGGCAAGTTCCAGGGCACCGTTTCGTCCAAGAAGTCCTCTCCGGACAAGGCCGAGGACGACGTCCTCGTGGTCGACGGCAAAGAAATCCTCGTCGTCTCCGCCCGCACTCCCGCCGAGCTCCCCTGGGCCAAGCTGGGCGT
>DFYA01000148.1:722-2886 GCA_002382525.1 Opitutaceae bacterium UBA4094
GTCGTCATGGGTGTTAACGACGACAAGCTGGACCTCGCCGTCCACAACATCATCTCCAACGCCTCCTGCACCACGAACTGCTTGGCCCCGATCGTGCACGTGCTCCTCAAGGAAGGCTTCGGCATCGAGGAAGGCCTCATGACCACCGTCCACTCCTACACCGCCACGCAAAAGACCGTGGACGGCCCCTCCAAGAAGGACTGGAAGGGTGGCCGCACCGCCGCTCAGAACATCATCCCCTCGACGACCGGCGCCGCCAAGGCCACCGCACTCGTGTGCCCCGAGGTCAAGGGCAAGCTCACCGGCATGGCCTTCCGCGTGCCGACCCCGACCGTCTCCGTGGTCGACCTCACCTTCCGCTCCGTCAAGGAGACCTCCTACAAGGAGATCTGCGAAGCCATGAAGCGCGCCAGCGAGACCTACCTCAAGGGCATCCTCGCCTACACCTCCGACGAGGTCGTTTCCTCCGACTTCATCCACGACAAGCACAGCTCGATCTTCGACGCCGGCTCCGGCGTGGAGCTCAACAGTAAGTTCTTCAAGCTCGTGTCCTGGTATGACAACGAGTGGGGCTATTCCAACCGCGTCGTCGATCTCACCAAGAAGATCGCCGCCAAGCTCTAAGCGCGGCTGCNNCGCGCCTCGTGCGCCGCTGAAATCTACTCGCTACCCGCTACTCACTGCTCGCTACTTCCTCCCTTTCACCCATGTCCAAATTCAAAACCATTCGCGACCTCGACCTCGCCGGTAAACGCGTGTTCATCCGCGTCGATTTCAACGTCCCGCAGGACAAGAAAACCGGTGCCATCACCAACAACGCCCGTATCGTCGCCGCGTTGCCCACGATTCAATACGCCCTCGAAAAAGGCGCGTCCGTCGTCCTCGCCAGCCATCTTGGTCGTCCGGATGGCCAGGTGATCGAGAAATTCTCACTCAAGCCCGTCGCCGCCGAACTCGAAAAGGTTCTCGGCAAACCCGTCGCCTTCGCCTCCGACTGCGTCGGCCCCGTCGCTGAACAAGCCGCCGCCGCGCTCAAGGCCGGTGAAGTGCTCCTCCTCGAAAACCTCCGCTTCCACATTGAAGAAGAGGGCAAGGTCAAGAACGAGGACGGCACCTCCACCAAGGCCGATCCGGCCAAGGTCACCGAGTTCCGCGCCGGTCTCTCGAAGCTCGCCGACGTTTACGTCAACGACGCCTTTGGCACCGCGCACCGCGCGCACAGCTCCATGGTCGGCGTCACCCTGCCGATCAAGGCCGCTGGTTTCCTCATGGAAGCCGAGCTCAAGGCCTTCGCCAAGGTTTTGGACAATCCCGATCGCCCGCTGCTCGCCATCCTTGGCGGCGCGAAGATCGCGGACAAAATTCCGCTCATCAAGAACCTGCTCGATAAGGCCGACAAACTCATCATCGGCGGCGGCATGGCCTACACCTTCCACAAGGTCCTTCGCGGCACGCCGATCGGCGCCAGCCTCTACGACCCCGAGGGCGCCAAGATCGTCGAAGAACTTGTGGCCAAGGCCGCGCAGCGCAATGTCGAGTTGATCTTCCCGATCGACTTCATCTGCGCCGACAAGTTTGCACCCGACGCCAACACCCAACCGGGTGATCTCGCCACCGGTATCCCCGATGGTTGGGAAGGCCTCGACGCCGGCCCGAAGTCCATCGAGCTCTATCGTAACGCAATCCTCTCCTCCAAGACCATCATCTGGAACGGACCTGCGGGCGTGTTCGAATTCGATAAGTTCGCCGGTGCGACCAAGGCCATGGCCGACGCCATCGCCGAGGCGACCGACAAGGGCGCGACCACGATCGTTGGCGGTGGCGACACCGCCACGGCCGCCAAAAAGTTCGGCGTTGCCAAGAAGGTCACCCATTGCTCCACCGGCGGCGGCGCGTCCCTCGAGTTCCTCGAAGGCAAAGCTCTCCCCGGCGTGGTGTTCTTGGAAAGCTGAGCTTTCCAAAACGAGGGCTGAGGGCTGAAACTTGAAACCTGAAAAAGGAATCCGGTTTCGGTCCTCGGCTCTCTTTCTACTCCTCAGGTTTCTGCTCTCATCCCTCATCCCTTTTTTCAAATGTCCATTCGCAAAAAACTCATCGCCGGTAACTGGAAGATGAACAAAACCTCCGCCGATGCCTCCGCGCTCGTGCAAGAGATCGTCGCCGA
>DFYA01000148.1:2967-11266 GCA_002382525.1 Opitutaceae bacterium UBA4094
GGCCACAGCGAGCGTCGCACCTACTTCGGCGACACCGACGCCTTCGTGAACCAGAAGGTGCTCGCCGCGCTCAAGAACCAGCTCAAGCCCATCCTCTGCGTCGGCGAAACCCTCGCCGAGCGCGAAGGCAACCAGACCCTCAAGGTCGTGCAGACGCAGCTCGAGGCCGGCCTCGAAGGCGTTAGCAAGGACCTCGCGACCAACGTCGTCATCGCCTACGAACCCGTCTGGGCGATCGGCACCGGCAAGGTTGCCACCACCGAGCAAGCGCAGGAAGTGCACGCGTTCATCCGCAGCCTCCTCGTGAAACTCTTCGGCGACGTGATCGCGCAAAAGGTGCGTATCCTCTACGGCGGATCCATGAAGCCCGCCAACGCGCCCGAGCTGCTCGCGCAAAAGGACATCGACGGCGGCCTCATCGGCGGTGCCTCGCTGGAATCCCGCAGCTTCGTGGAACTCATCAACGCCGCCGCTGCGGCGAAGTGAGGGCAGGCGTCAACGTTCCCGACCCCGGGCGGATGGGCCGGTCCCCCCGCCCGTGGTTCGGTTGCTGAAGACTTAGAACAGGCGCAGGGACGCGCCCATCCACCCAGAGTCAAATGCACGGAGCGGTGATTGGACGTCTCGGCTAATCCGCTGCGGATTCCATGCAACAAAAAGGCGGCCCTCATTGAGGGCCGCCTTTTTGTTGGGCCTTGAAATCGCGCCGGTCGGCGCGAACCCGGATCAGCGCACGGGCGCGTCCAAGTTTAAGGTCATCCACGCGGTGAGGGTTTCAAGCGCGGTCTGGCTTTCTTCGGTTTCGCGAAGCTTGAGCAGAGCGCGGTCGGCGCCGTCCTCTTTCGAAAGTTCGGAGAACGCGACTAGGACGCTGTCCTGGCGTTGCAGGACCTTGAACTGTTGGTTCACGGCACGAACGAGGTCCGTCCGGATCGCCGCACCGAGGTCGTTTTTCAGGCGGGTGCGGTAGGCCTCGACCGACCCCTGCGGGCCTAGGAGCGCATGTCGGGTGTTCTCGATGATTCGCGCCGCATCCTGTGTTCCCAGAGTCCACAGGGTGACTCCGTTGGGGACGCCTTTGATGCGCGGATAAAAGGGTTGGATCTCCTCGCTTGGATCCACGCCTACGATCGCCGGGAGCCAGCCGCTGGCTTGGGCGAAGACTCGATTGCCGCGTTCGGACGACAGGAACTGCAAGAAATCCAATGCTTGCTCGGGATGCTTCGATTGACGAGCGATGCTGAACGTCGCGCTGGTGGAGACGTTACCTTCGGACGGCTCGCCTTGCACGAATTTGCCGAAGCCCGGGGCGCCCGGCTCGGGCACGGGCAAGTCGAGAACGCCCAGTTGGAACTGGGCCTGCTCCCGGTAGCTCGCGTAATCCCAGCTGCCGGTGAAGATCATGAGGGCGGTGCCTTGCAGGAAGCGGAAGCCACCATCCTCGCGAGAAAGTTGCTCGTAGCCGGATTGGAACTGCGTGCTGACATCGCGCATGATCTCGAGCCCGGAAACGAATTCGGGCGTGTCGAGGCTCCAAATCCCGCGCAGATAATCCAAGCCGAGTTCGACCGTGGAGTAGGTGTGGAGCGGCGTGCCGTGGACCTGCTCGGTGAACATTTGGGTCTGGCTGGCAAAAAGCCGCTGATACACGCCGCCTGCATGATATTTCGACGATAAAAACGGGACGACGGCGCGGCCCCTTTTGGCGGCTTCTTCGGAGAACTGCGTGCAGAGCGCGATGAATTCGGCGTAGGTTTTGGGCGGCGGTGTGTCGCCGAGAATCTCGCGCCACAACGTGCGATTGTAGATGATTCGGTTGGTGAACTGCGACACCGGGATGCCGTAGTAATCGAGCAGTTGCGGGTGGTAGGCGGCGTCGTTGGCGAGGCCGTCGATGAACGTGTCGCGCCACGGGGTCTGGGCGAGGGCGCCTCCGGCGTTGTAGGGATTGGGGCGATCCACCGCGTCGGTCAGTGGAATAAAATAGCGCGAAATGAGCGCCGAGTCGGCATTGGAACGCACTTGGATGAGGTCGGGCGCGAAGCCGCCGATGAGCCGCGTCATGAACCATTGCGAATAGGTGCGCTCGGGCACGGCGATGATCTCGACCGTAACGTCGGGATGCTCCTTCATGTAGAGGTCGGCAATTTCCTCGAAGGCGGCCCGCACGGGCGGTTCGAGCTGCCAGTGGGCGAGGCGGAGGATGGTCCGGCCGGAATCGGCTTCGCGGGCGGAGCGTTGCCAGATGTTCATGCTTGCGACGACAAAAACGACGGCGAGCAGGATGACTCCAAAGTAGAGAGAGAGGCGTTCGCGGTTCATGGCGGGGGTCAGTTGAGATCGGCCAAGTAGCCTTCGATGGTGGAGCGGCTATCGGTGCGGGGAAACTCCTCGAGAAAGCGCGTGTAATAGGTGCGGGCGACGTCGGTTTTTCCGGTGAGGCGGGCGAGGTCGCCGATGCGCGCGAGAAGGGATATCTGGATGCTGCGTTTGACGACGCCCGCTTGGTCGGCCGCCAACATGTGGGCCAGCTCTTGTTCATAGCCGAACCCGAACCGCCGCGCGACCGCGCCCAGCAGCAGGTGCATCTGCACCTTGGCGCCGGGATCGGCGAGATCGCGGGCATGGCTCGTCATGTCGTCGTAGCGGCGCCGACGCTCGGCGGCCTCGATGTTCGCATAGAGTCGGATAATCGCGAGTTTGACCCTCGCCCGTTGTGCCACCGGGTGCGCGGGGTGGGCCTGCACGAGTTCGGCAAAGATCGCCTCGGCTTTAGCCACATCCGGTGTTGGCCGGTGAATCTGCTCGATGCGCCCTTGGAGGTAACGCGAGTTGAGCCCGAGTTCGTCCGTTGGGTTGGCCTCCCGAATCTTTTCGAACAAGCCATACGCCTTTTCGATGTTGGCCGCCGTGCGAGGTTGCACGTTCAGCAATGCGACCGCCTCGCCAAAAACCAGGTTGCGGCGTTCGGACTCGGGTGCGTCGTCGGCTTGTCCGGAGAACGCGGCGCGGGCGTCGTTAAAGAGCCCGACACTGACGTCTTCCCAAGGCGAAGCCGAGAGGGGGAGTGTCACGAAGGCGAGGGGCAGCAATAAAAGCCGCCGAATCACGCCTCGTGCGTGCGTATGCGGGGAGGATGGGGAAAGTGACATAAGAAGGGGTAAAGGCCTAGACGAACACCCGAGCCGTCGATTGCAAGCGAGAGAGTTGCAACGTCCGGACGGTCATGTCGCGCGCGCGCCCACACGGACGCCATTCGTCGCGCGGTCGCCCATCTCGCGCATTGACGCGGACTTTACCGGGACCTTTCCTCCGAGGCATGAGTGACACCTTGGCGACCACCGCGACGACCAAATACAAACGCATCGTGCTCAAACTGAGCGGCGAAGTTCTGAGCGGGAAATCCAACAATCCCATCGACGCAGGCGTGCTTGAGCGCATCTGCACCCAAGTGAAGGAAATTCACGACATGGGCGTCCAGGTGTGCGTCGTCATCGGCGGCGGCAACATCTTCCGCGGTCTCCAAGGAGAGAAGCGCGGCGTGGATCGCACGACGGGCGACTACATGGGCATGCTCGCCACGGTCATCAACTCGCTCGCGCTCATGGATTGCCTCGAAAAAATGGGCGTCTCCACCCGAGTGCAGAGCGCCATCCCGATGAACCAGGTTGCCGAGCCATTCATCCTCCGACGCGCCGTTCGCCACCTCGAAAAAGGTCGCGTGGTGATCTTCGCGGCCGGCACCGGCAACCCGTATTTTTCCACGGATACAACCGCCGCGCTGCGCGCCTCCGAGATGCACGCCGACATCATCATGAAGGCCACCAAGGTGGACGGTATCTACGACAAAGATCCGAAGAAGCACGCCGACGCCGTCAAATACGAGACCATCACGTTCATCGATGCCCTGCGCCAACGCCTCAACGTCATGGACTCGACCGCGTTCTCCCTCTGTTTGGACAACAACGTGCCGATCCTTGTGTTCGACCTCAACGACCCACACGCCATCGAGAAAGCCGTCACCGGCCAAAAGGTCGGCACCTTGGTGCACGGCTGATCTTACGAAGTAGCGAGTAGCGGGTGGTGAGTGGCGAGCATCAGGCAAGCAACCACCGCCCCGATTCAAATTTCATCTACTCGCTATCCGCTACTCGCTACCCGCCACTTTAATTCCTTCCCCCATGTCCCAAGCCATTCTCAACGAAGCCCAAGTCCGTTTCCAGAAAGCGGTCGATCACACCCTGCACGAGTTCTCCAACATCCACACCGGCAAAGCCAGTCCCTCCATGGTCGAGAGCATCATGGTCGAGGCCTATGGTTCGATGATGCGCATCAAGGACTGCGCGGCCATCTCCACGCCCGACGCCCGCCAGATCGTGATTCAGCCGTGGGATAAAGGCCTCACGCAGGCCATCTCCAAGGCGATCCAGATCGCCAATCTCGGCTTTAATCCTGCGGTGGACGGTCAGCTGGTGCGCATCCCGCTCGCCGACATGAGCCGCGAACGCCGCCAAGAGTTTGTTAAGGTCGCCCACCGCCTTGCCGAGGAAGGGCGCGTGCAGGTGCGCAACGTCCGCCGCGACGTGCTCGAGTCGGTCAAGAAGGCCAAACTCCCCGAGGACGAAGCCAAGCGCACCGAGAAAGACATCCAAGCCCTCACCGACAAGTCGATCGAGGAGATCAACAAGCACCTCGCCGCGAAGGAAAAAGACCTGCTCACGGTCTGAGGTTTCGAGGGTAGGTCCCATACTACGTATGGGCCTATGGGACCTATCGCTTAGCTCCTGCGTGAAAATAACAGCACCCAAGCGCGTCGTCATCAAGCTCGGCACCGGCGTGCTGACTTCCGGTATCGGCCAACTGAATACAGAGCGCATCGCCGCGCTCGCCGCCGGAGTCGCCGGGCTGCGGGCCGCCGGCACCGAGGTCATCGTCGTGTCGTCCGGCGCCGTGGGGCTCGGCATGGGGCGGTTGGGTTTGAAAAGAAAGCCGTCCGACGTCTCCAAAAAGCAGGCGTGCGCCGCGATCGGCCAGTCGTTGCTGATGCAAACGTGGCAGCGCGGTTTTGACCCGCACGGGCTCACCGCCGCGCAGGTGCTGCTCACGCACGAGGACCTGCGCAGCCGTGATCGCCACCTCGGCGTCAAGGCGTGCCTGGAGGAGATCATCGCCTACGGGACCATCCCGGTGATCAACGAAAACGACACGGTGAGCGCCGCCGAGATCAAGTTCGGCGACAACGACACGTTGTCCGCCATGGTGGCCAGCTTGGTCGGCGCCCAGCACCTGCTGATCCTCTCCACCGCGCCCGGCCTGATCGATATGAAGGGCACCGGGGA
Source organism: Opitutaceae bacterium UBA4094 (assembly GCA_002382525.1). Taxonomy (GTDB): domain Bacteria; phylum Verrucomicrobiota; class Verrucomicrobiia; order Opitutales; family Opitutaceae; genus Rariglobus. Next base: position 8,307 of record DFYA01000148.1, read on the forward strand.
AATCGTGCCCGTCGTCGAAAAAATCACGCCCGAGATCGAGGCGATGGCCGGCGGCACGACCGACATCACCGCGACGGGCGGCATGATCTCCAAGATTACCGCGGCCAAGCTCGCGGTTCGCGCCGGCTGTGGCGTGTTCATCGCCAGCGGAGCCGAACCCGACATCATCGCACGTCTGCTCGGCGGCACGGGGCCCGGCACGTTTTTTGTGCCGAGCGGCCTTCCGCTCGAAGCCAAGAAGCGCTGGCTCGCCTATTATCAGCGCCCGACCGGTGGCATTCAGGTGAACGCCCGCGCGATTCCGATCCTGCGCGACGAAGGACGCAGCCTGCTCGCGATCGGTGTGACCGGGGTGGTCGGCCATTTCTCCGAAGGCGATATCATCAACATTCTCGACGCCGAAGGCCGGCTGTTTGCACGCGGTGTCACCGCGTTCGACTCCCACGAAGCCAAGGCCATCGCGGGCAAGAGCAGCGAGGAACTCAAGCCGCTTTTCCCCGGACGCAAACGCCTCGAATTGGTGCATCGCGACAACTTGGTGGTGCTCTGATTCTATGAAGTTCGTTTTCGTTCTCCTGCTGGTCTGCGGCGCGGTTTACTGGTGGACCTCAAGCGACAAGAAGAGCGGCACGGCGCTCGTTGCGGGCCTCTTCGAAAGCAAAGAAGTTGATCCAAACGCGCCGGTCGAAATCACCGATCTGAATGGACGGACCATGAGCTGCCGGGTGGTCGGTAAACGCGCGTCATTTGTTCAGATTGAACGCACGGCGGATCAGCGCCGCTTTGTGGTCGATTTGAAAACCCTTGATTTGCGGAGTCGGCGAAGCCTTGAGGGATTGAAGGATTTTAACCCCAACGAGATTGACGAAGAGCACTACGCTCTCGCCAAGAAAACCGTGAAGGCCGAGCTGCTTTACGCTCCGGAGTTATGCTATTTCAGATGTCCTCACAACGGCGAGCGCATGCTGACTAGGGATGGCTATAATCTCGAGTATTACCGGGAATTTCTGCGGAACAACGGGATCAGTTACCGCGAGGTGGTGGTGAAACTGACGAAAGTGGGCAACGGGTTCATGATGCCGCCTGACATCAGTGCGCTTCCTTGCGTGCGCGTGGGTGAGCAGTTGATTGCTCAGCGTGATAGCAGGGTGATCAAAGAGGCGCTGATCACGGAGTATCTGAAGCGATAACGCTACGGCGCTTCCGGCCGCACGGTCACGGCGATGAGCATCTCCTCGAACGCGCTCGCTTTGCCGAAAAAGCTGCCGGAAACCGGCATCACACCGCGTGGGTGGTTGCTCACACCGGTGACCACGTGCCGCGACGTCGTCTCTTCGCCGATCGACGGATCGTAACCTTCCCAACCGCGGCCGGGAAGGTAGATCTCGGCCCAGGCGTGCGTGGAGGCTTCGCCGAGCACCGCCGCCTGGCATTCCAAATAACCGCTCGCGAACCGCGCGGCGACGCCCAGGGAGCGCGCGGCTTCGAGCAGCAACGTCGCCAAATCGCGGCATGAACCTCCGCCGCGTTCGAGCGTTTGCGCGGGTGTCAGCACGCCTTTTTCCTCGCGACGAATGTAGCGGAGCTCGTCGTAGATAAATTCGTTGAGATTGCGGGCGACGTCCTCGGCGTAATCGGGTTTTTTGATGCGGAAGTTTTCCAACCATTTGCTTACGACGTCGGCGTCCTTGGGGTAGGAGGGTTTTTGGTAACTCTTCACCGCAACCTGCTCCAGCGGGTCGTAAACGGGAGGCCACGGTGTGACGCCTTCGCGGAGCGCCGCCTTGCGTTTGGTGACCGGCGACATGCGCACGATGAGCACGTTGCTCTCAATGAGCATCTCTTCGGCGGGCTCCTCAAACTCGACGGTGGCGACGGAATTTCCGAATACGTCGCGGCTCCAAGTAAGTTGCGCTGCCGGCTCGATACGCACCTCCATCGACTCGACGCGCAAATCGTGACCTTCGCGTGGGCGCAGCACCAGGCGGTGCGGTCCGAAGTGCACCTCTTTGTTATAACGATAGCGGGTTTGATGAACGATGCGCAGTCTCATGCCTGAAAAGGGGATGTGGGGATGCGGTGACTCTCGGGCGACCGCCGGATACCGGATGAAGAGACGAGCGGGTAACCTGTGGAATAGTCGCAGCTTGTCCGCAAGGGTTCCCTGCGCTGAACGCATCTCATGGAACTAATCCGGGCCGCGGACCTCCATGCGCCACCGCCTTCGTCCCACGCGCTATAATCCGTCTTTCGTCTATGAATCCCCTCACTTTGGTGCCGCATGATCTCACCGTTCGGGTCGGCTGCAGCCTGGCCTACGAGACAGCCAACGAGGTGCCGTTGTTGTTGAATCTAAAACCACGTCGAGATCCGCGTCAGTCATTGCAGGAGGAGCAACTCGTGCTCGGCCACAACCTGCCGGCGGAGGAGTTTGAGGACGCGCATGGCAACATCGTTTACCGATTTATGCTGCAGCCGGGCATCAACGAAATTCGCCACGACGCGCTAGTCTGCGTGCCGTGCGTGCCCGACAACCAGGAGTTCATCGACCTGTCGCCGCACGCGCCCGTGTCGCTGGTAGAGCTACCGCCGTCGCTGCTGCGTTATACGTTGCCGAGCCGCTACTGCGATTCGGACAAGCTGCTGGCCTTTGCATGGGAAAAGTTCGGCTCGATCTCGCCCGGCCTTTCGCAGGTGGACGCGATCAGCAACTGGATCCATCACAACATCGAGTATCGCTTCGGCTCGGGGCGGCCCGACATCTCCGCGTCGGAGGTGATCGAGCGCGGCTACGGCGTGTGCCGGGATTTTGCGCATACGACGATCGCGTTGTGCCGCGCGCTGAACCTGCCGGCGCGTTACGTGACGGGACACCTGCCCGACATCGGCTACACGGACCCGGGCACGCCGATGGATTTTCACGCTTACTGCGAAGTCTATGTGGGCGGGCGTTGGTTCAC
>DFYA01000148.1:11461-15729 GCA_002382525.1 Opitutaceae bacterium UBA4094
CCCTCCCAGTTCAAACCTGTGCGGCTTTTTGCGCTTTCGACAACCGTGCGACGACTGCGGGGGCGTCAACGGGCGGGTCGATGAACTCGACGAACGGCGCGATCTGCGACGGCGGGATGCGCGTGTGGATGCGCACGCCTTCGTCCTCCTGCTCTTCGCTTTGAACATGGCCAATGGCGTGCAGCCGCGCGATCAAGTCATAGCGGCTGTGTGGAATTAAGAGCTCCATCGAACCAAACGCGTCGGCGATCAGCTCCAGACATTGATCGACCAGGTTATCGAGTCCGTGGCCAGTGCGCGCGCTCAGGAAGATACCGTTGGGGTCGAGCAGGTGAGCGGTGTTGAGCTGCGCGGGCGTGGCGGCGTCCACCTTGTTGAAGACCGTGAGGATACGTTTGTCGTCGTCGGCGCCCAGTTCCTTGAGCACTGACATGGTCGTCTCGTGATGCGCCGCGAGGTTGGGCGCGGTGACGTCGAGAACATGTATCAGAAAATTGGCGACAAGCGCCTCTTCGAGCGTGGCCTTGAACGCCTCCACCAGACCGTGCGGCAGGCGACGGATAAAACCCACCGTGTCGGTGACGAGCAGCTTCTGGTTGCCGCGAAGGATGAGCTGGCGCGTGGTCGGGTCGAGCGTCGCGAAGAGCTTGTCCTCGGCGAGGACATGGGCGCCGGTGAGGGTGTTGAGCAGGGACGATTTACCGGCGTTGGTGTAGCCGACGATGGCGCACGTGGGCACGGGGACGCGCTGGCGTTTGTGGCGCTGCACGCCGCGCTGTTTGCGCACGTCGACCAACTCGCGTTTGAGGCGGGTGATGCGGTCGTTGACGAGACGGCGGTCCTGTTCGAGCTGGGTTTCGCCTTCGCCGCCCATGCCGCCCTTGCCGCCTTGGCGCGACAAGTGGGTCCAGGCGCGCGTCAGTCGCGGCAGCGAATATTCCATACGGGCAAGCGCGACCTGGATGACGGCCTCGCGTGTTTGGGCGCGATCGGCAAACACGTCCAAGATGACCTCTTGGCGGTCGATCACGGCCATCTCGGCGAGCTTTTCCCAGTTGCGCTGCTGAGCGGGGGAGAGGGTTTCGTCGAAGACGATCACATCGCAATTGAGCTCCTTCGCGTGGGCGATGATCTCCTCGGTTTTACCGCTGCCGATCAGCGTGGCCGGAGTGGGGGCGCGGAGGTTGACGAGGTTGCGGCCGACTACGTTGATTTGCAGGTTTTCGACGAGCTCTTGAAGTTCGTTGAGCAACTCCTCGCCGTCGCCGGTCGGCATTTGAGAAGTCTGGACGCCTACGAGGAAGGCGCGTTCGACGCGTTTCGGATCTTTTTTCGGGGTATTGTCGAGGAAGTCGGCCATTAAAGGATGCGAGGAACGAAGCTCGGACAGCGCGGCGAGTCAAACGTGACGAAGGAGGCGCGTTTTCGTGAGAGTTTTCGATTGCACCGACGGCGGGCGGCCATGCACTAACGCGCAGTGTCTTCGTCTTACCAAGTGATCGCGCGCAAGTGGCGCCCCCAGACGTTTAACGACGTCGTCGGGCAGGATCATGTGGTGCGCACGCTCCGCAACGCCATCGCCCGCAACCGCATCGCGCACGCCTATCTGTTCGTGGGGCCGCGCGGCACCGGCAAGACCTCGACGGCGCGCATCTTCGCCAAGGCGCTCAATTGCACCGATGGACCGAACGCCGATTTCGACCCGCTCGATCCCGCGGTGAAGTCGATCACCGACGGCACGTCGATGGACGTGATCGAGATCGACGGCGCGTCGAACAACTCGGTGGACCAGATCCGCGATCTGCGCGACGACGTGCGTTATGCGCCGACTCAGGGGAAGTATAAAATCTACATCATCGACGAGGTGCACATGCTCTCCAACCAGGCGTTCAACGCCTTGCTGAAGACCCTCGAAGAGCCCCCCGAGCACGTGAAGTTCGTCTTTGCGACGACTGATGTGCAGAAGGTGCTGCCGACCATCCTCTCGCGTTGCCAACGATTCGACCTGAAGCCGATTCCGTCCGAACTCATCGTCGGGCGTCTGCAAACCATAGCCGAGGAGGAGAAGATCAACGTCACGCCCGAGGCGCTGGCGTGCATCGCCCGCATGGCCGACGGCGGTATGCGCGACGCGCAATCGATCTTCGACCAGATGATCTCGTTCTGCGGCACGGAGATCGCCGAGCCCGACGTGCTGGATGTTTACGGGTTGGTGTCCGGCGAAAAAATCACCGCGCTCGCCGGTGCGGTCGCGGCCGGCGATCACCAGAAGATCATCGCCATCGTCGACGAGTGCGACGAGAGCGGGCGCGACTTGGTGCGGTTGCTCACCGACATGCAGGCGCTCGTGCGGCAGGCCTTGCTCGACGCGATCGCGAAGGGCGGTCGCAGCGAAAAACTCGGAGGCGTGTCGATGACGACGGAGCAACTCACGCGGTTGCTCGACGGCCTGCGCGAAGGCGAGGGCGGCGTGAAGCTCGGGCTGGCGGAAAAAATCAACTTTGAAGTGACGCTTCTGAAGGCGGTCGAGGCCAGCCGTGCGCGCGCGATCGACTCGTTGATCAAGGAGCTCGCGGCCTTGGCGGAGGAAGCTTCGACAACGGAGTCGGAGTCGGCGGACGGCGAAAAAAAAAAGGACTGATTGATCGGTTAGAGACGCGACTCGTTTTGGCCATCGAGGTGGCCAGGTCCGCGCAGCCGGTGATCGTCGCTCTCGAAGACGGCTCGGGAGACGAAGCGGATGCTCCGGACGAAGATGCGGAGACTCCGGTTCAAACCGGCATTCCTGGTGTCGCTCCGATGGAGGGCGGGGCGAGTTTTGACGACGACGGCCCAACTTGGCCCGACGAAGCCCAGGAATCAGGCATGCGCGCGGAGGCCGTCGAGCGGGGCGAGACGCTGTCGTCGCGAGCCGCCCGTGAAGTGGCCGAAGCGGCGGCGGAGGCGGCGGCGGAGAAGCAAAACCTGCCCACGCTGGACGCATTGATAGAGCGTATCCCGGCAGAGGTGCGGGATACCTTGGAGGACCTTTTCCGGGCCAAGTTCGTGAAGGTCGCTCGTGCGCCAAAGAAGGTGCTTAAGCAGTAGGATCCGATCCCGGTGAGAATCGTGCCGTCGTTACACGGGAGGACCTTCCAGCGGGCCTTCTATCCAGCGGCCCTCAAGCAATACGAGCTTTGGCGCCACGGGCGCGCCTCGTTCGTTGGCGTGCAGTTGTCCGACAATCAGGTCGATTGCCGCCGCGCCCACCGTATCGTGACGTTGATCCACGCCGGCACGCGCCGGGCCGCCCTCGGTGCGGTCGAGATCAATCAAGGGCAGGCCCCCCGCCGCCGCGCCGATCACCCGCAAGCGCCCGCGCAAGGACAGGGTCGTCAAGATCACGTCGGGACGCTCCGCGCGTAGCCAGGTCTTCAGTCGTGCGTGGTCTGTTTCGGTTTGCGTAAGCAGTAGCGGTCGTAGTGCCCCCCCTTCAGGCACGCGGCGTTGCTGCACCTGATAATTCGTTTCCCACAGGTGCTCGGTGCGCGGGCCCTGGTGCGCGGCGAGCACCAGTCCGATGCGCGCGAAGCCGAGGGCGCGCGCATGTTTCCACGCGAGCGCCATGGCGTGGCCGTGGTGAATACACGCGCGGTGGAGCACGCGACCGGCGGGCGAGTAGCCCCAGGCCGCACAGGCAAATTCATCCACGGCCAATTCCAACGCGCTGTCGGCGCGGGGGAGGGGCGTGATTAACAGTCCCGGCACGCCGCGCGCGCGTAGGATGCCGCGTAGCCGCGCGCCGGTCATGCCGGCGGTGTCGCCGCGCACCTCCTGCAAACGCCATCCCAGCGCCTCCGCCCGTCGGGTCGCTCCCTGCCAGAACGCCGCGTTGGCCGCGGGGTTGAGTTCCGCCCCGGACGTGCGCCACCACGTAAGGCCCGCGAGCACGCCACCGTGGCCGGGCGGGTTGGCGGCACGCACTTGGGCCATCACGGCCGCAACCAACGGATTTGCCCGGTAACCCTGTCTCGCGGCCTCCGCGAGCACGCGCGCACGGGTCTCCGGGGTGATCCGCGCGTCACCGCGCAACGCGTAGGAAACCGTGCCGACCGAGCAGCCCAGCGCCTCCGCCAAACTGCGGACGGTGGAAACAGGGCGCGGAGTTGATTTGGCCATGGGGCTGTTTAACGCGTTCAATTTTTACCGTCTAGCGCATATCTTGTCCTCGGCGCAGGGTGGGGCATGAACACCCCCGCCGCGCCTGGCGCTCCTGCCAAGGACATCCA
>DFYA01000109.1 GCA_002382525.1 Opitutaceae bacterium UBA4094
GCTATTTGGCGTTGAGCGACGAAGCGGGAAAAGCGGTCGGCCTGGACGCCTTGGCGACCAATGCTGCCAACACGCTTCAACATGGCGAGGTGTGGATGGCGGGCGAAGAGACGGCGGTGATGGCGGAGCTCGCCGATGTGCCGGGCGTGGAGTGGTTGAGCGATCCGGGGGTGGTGGTGCGGTCCGGCGACAGCGGCACGATCACGTTTGGCGACATCCAACTCAAGGTGACCCCGACGTTGCGGGAAGGGGGCGGCGGACTGGGCATGGACGTGCGGCTGGAGCAGCCGCAGGCCGGCGCGGACGAGGCGCTCTGAGTTTCAAGCAGACCGGGGTCACCGACCCCGGCTACATCGACGTGCGCCTGCGAGCAGGCGGCCTGCGCGGGGACCGCCGGATGGATACCAATGTCCCCTAAAGAACAGCCTTAAGGCATTTCAAATGAAGGTGTAGCCGGGGTCGCCGACCCATAGGCATTAACTTAATTTCCTACCATGTTTCTGCCCCCATTTTTCTGCCAATCAACAACGTCACATCGACCTTTTCACCTGCGAAACAACGGGACGGGTCTCGTGGGGCAATTCGCACGCGAATCAGAGTTACGAGTTTTGGCAGAAAAATGGGGGCAGAAATATAAGAAAAGGCATCTGACTTAAGTCTGCCCCTTGGCGTTTTAGGTTAATGCCTATGGGTCGCCGACCCTGGTCCGGCCGGAATTCCCAAGACACCGGGGTCAGCGACCCCGGCTACGCCACTCCAGAGTGGCTACGACTCTATTTGAAATGCTCTAAGGGTCAGGAGGTTTGACCACAGATCACACCGATTTCAACCGATGTCCGGATCCGATTCCTCCGGCATCTGTGCCTATTTGTGAAATCTGTGGTTAAAGCCTGAATTGTTTCGGCCTGTTGGTATCCGTTGTCGGGTCAGCGTTTGGCGGCTTCTTCCTCGGCTCGCTTGGAGAGCTCTTCGAGGCGCTTGGTCGTGAGGAGATTGAAGCGGCCGCCGTTGCGACTGGCCAAGGCGGAGAGGTTTTTCTCGGGGCTTTCGGTTTTCTCGTCCGGACCGACGAAGAGGAAGAAGTGAATGGAGGCGCGCTCGGGAGTCAGGCCGTATTGAAGCTTGGATACGTGGGTGACGACGTCGGAGAAGTCGGCGTTCTGGGTGGTGCCGACGTTGCCGCTGAAATCGGTCCAGATGGGGTTGCCGTTTTTGTCGGACCAGCCGGTGTAGTCGGGCTTGGGCGGGTTGAAGCCCGCTTTGCGGATGGCCGCCTGCATGTCGGCGGCGAGGATGCGACGGGTGTCGGTGATAACAAAGGGATCTTTCTTTTGGGCGACGAGCTTGCGGTTGATCTCGTCGAACTCGGCGCGGACCTTGGCCATGGCCTTGCCGCGGGCGGCGTTGATGGCCGCGAAGTCAACGCCCTGGCGTTTTAGTTCTTCAAGGCGCTTTTGCGCATCGGCGCGGCGGCGGGCGATGGTTTCGTCGCTGTAGCGCATCTGGCCGGCGGCACCGCTGCCGGTGATCACGAAGACGGTGTCGGGTTTTTGCTCCAGGGCGGCGTGGATGCCGCGGATCCATTGGGAGGGGCTGTAGTCAGGATCGAGCTTGAGGGCTTCGTCTCGTTTGTAGGTCCAGCGGGGCGAGGACGCGGGGATGGAGCGGCCGCCGAGGGAGGAGAGGTCGGCGTTGATCGGTTTGATCCAGTCGAAGAACTCGGTCTTGTTGGCGACGTTGGCGGGTTTGAGTTCGCTGGCGAAGAGCCGGATGGCGTCGCGGTCGAGGAGAACGACGTTGAATTCGTTGGACGGAGGCAGCGTGCTGACGAGGCGGGAGATCTCGTGGCGGAGAATCTCGAAGGCGCGGAATCCGCCTTTTTTAATGTCCATGAGCGAGGGGCTGATATCGACGACGAAGACGACCTTGCTGGAGCGCTGGTTGGTGACCCCGAGGAAGCTCATGCTCATAAAGCCGCGGCCGAGGCCGCCGGCGCTGTTGCCGACGCCGGTGTTATAACCGGTGCCGGTGCCGACGGCGCCCATGCCTTTGCCGAAGCCCATGCCGCTGAGGGAGCTGGCGCCGACCGACGGCAGGTCGGGCATGGAGGGCATTTGGAGGGCGCTTTCGGCGGTGGAGAAAATGCGCGAGGCGGAGACGGGCGAGGCGCTGGAGGAGCCGCCGCCTTTACGGGCGACTTGCAGGCGATGCTCGACCTGCTTTTGGGCGATGGATGGCTCGGAGGCCGCAGTGGCTTCGAACGACTTTTTGCCTCCGATGATCTGCTCGGTGACGAAGTAGCCCGCGATGGCGACGAGCACGACGTGGATGATAACGGTGACCAGCAGAGGAACGCTGGCAGTGACTCGTTTGAGAAGCGGATGCATGAGGTAGAGGGGAAAGGTGGGGCTTTAAGCGGTGAAATCAATCAGGTGTTTCACTGAAACGAGAGCGACATCGACGCGTCCGTGGACGATCGTGGTGTAGCAGATGTAGCGGTCGTCTAGGCAGAATTGCGGATGCGGGTGGAGGTGCACGCATTGGGTGGCGTGGGCGGGCAGCGCGGGGTGTGCGACGATCTCCACCTGCTTGCGGGTGACGGTGTCGAAAAAGAGCACGTGGCACTCGGGCGTGTTGGGATCGGCCATGCGGTCGGCGACGACGTAACGGCCGTCGCGCGAGGCGTGCGCGTGGGAGAGGTTGCCCGGCCAGACGAGGGTTTCTTGGCGCGTCGCGAGGGATACTTTTTTCACGCCGACGCCGTAGTGGAGATACCAGATGTGCTGGCCGGAGGCGTCCCACCATTCGTGTCCGCTGTGCGTGACGGGCTCGTCGAGGAGCGGTTCGGCCGGCTGGCCGCGGCGGATGAGCCAGATGCGGTGGTAAGGTTTGGCTCCGTCGAAGCGCATGCCGAGGCGCTCGCCATCTTGCCAGAACTCATGGGCGAAGAGCTGGAGATCGGGATCGCTCGGACTGAAGAGGCCGTGGTCGTAACTGAAGCCCTCGGTGCGTTGCCAGAGGTTAAACGGCGAGCCGTTCACCGGCAGGTCGCCGATGAGGGAGACCGGCTTGCCGTCGGTCTTGAGCGCACGGATGTCGATGTTGAATGATTTGCCGTCGGCCGAGAACGTTGGGTGGGTGGAGAGGCAGGTGATGCGCAGGCCCTTGAGCAAGGAGGCGGGGAGCGAGTTGACCCGCACGGGTGGGTCGTCGGCGAGCGGGCCGCGTTTCCAGAAGTCGAGTTGGTTGCCCCAAAACGCCTCGGCGGTGGCGCCGTTTATCCAAGGCCGGGTGATCGGGTGTTGGGTTTCTGGATACACGCGGAGCTCGTCGCGTTCGAGATCGGCGACCCCGAGGACCTGTTGGGCGTGGCGACCGCCGGGCGGCGGGAAACCACAGCCGAGCCAGAGGAAACGACCGTCGGCGGAGAATGACGGGTGGGTATAGTAGAAGGATTGTTGGACGGGCGCGGCACGCTCGGTGAGCACAAGGCTCTCGACACCGTTGGATGGATTGCGCCAACGGGTGAAGAGACGCGAGGTTTCGGGGATCGTCATCGGGGCGCTCGTCACGATTTCGTGACGGTGTTTCCGGTGGACTCGGTGAAATAGAGCCAGAAGAAACCGGGCTTGGGCGGGCCGAGTGTTTCGAGTTCGTCTTGGGTGTAAGTATGAAGAAGGCCGGAGGGGGAATAGACCACAATGCCCGTCATACGATTGTTTTCCTGAAGGGACAGGAAGCTGTTGAAGATCAGGTGCCAGTCACCCGCACCTTGTGACGCGACATAAACGCGGATGCGGTTGCGTTTGTCGACGGACGGAGTGACGAGGCGTTCGGCGTCGGGTAAAATCTCGATTTGATCGGTGCCAAAGCGCGCCGCCATCGGTGCCGGGCTGAGGTTGAGGATACGAATGGAGCGGGGCGGGGTCTTGTCGGGGGCGATGTCGTAGAGGCGGGAGCGGTAGGAGCGCACGCCGTCTTGCGCGACTTCGGTGGTCGGCGTGATGACGGCAAGAGCGTGTGCGGGCGAAGCCGCGGTGAGGTTAACCACCCGTGTGCGCACGACCTCGCCAGTCGTGGGGTCGGCCAGTTCTTTATAAAGTTCGATGCGGGACCCTTGAGGGAAGTCGAATGTTGGGGTGACGACATACGGTTTTGCGCCCAGGTTGTTGAAGCCGGTCCCGACTTTCACGAAGTAGTCGCCGGACGATTCGTCGAGAAACAGGAAGCGGATGGAAACAGGCTGGGGAGTCTGCTGAGCGTGGGCGGCTAGCGAGAATCCGAGAACGGATACGAACGCGGCGAGAAGGCAGCGTTTCCACCCGAAGATAGGGAGGGCGATGAGAGTGATCATATGTCGGTGGAACTGAGCCAGCGGAAGCTGATGACTTGGTAGCGACGGCCAAATTTTTCGTTGTCGGAGCCGACGGAGGGAAGTTCTTCGGGGCTGTTTCCGCCGGCGGCGACGTCGAGAATGTAGTCGGGTGTGCGCTGGACGACGGCTTCGCACCAGGCGCGAGAGGTGATTTCGCCGGTCGCGGGATTGGCTACATCACCGTAGGTGCGAATGATGAATGTGTCGGAGCGGGGGGCGAGACTGGACGCCAAGGGGGAGAGCAGGTCGGCCTGCAGGATGTAGCCGGGGGCGCCTGCGGTCATGGTCCGGGCGCGGTAGGCGTCTTCGGCTAGGTAGGAGTTGTTCGATTGGACGCGGAACACCGGGTCGACGTCGTTCGTTTGATTGAGGTTGGCATCGATGGCGGCCTGGAGCGCGCCGGAGAGTCCCAGGCCCATGGGGTCGTTCGCGGAGGTGACGAGACGACGATTCATAAAATCGGCCAGAGAGAGGAAGGGGCCGCGGCGACGAATTTGCAGCACGACTTCCTCGGCGAGGTCTTTGATCTCGGCATCGGAAAGATTGTGGAATCCGGCCCAGGCGTCCGCGGTGTTCGCAGTGCGGGTGCCGGTGTATCCGGAGTTTCCATACAATTTGCGCGAGAATGGATTGCTGACGCTGGAGTCGCCCTCGACGGGCACTTTGCGCAGGCTGGAGAGGACTGCTTTCCATGCCTCCACGGAGGTGGAGTTGATGTTGAAGGCTCCGTCGTTCAACAGGTTTGTGGCCGCTGTTCTGGGGGCTCCGCGGAAGTTCGAGGGGTTGTTCCCTGCGGTGGTGGTCTGATCGCGGAAGGGCCGCATGGAGCGGTTCACGAGATCGTCGGTGGCAAAATCGAAGGCGTCGGCGGCCGGGTAGCTGGAGAAGAAGAAGCGGTCGGAGAGCACCTCGTTGAAGAGCCATGAGCCGTCGTAGGCGACTCCTATGTTGGTGCGCGAGTTGTTGCTGACATTGGCGAAGTAAGCACGATCCCGAGGAACGCGTGGATTGGGATAGGAATTCCCGGTGGGGTAATTGACCTGAAAGGTGTTCGCTTGGGTGGAGTAATGCTGGGTTTTGGGGGAGTCGAAGCGGTTGTTCTCGAAGAAGCCGGACGGGCTGAAGTGTTGAAGTTGCGGAATTGAGGACAGGGCGCGGCCGGGGCGCGGGATGCTGTAGAGGATATTGGTGTAGCCCGTATCGCTGCCCACGCCGCTGGGTGGCGTGCCGGACAGGGGTGTTGCTTCTTTCGTGACCGGACCCCAGCGCACGCGATCACCTGGCCCGTCGAACATGAGGTCTGCGGTGAACCAGCCGTCGTTGCCGGCTTCGCCGTTGCGGAAATAGGTTTGGGCGAGCTCGAGGGGGTGGTCGTTGCTGAGCGTGCCCGTGTTGAAAAGGGTGAGCGTCCTTGGATTGTATTGGAGAAAGTAGGCCTGCTGCGGGCGTTGTGGCGAGGTCGCCAATGCGTCGGGTATAACGAACCATCCGCCGCCGCCTGGGCGAGTTTCGCCCCTTGCCGTCGGATAGACCAAGAAGATGTTGCTGTTTGGAGTTCCGGGGAGCTTGAGCTCGTAGGGGAAGATGTATTGGAGCAGGCTGTTGTCGTTGCCTGTGAGCGTGGCGGGGTTTGCCCCGTATAGTCTGGCATTTGGAACAATTTTTGTCGCGAAAAGGACGGCGTGCGAGCTGGTCGCACCCATGGATACGTTCGTGTTTACGGTATAGGTCGGCCCCGGATCATAACCCTCGGCCATTTCGATTTCTTGGATAGCTCCCGAGCCCGTATCGGTGTGGTTTTGGTCCAGAGAATATATCCGCGTTTCGCCCGGAGGAATCTCCGACGCGCGGATGACGAGATTCATCCGCCTAAGACGAGCCTCGTTCATCGTGAAGGCGGTGGTGGGAAACAGGGTCGTGGTAGGTGTGGGCACGGGATCGCCCTCGGCAATGGCCCCCGTGCGAACGGTCGCGCCGGGACCGTGGAAACGGACCCAATAATCGCCGGTCAGGGTGATGTCATAGGGATTGGCGAGCACGACCAACGGGCGCATCTGCACGCTGATGTTACCTCCTGCGTCGATTTGCAGACCGAAGAAAATCTTGGCGTGAACCAGCAGGGGGTTGATGCCTTGCGTATTCGCTAGTTGAATACGCGACTCGGCTTTGCTGGCAGCGTTGACCACGCCGCGAACGGGGACGGGGTCGGTGGGCAGGTTGCCCATGTTGAAGAACGAACGCAGTTGGGCCCATGTTGCCGATCGCGAGAGCCCCAAGGCATAATTGTCAACGAAGCTGTTCTGGCCAAGGGCAGAGACGTAGGGGGTGGTGGAATTGCTCAGTATGGAGTCGGTGAGGACGATGGAGTTGTCGCCGTAAAGAGAGCGGAGTTGGTCGCGATAATCGTTGTCGTTGGCCTGAGCGAGCATCCACGAAAGATCGGCCTTAAGGCCGCCGTTGCGGGTGTCGGACAAGACGCCGCGCGAATACACGGTGAGGTCGTGATAGCGCTTGGTCAGTTCCGTTTTGAAGTCGGCCGCGAGGGAGGTGTCGTCGTTGGACTGAGCCAGTTGGTTTTTGGAGAGGACGCGGGAAAGTTTGGCGTCGTTGGCTGGATAAAGGGTGGAGAGGTCGGTCATCGCCTCAATCGCCGGCCGCTGGGCGGATTGAAGCCGGGTGCGATTCTCCTCGGCGTCATTGGAATCGGCGTAGGGATCGATCGTGTTGGCTCGA
>DFYA01000011.1:0-273 GCA_002382525.1 Opitutaceae bacterium UBA4094
CAGGCCGGCGAGAGCGGCGGCGGACGACGGCTCGGGGACGGCGGAGACGTGGACGGTGAAGTTGTTCGACGTCGTGTAGGTGCCGAACTCATCGACGATGCGGAACACAGCGGTGTAGTTGCCAAGCGCGGCGCCTTCCGTGAACGAGAAGCGCAGGTCTTGGAATTCGCCGAAGTGCAGGTGTTCGCCTTCGTCACCGGCGGAGAGCGTGTGGTAGTGATCGTCGTGCTGAAGCTGAACGATCAGATTCGCGGACGAAACGCTCACCAGTTC
>DFYA01000011.1:339-6138 GCA_002382525.1 Opitutaceae bacterium UBA4094
TGAACCCGTGGTAGTGGTCGCCGTGCAGGTCTCGCACGACAAGTTTGTTGTAGTTGGCCGAGGTGGTGCTCGTGTCCACTCCGTAGGCGAGGTGAAACGACGGCGCGACGGTCTGCGCGGTGGCGGCGAGGGTGAGGATAGATAGGATCGCGAGGGAGCGAGCCCATGTTTTGAGGGACGATACGGAGGTCATCTTGTTTTTGTGTGGTTGGGTTTGGTTGACCGACCCTGCGGTCGGAAAGATTTGGGCACGCCACGGGCTGCGCGCCTCGGGTGGAGGCACGTCGGCGTGCTGGAACGAACGATGCGCGTTACTGCGGTATGGCGCCGGGATTCCGGCCTGAATCCACGCGGGCCTTCATTTCGCGAGCGTCGATGTTTTCGACATGGCCATCGATGAAGAGGTAGTTGGCGGAGCCTTTGAGGCGGTTGGCGGCGCGGTCGCCGGCGCGGTGGCGGTCCGGTTCGATGTCGGCGAGAATCGCCGGCCACGAGTTCCAGTCTCCGCAATGCGCGTGATCCCAGCCGCGATTGATGGTGCGGTCGTCGGAGACGACGAAGAGCGTCATGGTGCGGGAGGGATGCGGGATCGCGCGGGTGTTGTTGTAAGCGGGGGCGCCGTCTTCGGGATCAAAGATGAGGTCGTTGAGCACGTAGCTGGTGAGGCCGTCGTTTTCGCGAATGCGTTTTTGACGCTCTTCTCGATCGGCGGGACAGATGCGAACGGCATCGGTGTCGCCGAGGTAAGGGGAGAGTTTGTAGATCCAGCTCTCGTAGCGTCCGTCGATCCCCAAGCCTGCGGTGGTGTGGGTGGTCGGCGGGAGCGCGCCGCGGTGGTCGGCGGCGTAGCCCAGCAAGGCGAGGCCGATCTGGCGCATGTTGGAGGCGCACTGGGATCGGTTGGCCGCCACGCGGGCATGGCCAATCGCCGGGATGGCGATGGCCGCGAGGACGCCGATGACGGCGATCACGGTCAGCAGTTCCACCAGGGTGAACCCGCGCTTATGGCGGAGCCGGCTTCGATGGGAGTCCGATGTGGGAAGCGAGCTCGCTCGCGATGCGGAGCAGACGAGATCGCGAGCAAGCTCGCTTCCCACGCTTTCAGCACGAAGCGGGCGGAGCGATGTGCGGAGAAGGCGCACGGGAACTCAGGCCCGACGTTGGCGGCGGAGCGCAACGGCACCGAGGGCGAAAAGGCCTGCCAGCGCGGCGGCGGAAGCGGGCTCGGGGATCGCGCCGGCTTGAAAGCCGAAGGTGCCAGTGCCGGTTACGGCGATGCCTTCGGGCGGTGCTTCGGCGCCGACGTAGAGTCCGGTCCACGTGAACGAGAGTTCGTAGTAACCGGCGTGGTCGAAATACCATGTGGCGTGGGCGTGGCCGACTTCGACGTCGAAGTTCCAGCTGTTNNACGAGCGCGAAGTGGCCGGGGTTGGTATTACTCCAGCCGGTGAGGCTGATGTTGATCGTGCCGTTGGACCAGACGGTTTCCGCGCCGGCTTCCTCGGTCGCCCAGCCCAGGTTGGGCTGATAGGAGGTGGTGCCCATACGAAACACGGTGGTGCCGGGCGTGACGCCGAGCCAGGTGTCGGAGCCCGAGGGCGCGGCGAACGTGGCGGTGGTCCAAGCGATGAGGTCGCCGGGAGCGTATTCCTCCTCGGTGGCGAGCGGGGATCCGTTGACGAGAGCGCCGCCGCCAAGGTGCCAGTGGGGCGTGAAGGTGGTTTCGCCGGGTGCGTAGCCCACGCCGATGTCGCCGTGGCCACCAGAGTAATAGTCCTGCGCCGAGGCGGGGGAGGCGAAGAATGTGAGGAGGGATGCAGCCGCGACGAACGCGGTGCGGAGGGATGGAATCGAAGACGGAAAATTCATGGTAGGGATTGCTGACGGGTGGGTGGGAGGTGTTCGCATTGGCGCAAAAAAGCGCGGGCGGACCTCCGGCTGGATGGGTGAACAACGTCGTGGTGGCCCGGTGCGCGAGAGCGCGTGGCGACGACGGGATCGGGCTAGGTCTTTGAGCGAGGTGCCGGTTCTGCCGTGTGCGGGGGCAACGCGTGCTTCAGCGCACGGGTCGGGCCGCGAGCTTGCTCGCGGCCTACGGGAGGCAAACCAAGGCGCAGGGAAATTCCCGGACTACGGTTCTAGACCGCCTGAAGGGAAGGCTCAGGTTACGCCAGGGCCGGGGGTGCGTGGGGCTGCGGGAGCAGGTGGCGCGAGGCGTCCGGGGCGATCCATTCGGGCACGACCGCGTGGGCGGCTCGTGCACGGTCAATGGGGCGTGTGGTCTCAAGGTGCGTGGCCGAGGCCAGAATGCCTTGAGCAAAGAGGGTGACGCCGCAGCCGTGATCGGAGTCTGCGGACGACTCGTCGTTGTGGTGCGCGTGGTGCGTGTGCCCGTCGCCGTGCGAGCATGCGGACTCGGTCGCTTTCTTGGCGTGGAGCCACGCATGCACGTCGGTGCTTTGCGCGGCGACCGTCAGCAGCATGATCAAGCCCGCGCACGCGGCCGCCCACACGCGCATCCAGGGCGCAGGGGGGCGGGAGAGTGAGCGGGGACAACGCATGTGAGATGAAACCGCCGTCACATTAACAGAGCCGTCAAGCGGGTGTCTGCCGGGGGCGGGCGAGCGGAGGTTTTACCACTCGGGGTAGCTGGGGTTCCAGTAGCCGTTGTGGTCCGTCGGGCCAAACCAGCCGATGTGGTGGCGGGTGTTGTCTCCGCCGTAGTAATTGGTGGATACAGCGGCGTTGGGCGACTCGGCGGTGACACGACCGTCGCACCAGGCGACGTGCGCCTTGCCGTCGTGGCGGAAGTGGGTGCTCGGTTGGAGCGCGCCGTTGGGCTGGCCGGACGGGGCGAGCGATTGGTAAGGCTCGGTGGAGGGGTATTCCTGGGGGCCGCTGGCGACGGCGAAGGCGGTGCTGGCGAACATCACGGTGCGCGCGGGGTTGGGGAGCCGTTGGAGGAAGTTGGGGATGGTCCAATCCAGCGGCGTGCCGCCGATGTAGGCGCTGTTGTAGCCGTAGCCGCCGGTGCCGAGTTCAAAGGAGGTCGCGGACTGGTCGAGGTCGTCGAACCGGGGGCAGAGTTTCACGCGGCCGCTTTGGCCGAGATAGGGCGCGAGAAAACCCTTGGTCGGGTCGAAGGGCGCGCTGGAATTCGCGCGCTCGCCGTGCCAGCGGCGACGGTTGTTGAACGAGGTGGCGGGGCAGAATTGTCCACGGTGATCGCTGGCGTAAGCGAGGTTGGCTTGGGCGAGTTGGCGGAGGTTGCTCAAGCCGGCGGTGCTTTTGGCGGCGTCGCGGGCGCGGGAGATCGCGGGCATGATCAGCGCGGCGAGAATGCCCACGATCGCGAGGACCGTGAGCAGCTCGACGAGCGTGAAGGCGCGGCGGCGTTTCACGTGACGCGGCGTCGGCGACGTATCCATGCGAGCGATACGCAGGAAAGTCCGGCGAGGAACGCGACGGAGGCGGGTTCGGGGACCGCCTCGTAGCGAACGCCGATGGCGTCGAGGTCGAAGCCGCCGGTGCTGAACGGGGTCGAATACGGGTCGTTGATGATGTTGCCCAACGAATCGTAGCGGGCGTGGGTGGGGTCGATGGTGCCGACCACGTCGATGATGCGCACATGGGTGACGGCGTTGATATCCAGCGCGGCGCCGACGAAGGAGAGTTCGGCGAGGTCGAAGCCGACGCCGTAGCCTTGGCGGTATTTGCCGGCGAGGTTGTGGATGTTGGTGGGGTCGACGTGGCTGAAGCCTCCGATTTGGGTGGTCACGGGTGTGAGCGAGACGGAGTCGAAACGGAAGAAGTCGGTGCCGTTGGAGCTGACTTCGACGAAGGCGAGTTCGAGGAAGGTGTCGCTGAAGCTGTTTTCGAAGACGGCGAAGTCCCACCCCTCGCCGTTGCGAATCGGGGTGTCGAACGTCAGGGTGATCCAGCCGCCGTCGCCGAGGCTGACGGTGCTGTAAACGTCGTCGGAGGTGTCCCCGCCCACGGGGCCGAGGGCGTCGGAGCCGGAGCCGAAGGAGGCGTAGCCGAGGTCGGGGTTGGCGATGTCGGCGTAGCCGCGCACGAGTTCGGACACGCCGGTCGCCCAGGCGACGAAGGCGGAGTCGTTCATGTGGATCGCGTCGGAGCCGGTGGTTCCGGCCGCGCCGGGGTAGGGGCCGGCGACGACGAGCGGGGCGGACGCGAGGAGGAGTCCTGTGGAGAGCGCGAGCGTTTTCATACGCGGCGGCGGCGGATAGCGACGAAGGCGAGGGAGGCGATGCCGGCGAGCGCGGCGAAGGCGGACGGCTCGGGCACGGCGGTGACGTTGGCCAAGGCGAAGTAGGACGGGGTGTTCATGCCGTAGAGGCCGTTGTCGCTGGAGGTGAGCGCGAAGTTGAGGGTGCGCACGCCGGAGCCGAGGCCGGAGAGATCGACGGTCGTCCAATCGGAGACGATGTAGTCGAGGGCGTTGTCGGCGAAGCGGAAGTCGGCGAGATAAAAATCAACGGTGCCAAGCGAGCTGCCCAACGCGTCGCTGCCGGAGATCGTGAGAAGGAACCAGTCGGCGTCGTTGCCGGAGGCGCCGCCAAACCGCTTGGAGAAACCGTCGCCGTGGAGCATCGAGAGGTAGGCGTAGGTGGAGTTGGTGAGCGTGAGAGCAAGCGGCGTGTCGATGCCGGTGGGCAGCGTGATGGTGTTGGACGCGAAACCGGAGACGTAGGCCACGCCGTAGGGCGTGCCGGGCGTGTGCGCGCCGGGGAAGGCGCTGTATTGGTTGTCCCAGCCGGCGGTGGTGGAGTCGCTCGTGGTCGAGTAGGACCAGCCGGTCCAGGAGCCCCAGGAGGGGTTATAAGAGTTGGCGAAGTGGGCGTCGTTGCTGGTGAAGCCGCCGGCGGAATCGGAGCCGTTGTAGTAAACGCCTCCGCCCGGCCCGGTGTAGGCCTGCGCGGGCGGGATCGTGGTGCTCACATCGGAAAAATCGATGGTGAGCGCGGATAACGAGGAGGCGGCGCAGACAAGGGCGAAGCCGGGAATAAGACGAACGAGGGAGTTCATGTGCGGCGCGTTGATGCCGGCCGGGTGAGGCGTGGCGCAACTTGAAAATGGCATAGCACTGCCAAATTAGGGGAATTCCCGGGGGATAGCAGAAATGCTTGCGGCGGTTGACGGTCGGGGGCGACGCGGGTTTATCGGAGCGAGTGCCGACATCCGCCAAACGCCATAATGCCACGCGTCAACGCGCCGCGATCACCGCGGTGCTCGATGACGCGAGAGGTCCGTTGACGGCGGAGGAGGTGTGGGAAATCGCGCGCAAGGGCACGCCGCGACTGGGGTTGCGCACGGTGTTCCGGAATCTGCAGGAGCAGGTGGAGGAGCAGGCCTTGATGCGCGTGGTGTTTCCTGGACAGCCTCCGCGGTATGAAAAGCCGTCGACGCGGCATCACCCGCACTTCGTGTGTTTCAAATGCGAGGGCGTGTTCGATCTGCCGGGCGAAACGCCGGACGTGATTGCGATGTGCGAAGTGCCGGCGGGCTTCGAGGCCCAAGGATGCGAGGTCACGTTGTTCGGAACGTGCGCGGAGTGCCGGACGAAAACGGGAGGTAGGGCGAAGGCGCGGGGTTGAACTGCCGAAAGGTCCGGACGAGACGATGTATCACACTGCGGTGAGCCGCCGGTATTTGTTTGGTTCATCCGTATCCTGAAACTCCATCCTCGCTAGGCCCGCATGGCTGGTCTGATTGGCAGTAATGAAAATCGAAGTCGTTCCCCATAATCCGGTTTGGCCGGCTCAATTTGAGAGGGAG
>DFYA01000079.1 GCA_002382525.1 Opitutaceae bacterium UBA4094
TGGCGGAGGCGGACGTGGTGTTTGGTCAACCGGAGGCGGCGGAGTGTTTGCGGCGGGAGCGGATCAAGTGGGTTGCGGTGACGAGCGCGGGCTATGGGCGCTACGACACGCCGGAGTTTTTGGAGGGGTTCGAGGGGCGAGGCTCGGCATTCACCACGAGTTCGACGGTGTTTGCGGAGCCGTGCGCGCAACATGTGCTCGCGATGATGCTGGCACTGGGGCGTCAGTTGCTCGCTTCACACCAGGAGCAACTGGGCGACAAGCAGTGGAAGTTTTTCGAGCACCGCGCGGGGTCGGTGTTGATGAACGGGCAGACGGTATTGCTTCTTGGATACGGAACAATCGCGCGGCGGCTGACGGAGTTGCTGGCTCCGTTTGGGATGAAGATCTACGCGGTGCGGCGGAAGGCGCACAGCGAGCGCGGGGTTTACGTGATCTCGGAGGAAAAGGTCACGGCGGTGCTGTCCGAGGCGGACCATGTCGTGAACTTGCTGCCGGATAACGAAGGCACGCGGAACTATGTGAACGCGCGTCGGCTGGCGGCGTGTAAACCGGGGGCGCGGTTTTATAACATCGGGCGCGGCACGACGGTTGATGAACGCGCGCTGGTGCAGGCGCTGGAGAGCGGGCGCTTGGGCGCGGCTTATCTCGACGTGTTTGCCGAGGAGCCGCTGCCGCCGTCGAACTCGTTGTGGACGGCGCCGAATTGTTTTGTGACACCACATACTGCGGGCGGGCGCAGCGATCAGGATGTCGCGCTGGTGAAGCATTTCCTGGCGAACCTCGCGGCGTTTGAGAAGGGCGGGGAGGCGATGGTGGATCGGGTGGTGTGAAGGGCGGCGGAGGAAGGGAGACCTGAGGGCTGATACCCGAGACCTGAGGACGGAGGGGGAGCGGGGACTCCGGGGTTCTTTCCTCTTTATCTTTCTCGTTCGGCGCGGGGCGGAGGGAGAAAGAGAAAGATTAAGAGGAAAGAAAAAGGAGGTCGGAGGAGAACGATTAGGAGGCGGCGGGGAGCGGCTGCCAGAAGTAGCGGCCGGTTTGCACGCGTTCGTGGCGGATATAGATCGACGCGGCGAGGGCCACGAGGACGAGAATCCAAAGGAGCGTTTTGCGACGAGCGGCGGCTTTGTCGGCGTAGGGATCGGTGAGGCTGCGGCGTGCGCCCTTGGGGAGGCGGGCGCGTTTGGTAAGACGGGTGCCGAAGGGGATGTTGATCTTGACGCGTCCGTTGATCGCCCAGCCGTTGGCGTCGAGAATCGGACCCAGGGTGCGCTGGCGGAGCTTGAGCGCGGCGAGCAACATCGATGGGCCGGACACGATCATGAGGGCGCCGAAAACGGCCAACGGCATCTGCCACCAGGTGAGGCGCATGAAGCCGGTGGCGACGGCGGCGAGGGCTCCGCCGATGGCGCCGAGCGCGAGGCCGATGGCGGCGAAGATGCCGACGAATTTGCCGATATCGAAGGCGACCTGTTTGTTGTCGGGAGTCCGGGCGCCGGGGGCGCCGACCGTGGTGGTCGTCACGCCGGCGATGAGAGAGGCGTCGGCGGCTTTTTCTTTGGCGGCGGCGAACTTCGCCATCTGGTCTTCGACGAAGCGCGCGACTTTTTTGTAGGGCGACCAGAAGGCTTGGCGGACGCTGATGGGGCTGTCGGCGATGCTGGTGATGGTGGCGTCCCAATCGCGTCCGCGACGGTCGTAGAAGAGGCCGTTGCGGCCGACGCGCAGGTAGTCGCTGTCGCCTTGGGTGAAGGCGGCGACGATCTTCATGGTCGCGCCGGCGCGGCGGAGGTCGCAGTAGGCGAGGTAGGCGTTGCTGGAGGCGGCGAGGGGGCTGGGGGCGGTGACTTGCACGCAGAGTTCGGTGCTGCGGCTGTCGAGGTAAAGAATGCCGGCTTGGAAGACGGCGAGGTTGTCGGGCGAGTAGAAGTCGAAAAAGTTGACGAAGTTGCGCAGGAGGGTGCGGAAGTCGCGGGTATAGCGGATGAGACGTTCGACTCCGTGGAGGGCGTTGAATTCGGGTTCGAGGGCGCGGTCTTGGGCGAGGAGGGCGTTGACGGTCTCGCGGGTGTTGCCGGCGAGAATGGCTTTGATGCGATCGGGGCCGAGCGGTTCGACGACGTCGCCGGCTTTGGTGGCGAGCCAGGCGTCGTAGGCGGCGACTTCTTCCTTGAGGGCGGTCCAGTCGGCTTCGGTGAGTTCGGTCTTGTCGGGTCCGAGGATGGGCGTGACGGCGTCGCGGTGGAGTTTGGCGAGGGCGGCGGCCCAGGCGGGGTTGACGGCGGTGAAGAGGGGGAGCGGTTTGCCGACCTCGACACGGGCGAGGGGGAACTCGGCGACTTCCTGGGCGGAGATGGAAAGGTCTTTGGCGGCGAGTTCGAGGTAGGCGCCTTCGGAGCGGTTGAGGGCACCGAGGGCGCGCTCGTCGAAGGCGGCGAGGCGGGTGCGGGCGAAGAAGTCGTCGGCCTTGGTGCGAAGGGCTTTGATGGCGGCGGAGGCGGCGGCGGTGTGTTCGCCGAGGGTGAGGACCTCGGGCGAGGCGCCTTTGGCGAGCCAGTCGATGCAGGCGACGGCGGCGGTGTAGAAGGTGTCGGCGCGGGCCTGGTCGATACCGATCTTGGTGGAGCGGTCGGGGGTGCCGCCGACGGTGGCGATGATGTCGGCGATGACCTGGCGAGTGGCTTCGTCGTTGGCGGTTTCGGGGGTGATGACGCCGTCGCCGTTGAGGGTGGTGGAGGCGAAGAGTTTTACGGTGTCGTCGGCTTCGGCGAGGGTGACGGAAGTGGCGTCGGGTTTGCCGAGGCCGCGGAGGAGGGCTTTGGCGGAGGAGAGGGTGCGGCGGCCGTCGGGCGTCTGGTCGTTAATCGCGGAGAGCGGGAGGGTGTCGGCACCCTTGAGGAGATCGCCGACGTCCTTGAGGTGGCGCGCGGCCCAGTCGATGGCGGCGAGGATCTCGGGGACGCGGATGCGGCCGTCTTTGTCGGTGTCGAGGAGGGCGAGGGTGTGTTCGTCGAGTTCGAGGCCTTTGACGGGGCAGCTGAGGGCGACCCAGAGTTTTTGGTCGAGGTCTTTAAGAGCGAGGAGATCGGCGCCGGTTTCGATGGCGACTTGGTCGAGACCGCCGATGCGGAAGAATTTCCAGGGATGGGGAGCGGGCGGCGATGGGACCATGGGAGGGACGAGGTGGACGTTGGCGGGGACTATTGGCGGAAGCGGAGGCGGGGCAACTGGTTTGGGCGGTGCGCGAAACGAGGCGGCATATTTTAACCGCGAAGGGGCGCGAAGGGACGCGAAGGAGAAATCGGATTGGTGACACAGAGGCGGAAGGAGGGGGCACAGAGGCCACGGAGGCGGAGCGACGGGGCAGCAGGGGTGGCGAGCGCGAGAGGGATCTGTCGGAGGGGGGCCCACGGAACACACGGAAGGCACGGAAATCGGAACGGACGGGGACGGGGGATTTGACGAGAACGAACGGAGGCGGGGCGAAGGGGAAAAGAGGAGGGGAAGGGGGGGGGCTTTAATGGTTTTGGCGGTGGACGCGGTGGAGTTGCCAGCTGTTCCAGAGATTGTGGAAGAGGATGTAACACGTGGGGCCAAGCGCGACCAAGGGGCTGGCGTAGGCGAGGGCGAGATAGAGGGTGAAGCTGGTGTTTTTTTGTCCGAGGGACTGGCTGGCTTCGGCGGGGAAGGCGCGTCCGCCGATGAGGCGTCCGAGGGCGAAGTTGGCGACGCAGATGAGGAGGGTGACGGCGGCGATTTCGAGGAGGACGAGGCGGGAGACGTCGGCTTGCGTGCGGAGGAAGTGGGAGGCGTTGGCCATCACAAGGAAGAGGGTGAGCATCCACGCACCGAAGGAGAGGTCGCGGAGGCGCGCGGGCCAGAGTTGGGCGGGCGGATGGATGCGGCGGAGGAGCAGGGCGAGGGCCAGCGGGGCAAAGATGAGGAGGGCGACACTGCCGGCGATGCGAGTGAAGAGAGTGGTGTCGAAGGATCCGAGCACCCATGGCAGGAGGAGCGGGAGGAGGGCGGCGATGACGACATTGGTGAGCACAAACGTCGCGGTTACGTAGGCGACGTCGCGGCGCATAAAGCTGATGATCACCGGCGCGGCGGCGGCGGTGGGTGCGATGCCGGCGAAGAACCCGGCGAGGGCGACGTCGCGTCCGCCGATGAGCCATCCGAGGCCGAGTCCGACGAAAGCCATGGCGAGGTTGGCGGCGAGGAGAACGAGTTGGCTGCGATGGAGACTTTGCAGGGTCCATTGTGTGCCGAGAAACACGAGGAAGAGCATGCCCATTATGAGCCATTGGATGGCGTCGGCGGCGGCGTGCGCCTGCGGTAGGAGCGCGCCGAGCAGAAAGGCGACAAGGATGGCGGCGGTGCGGGCGAAGCCGGAGAGCATGGGAGCCGCGAGCGTTAACAGAGAGAAATTTTAACGCAAAGGCGCAAAGATGCGGAGGCGGATACGGGTCGAGGTGCCCACGGAACACACTGAACACACGGAAGAATCGGTTTGGAGGTTTTAACCACTAAACACACTAAACACACGAAAGGCGGAGATGCCGGGGGGAGCCTCGGGGGATTAGCGACTGGGGAGTTCGAGGCGGGTGGCGCGGGTGTTGTTGGCGGGCACGGCGTCGGTGATGCCTTCGGGGTGGTCGAGGCGGGTGCGGAGCGTCAAACCGGTGGCGGTTGCGTTGAAGGGGACGGGCACGGCGAGGGATTGGCCGGGAGAGAGCACCGGAATGGCGCGGGTGGACGTGTTGCCGTTCAGTTCGATCGTGAGCGTGAGCTGGGTGGCGGGGCGGGCGCTGCGGTTTTGGAGAACGATTTCGAGGGCGCCGGTGTCGGGGTTGTAGTGGTGACCGGATACGGCGGCGTCGAGCCGATTGAGGTCGTTGCGGGCGAGCGCCCAGCCGAGGTCGAGGGTGCCGTGACCGTAATCGGGATCGGCGCCCGGAGCGCCGCCGTCGGCGGAGTGGTTTCTGAGGATCTCGACGGCGCGGGCGGCGGTGAGGCCGGGCGTCTGCGACATCAGGGCGGCGATGGCTCCGGTCACGAGCGGCGCGCTGGCGGAGGTGCCGCTGAACACGGTGCTGCCGTTGTCGGGGGCGGCGGTTTGGATGCCGACACCCGGGGCGGTGAGATGGAGGTGCGGGCCGGAGTTGGAAAACGGAGCGAGGAGTCCGGTGGCATCGGTGGCGCCGACGGAGACAACCCGGGGATCGGCGGCGGGCCAGGTGGGGCGGGAGGCTCCGTCGTTGCCGGCGGCGGCGACGAGCACGACACCGCGTGCGGTGGCGTAGGCGATGGCGCGGTCGAGGGCGGAAGAGGTGGAGTAGCCACCTAGGCTCAGGTTGATCACCTGGGCACCGGCGTCCACGGCCGCGACGATCGCCTGGGTGACGGTGAAGACGTCGCTCTTGGAATCGGTATCCGACACCCGGATACTGATTAGACTGGCGGCGGGGGCGAGGCCCGGAGTGTCGGCGGAGGCGCCGGCGGCGAGGGCGGCGACTGCGGTGCCATGTTGGCCGGAGGTGCCGGTGCCGGCGTAGCCGAGTCCGATATCAAGGTAGCGGAGGCGGGCGCCCAACGTCGGGTGCGGGAGGGCGCCGCCGTCGAGGATGGCGATGGTGACGCCGCGGCCCCAGTCGGAGGTGTCGGTGTGGGCCGGCAGGCCGACGGAGGGGAGCAGTGCATCGCCGACGCCGAAGGCGGGGCCGGTGGCGCGAGCGGCAGGCGGCGGGGGGAACTCGATGAAGGCGTTGGCGGAGACTCCGCCGAAGTCGGCGGCGCGGGCGACGAGACGGGCGGCGAACGTATCGTAAGCACGAATACGGACGCGGACGATGTTGAGGGGATCGATTTGGGCGACGACGATGACGCCGGATTCGGCGGCGTGGCCGAGGAAGCGCCGGTAGCCGTCGGCGTTTTTGAAGACGAGGATCGCCTCGTGGGCGCGGGTGTTGGGGCGGGTGAGGTGGGTGGCTAGCTTTTGGGAGAGGGCGGCGACGGAGTCGGCTTGGGACGGGTCGTCGATGTCGGTGGGCGGAAGAAGATCGGAGGCGGTGCGGAGCGCGCGGGAGTCGAGAGTGTGCGGGGACGCACTCCCTGAGCTCATGTTCAGGGCCACGGGTTCAGGGGGCGGCGAAGGGCGGCGGTGGGTGAGGAGAAAAAGGACGAGAAGAAGCAGCACGCCGCCGGTGGCGAGGAAGAGGGTGGGGCGGGAGCGGCTCATGGGGGCGAAGGCGGTAACGTGTGGGGGGTGGGCGGGAAGTTCAACGACGAGACGCAGGGAGCGGTATGCGGTTTCGAGGAGACGCAATGAGTCGGAGGGGGGCCCACGGAACACACTGAATACACGGAAATCGGAGGGATGTGGTAAGCGGAACGGGGTTGCGGAGGGGCGGGGAGGTTTGCAGCGTCCGCGA
>DFYA01000182.1:0-4503 GCA_002382525.1 Opitutaceae bacterium UBA4094
TCACGGGTGGCGCGAGTGAGGTCTGCATAGGCGGCCGCCGGATCGGGGAGGCCGATATACACGTGCTGGCCCTCGGGACCGCGCTCGACGCGGGCGCTGAAGAATTTGTCCAGCCACGGCTCGTTCCACACTTCATACACATCGATCTGCGAGCCGTAGGACTGGAGTAATTTTTTTACGTAGCGTTGCCACGCGGTGAGGTCGCGCGGGGCGACAAACATGTCGAAATAGGAATGAACCGCCTCCGCTTGTCCCGAGGCCCAGCGCGGTGCGGTCGTGAACTTACCGAGCACGCTGAATCCGGCGTCTCGATAGCGCTGCAAACGCTCGGGCAACAGCGTCCATTCGCCCGGCTTCGGCTCCACGTCGAACCAGTAGTTGATCTCGGTGCCGGGGCCGTGGAGACGCGCCCAGTTCATGCCGATCGTCTTCGCCAAATATAGGTGCTGACTGGTGGGCAACACGTGCACGCCAAACTGCGACTGCGGCGCAGTGTCGTTCCCGTGGCGCGGCGCCGGAATACGATGCACGATCTGCTCGGCCACCGGGCTGATCACCTCGCCGGACTCGGCGCGCACAACCCAAGCGTTGAACCGAAAACTGCCTCGTTGGGCGATGCCAGCATCCGGCAAATCCATTTCCACCGCACGACCAACTTCCCCTGCGCCGAGGGTGTTCGATCCGTCCACGCGGCGGCCGTAGAGATCGAGCAGCGTCCACTGCAAGCGGTCGCCTACCGACGCACCCGTCACTAAATACTGGATACGCCACGGTGAACCGGGCAGGTGCAGCGCCTGGCGAACGGGCGAAGCGAGCGCGACCTCGGCGGCACCGCGTCCGACAAACATCTCGACCGGGCCGGGCGCGACCTGCACGGCGTCGATCCAGAGGCCGGATAGCTGAGCCGGCCAGTGGAGTTCCAGCGCGAGCGCCTCCTCCATTGCGGGCGCATCGAAGGCGACCGAGACCGTCGTCCAATCGTCGCTCGCGGTGAAAGGCTCACGGGCAATCACGCGCGTGCCTTGGAGCACGCGCAGTTGTCCCGCGCCCGCGCCGCGAACGCGCAACGCCGCCCCGTGCGGAAGGCCGGCTTCGGGCTGCGTCGCGTTTGGCCATGCGTTGAATGCCGGTGAACGCAGCCAACCGTCGTGCGCGGCTACGATTCGCAAGGCCGGCGCACCCGAGGGGCCGACCACGGCGGCGTCGGCATCCAGCTGCAACGCGTCGCCGAGCGAGCTGTCGCGGTCCACCGTCCAGCCTTGCGGCAGCCCGAGGGCGAAACGCGAGATGGGCAGCAGGTTTTTCGGACGTCCGCCGCGCGCCTCGCGAGCCTCCACCGACGCGCGCCACGCGGCTTGGTCGAAGGCGTGAAAATGCAAAGCGCGCAGCTCCCACGCGCCGGGCTGGTTCAACTTAAACACGAGCTGCGCTCCGCCGGCGTCCGCTCCCTGACCGACGGGCAACGACAACGAAAAATCGCCCCACTCGGTGATTGGTTGCAGCGAACGGTGCGCGATGACCGCGCCGGCGGTATCAACGACTTCGAGGCGTCCGCCGGTCTGCTGACGCGAACGTAAACTCAAGCGCACTTCTCCCGTTCCGCCCCACCCCACCGGAAGCAACCACGTGGCGCCGGCCTGCGCGGCATTGATCCGCAGAAAGCGTTCACCGCTCAACGCGGAAAGATCCACCCACTCGACCGCCACGGCGTCGCCCGGACCCGCGGGTTGCGAACCCGCTGACAGCCAGTCTTGCCGCTCCGCCGCCATAAACTGGCTGCGCAACGGAAAGAAAGGTGTGGGCTCGTCGCTCGCTCGGACCGCCATTACAGCCACGCCGACCATCGCGAGCAGTCCGGCAAGCAGGGTGCGGCGACGCGGCTTCACGGGAACACGCGGCGCTCGCCCTTCCATTCGATGACGACGCGGCCGTTGAGTTGTTCGCCTTTCCACGTGAAGGGCTGCGAGGCGTCCGCGTTAAGTTTGATCTCGGCGAAGACGCCGCTCGCGTTCCGCAGCTCGAACACGTGTCCGTCGGCTTCCGACGCCGTCAACACGATGCGCTCGTCGCGCGTGGCCTCATTGGTTTTCGCCACGGAGAACAGGTAACCGGAGGCGCCGGGCTTGCCCTGCAGCGGACGATCCAGGACCAGCGTGGGCGTGGGCTCCGCGCGGTTGCCTTCACGCATGCCGAGGAAACGCCAACCCATCAGCTCGGGCGTCTCTTGTCCGCGCACGACTTTCGCCGCCGTCTGCTCGGGCAAGGTCCAACTCAGGTTCAAGCGAGGCGCGTCGGTGCGACCCAGCGTAAGGTGGCCCGCGTCAGACTTCAGTTCGAGAGGAAGATCGTTGAGCTGGAACAGCGTCGTCGCCCGTGCGGGCGCATACGAGGAGTCCTTCAACTGGTTCTGGTCGAGTTCGGAATGCCCGGAGCGCTCCTTAAACGTGTCCAGCACCACCCAGCGGTCGGGCTTGAGGTAAAGCACCACGCGGCGTTGCTCCATGAACGCATAGCCAAGCGCCGCGTCATAAAAGAACTCGTCGGTCTGTTCGCCGAACGCGCCCGTGGCAAAATCGACCGACTCGGTGGTGGCGAAGGCGAAGCCCTCGGCCTCGGTCTTCGTGCGCATGAGCCGACCGTCGCGCCAAAAGCGGCGCGACTGACCTTTGCCGTCGAAGAGCACCGTGCTGTGCGCCTTCGGTCCGATGTTAAACGAACGCTGCGCACTTTCGCCGTAGGCCGAACGGCCGGTGTCGATCACGAAGGACTCGCCGTGGCCAAACAGGATGAAGCCGAGCTTGTCCTCGTGCGCGTGACCGCCGAAGGGTCCCGCCTCGAAGAACAAGAAATTGTCCTGGTCGCTCCAACCGGAACGCATCGCCGCCCAACCGGCCCACGGCAACGCTTTGGAAAGGAAGTCGGGCGCGTCACCTGAGCGGGTGCGGCTGGCCACGTAAACCATGTCGCTGCGGCCGAAGCGACGCGCGCCGTCCTGCAGAATGTAGGCGGCCGGGAGCGAGTCGGAGTCGTTGACCTGCGGCAGGCGTCCGTCGGGTTGCACAGAAGCCATCATGGCCTCGTGCATGCGTTCAAAACTGCGCATCGTTTCGTCCGAAGGCGGAAAGCCGAGCTTGGTCGCGAGGCCGAGCATGTTGGCCGCCGCGCTGCGCACCGTTTCGTGATACCAGAACGTCAACTCTTCGTGCGCGCCGTCGGGATAGACTTCGAGCTTCAGTTGGCGCTCGATGCGGCCGATGGCCTCGTCGCGCCACACCTGCGCGCGGCTGAATTCGGGGAACAGCGCGGCCACGCGAAGCAGGCCTTCGCTCTCGATGTAATACCAGTTTTGCGGGCCTTGAAATTCGACGAGGAAATCCGCCTGGCGCGCCATCGCGGCGACGAAACGAACGAGCGTCGCATCATCCAGCGCGGGGTCTTGGAGAAACGCGCCGAGGGCCTTGGGCCAAGCGGCGCGCAGACGCTCGCCGACCTCAATGGTGCGCCACGCGGGCGCAAAGGGACGTCGGTGTCCGTGCTCGCGAGAGATCTGGCGCGCTTGCGTTTGGACCACGACGCCGGGGAGCGGCGCGCCTTTCATCCACGAATCGAACTGCGCGACGAACGCCTTGGTGTAACGCGGATTTCCGGTCTGCCGATAAGCCTCGGCCAAGTCGGCCCAGTGCACATGTCGATTGAGCATCAGCAGCCAGTCGGCGAACGTCGTCGGGTTCTTCGTCCAGTCGATCGAGCCTTTGTAATCCTGCGTGTGACCGAGCAGCGTGATGCGGGTCGCGGCGGCGGCTTCGCCCCCCGGTGTGGTCGCGTGGCCGGCCGATTTGCGCGGGTGCACGTCGAGCGCGGCGGAGTTGTAGGTTTTCCCGCGCAGGTAGGCCGCGAAGGCGCGCTGGGCCGCCGCGACATTCTTGGCGCGCACGGCGGCATAGACGGGTTGCAGGCCGGGCAGGTCGGGCGCGAGCGCCTCGTAAAACGCGAGGTCGGGCAAGGCTTGTCCGAGCGGCGCGGGGACCGCCGGGATCATCACATTGGCCGACACGTCGGAGGAGGCGGCGTCCGTTTGCGCGGCGAGATGAGCCGGAACACCGGCGCCGAGGGCTCCGGCGAGGGCGAGCACCAACCATCGCTGGGACGTCGCGCGCGGGCGTTGAACGTGATGAGCAACAGAACCTACAGAATGGGAAAACATCGGGGAAATTGGGGGAAAGGAAGAGGCGGCGCGTCAACAAGACCGCCGCACGGGGATCGTTGTCGGGAGCGTCACTTCGCCGAAACGATGAACATGTCGGTCATGAACCGCGCGGTGTTCTTTTCGGAATCTTTCATGCCGGCGGTGTGGAAAACGAAACCCACCGCGTCGACGGCGTCGAAGTCGGGCGAGGCGGGCGGACGCTCACCCGTCAGGAACGTGGTGTCGCCACGGAAGACCGCGCGGGTCCAACGCACCTTGCGCGGATCGCCGACGGAAATGGTTTTGGTCCCCCACTC
>DFYA01000182.1:4583-6414 GCA_002382525.1 Opitutaceae bacterium UBA4094
CAAAGGCGTCGGAACGGAAAACCACCAGCCCGTAGAGTTGATCCACGTGCCCGATGGCGCCTTCGGTGAAGTTCAGCACGTCGAGGCGGTCCTCGCCGGAGTTGTCGCGAATGGACGCGTCGTCCACCGAGCCGTTGTTGCTGCGACCGTAGCCACCGTGAAACACCGGGCCGGTGTATTGGCTGGGCGGCGACAACGCTCGATCCTTTTCGTGGCGTTCTCCGGGCCCCGTCATTCGAACGAGCGGTGTGTTCGACGAAACGAGATCACCGCCGACAAACGACAGCGCGACCTCGGCGGACAACGAAGCGCTGCCGGCGCCAAAAAGGAGGGTGGAGAGAAGAAGCGAGGAGGAGCAACGAAGGTTCATTTTTGAGGGGATAACAAAGGGTTGACGGGCGCTGGGCGCCGCAGGCGGGGCTGAACGACGCAGAGTCAGACGCGTTGTCCGCCGCTTTTGAAGCATCCTCCCATCTTATGGTAAGATCCAACGCCCCCTCGTGATTTTCGCTCCATTTTACGATAAGCCGACGGCCGCCTGTTCGCCCGGCGAATCGCGAGGCAACCTCCCGAGATCTCGCGTCTGCGTATCTTTTTTCCATGACTCCTACCTCCGTTTCGGCCCCGGCATCTTCGATAGGCAACGTCCGCACGCTCGGCGTGCTCGGGCTCGGCGAGGGTCGCAGCATCATCTCTGCCGCGCTCAGCAGCGAACACTGGCGCATCGGCGCCATTTGCGATCTCAGCGAAGACCTGTGCCGCGCCCGCCAACAGGAGTTTAACCTGCCGGGTTTCACCACCGTTTATCGCGATATGCTCGACGATCCGCAGATCGACACGATCGCCATCTACACGCCCGATCAGTTTCACGCCCGCCACTGCATCGAGGCGTTTCAGGCCGGCAAACATGTCATCTGCACCAAGCCCCTGTTCGACACGCTTGCCGACGCCAAGGCCGTGAAGGCCGCCGCACAAGCAGCCAATCGCCAACTGCTCGTCGGGCAGAGTTCACGGTTCTTCGAATCGATGCTGCGGCAACGCGCCGACTTCGAGGCCGGCAAACACGGCGAAGTGTTCAGCGTCGAGGCGCATTACCACGCGGACCACAACTGGTATTTCGGCAAACATCGCGCCATCGACCGCTACAAACCGCTCTACGGCGGCATCAGTCATCCGGCCGATTTGGTTCGCTGGTATCTCGGCCCGATTGAAGAAGTCTTCGGTTACGGCGTGCTCACCCCGCGGGGGCGCGCAGCGGGCCTCACGCACCCCGACTCGTTGCACTTCGTTCTGCGCTCGTTGGACGGGAAAATCGGCCGCGTCAGCGGGTGTTACTCGACCCCCACTCCGCCCAGCGACCGCGACAGCCACGTCACCTGCATTTTGCGCGGCACCGAAGGCGCGAGTCAGGCGGACGCCTACGAACTGCGCTACGCGACGACCTTTGCCGGCGAAGGCGAACGCATCGCCCACTACAACGACCGGGCCGCCTACTATTTCCGTTTTGGAGGCACGATGCATCACGCCGGCGAGTTTCAGAACTACCTCGACTACTTCGCGCGTTGTCTCGACGCCGGCGTGCGAGCCGAGCCGGACCTCGACGAAGGCATCGAAACGGTCGCCCTCATGCACGCCATGGAACTGAGCCTGCAACGCGGCACCCCGGTGCGCGTGAGCGAGGTCCTGTCGTTGCACGGTTTTTAACGATCCGCGCGCTGCTCCGAAATCACTCTCTTTTTTGCAGCGAACGCCCGTCCACCCATGCGGGTTGCAAGAGGAGGCTCTGCGGCGCGGTCGACGAACCCGTTTCGTTCAGCTCGATCTTCATCGC
>DFYA01000272.1 GCA_002382525.1 Opitutaceae bacterium UBA4094
GGGAAGCACGGTGACGACGGCGGTGGCGCTGTTGGTGGACGTGAAGTTAGTTACACGGACCCAGTAGCTGGTGGTGGTGGTGAGCGGGGGCGTGGTGAAACTGGCCGAGGTGCCGTCGGCGATCGGGTGGGAGGTGTCACCGGTGGCGCCGCGATACCATTGGTAGGACAGCAGCCCGGAGCCGGTGGCCTCCACGGAGAGGGTGGTGGATTGGCCGCGGGAAAGGGTGATCGAGTCGGGCTGGCGAGTGATGACCGGCGGGGGCACTTGCAGGAAGAGGGTGTGGTCGTGGCCGGTGGCGACCTGCACAGCCGCTTGGGCGACGTAGGTATGGCTGTGTCGGGTGATCGTGGTGCCGTCGCCGAGTTGGCCAAAGCCGTTGTGTCCCGCACTGCGTAGCCAGCCATCGGCCTGAACGAAGGTGTTGAAGCCGTTACCGGATGAAACCTGGGAAGCGTTGGTGGCGATTTGGACGGGTGACAGGCGTTGCTCGGTGGAGCCGTCACCCAGTTGCCCATTCCAGTTGCCGCCGACGGCCCAAAGCGTGTGGTCGGTTTTGATGAAGTGGGTGAAGCCATACTGCGTCGCGACCGAAGCCACTCCGGTCGCAACTTGGATTGGGACGGTGCGGTTCCACCTGCCGCCGTCGCCGAGTTGCCCGTTGGAGTTTTCGCCGACAGCCCACAGGGTTGTGTCGGCTTTCACGAATAACGTTTGAAATGCTCTTGCGGCCAGGGAGGCCACGCCAGCGGCGATTTGGACGGGTGTGGCGCGGTGGGCCTCGGTGCCGTCGCCGAGTTCGCCGTGGTAGTTGGATCCGCAGGACCAGAGGGTGCCGTCAGACTTGAGGAAGATCGTGTGGTAGTAACCAGCGGCGATCTGCACGACATCGGTGGTGATCTGGGCCGGAGTCAGTCGGTTAAGGTCTAGGTCATCGCCGAGCTGCCCCTCGTAGTTGCGGCCCGCGCCCCAGAGGGTGCGGTCCGTTTTAATGAATAGGATGTGATGAGTGCCGGCGGCGATCGTCGTGACGTCGGAGGCGATTTGGATGGGGGTGGTGCGGTTGATTTGGTCGCCGGCGCCGAATTGTCCGAGCTGGTTATTTCCAGTGGCCCAGAGGGTGGCATCGGACTTGAGGAACAAACTGAAGCCGTAGCCGGCGGCGACCTGAATGGCTCCGGAGGCGAGGGGTTGCGGGGTGGGAGTGGGGGAGGTGGATATCGTGCCGTTGCCGAGTTGGCCAGATTCGTTGTTGCCCATGACGAGCAGGTCGAAGGCGGCGGGAAGCACGGTCACGGCGGCAGCAGGGCTGTCCAACGTGCCGGCGGCATTGGTGACGCGGACCCAGAAGGAGGAGTCGGAGAGAATCGGTTGGGTCAGCACGGAGGAGCCGGTGGCGCCGGGAACCGGTTGAGAAGTGTCGCCGGAGAGACCGCGATACCACTGGTAGGCAAGCGTGCCGCCGGAGGCGGAGACGGAGAACACGGCGTTACGTCCTGGGAAGACAGACGTGTTCGCGGGTGCGGAAAGGAGTGTCGGAGGGGAGTTCACCGACACGGTGGCCGTGATGCTATCGGTCGTGCCGAAGGGGCTGGAAACACGGACCCAGTAATCAGTCGTGGCGGTGAGCGCCGGGGTGGTGAGGGCTGCGCCGGTCGCGCCGGAGATGGGCGTTGAGGTGACGCCGGAGGCGCCTTGATACCATTGGTAGGAAAACGCGCCGGGGCCGCTGGCGACGACAGAGAGGGTGGCCGCTTGGCCGGAGAGGATCAAGACGGAGGCGGGCTGCGTGATGAAGCCGGGCTGAGGGCTAAGGAGGAGGCTGGAGGAGTTGCCGGCGGCGACGTCCGCGATGCCGACGTTCACCTGCAGCGGGGTAGCTCGGCCGGCCGTGGTGCCGTTGCCGTAGGAACCGGACGTGTTGTTCCCCATGGCCCAGAGAGTGCCGTTGTTCCTGATGAAGATCGTAAGGTTGTGGCCAGCGAAGACTCGGTCCACGTCCGTAGTGACAAAGGTGGGCGTATTTCGGTTGGCGTAGAGGCCGGTGCCGAGTTTGCCCCACGAGTCGTCGCCGGTCGCCCAGAGCGTCCCGTCGGTTTTCACAAACATGCTATGAAGTGCGCCGGCGGAGATACGTGAAACGGAGGACGCGATCGGGACGGGGGTGCTGCGGCTGAGGTTGGTTCCGTCACCGAGCTGGCCGTCGGAGTTGCGGCCCATCGACCAAGCTGTGCCGTCGGTCTTGAGGAACAAGGTGTGGGATCCGCCGGCCGAGACGCGGGCGACACCGGTGGCGACGAGGATAGGGGTGGCGCGGGGCGTGGTGGTGCTGTCGCCGAGCTGGCCATGCGTGTTGTCCCCGATGGCCCAGAGGGTGGCGTCGGTCTTCAGGAACACGGTGTGGGCGGCGCCGGCGGCGGCTTGGATGACATCCGCGGCAATTTGAACAGCCGTGTGGAGGGAAGCGTCGGAGTCTGAGCCCAGTTGGCCGGAGGCGTTCGAGCCCATACCCCAAAGAGTGCCGTCGGTTTTGAGGAAGACGGTGTGGTTGTGGCTGGCGGTGACGAAGCGGACGTCGGTGGCGATTTGGACGGGCGTGTGGCGTTGGGCCAAGGTGCCGTTGCCGAGCTGACCGAAGCTGTTCGAGCCCGTGGCCCAAAGGGTGCCGTCGGCCTTGAGGAACAGGGCGTGGGCGGTGCCGAGGGTGGCTTGGGCGACGTCGGCGGCCACGTGGACCGGGCGGGTGCGGAGCGTGGTGGTGCCGTCACCGAGCTGTCCGTTGTGATTGAAACCGCTGGCGAAGAGGTTGAGTGAACGAGCGGGAAGGACGGTGGCTTCGACGGCCGGGCTGTCAGTGGAGCCTGTGGGGTTGGAAAGGCGCACCCAGAACGTGGTGTGGGTGTAGAGCGGCGGGCTGATGAGGGTATCGCCGGTGGCTCCGGGCACGGGCGCGGTGGTATCACCGGAGGCGCCGCGATACCATTGGTAGCTGAGAGTCGTGTCGCTGGTCGCGGTGACCCGGAGCGTGGCGTTCTCGCCGGGGAAGGCGGAGACCGGAATCGGAGGGTGAGTGACGACCGGGGGAGGGGGCGGGCTCACCGTGAGCGTGGCGGTATCGCTGGCGGTGGTGCCAGCGGCGTTCGAAACGGCAACCCAGTAGGACGTGCTCGCGGTCAACGCCGGCGGGGTGAAGGTGGCGTCTGTGGCGCCGGTGATCGATTGAGTCGTGTCACCCGTGGTGCCGCGATACCACTGATACGAAAGGGCCAAATGCGAGTGGGCGGTGACGCTGAGCGCGGCGGTTTCGCCGTAGGAGATCGCGGCGGATGCCGGTTGAGTCGTGATGACCGGCGGGGTCGCTGCGAGGACGGTAACCCGGGCGTGACGGGTGGCGGAGCCGCGACCGTCAGTCGTGGATACGGTGATCACACTGGCGTGTTCGCCGGCATGGAGGGCGTTGGCCGCCGGTGTGAAGCCGACGGAGACGGACGCCGTGGCGCCGGGCGCGAGGGTGCCGGACGGAGGCGAAAGCGCGGCCCACGCCTGCTCGGACGTTACGGTCCAGGCGAGAGGCGCATCGCCGGTGTTGGCGATCGACCAAGTCGCACTCGCGGGGGTGAACGGTCCGCCGACCATGCCCGTGGATTCGAAGTCGGGGGCGGGAGCCAGCGTCAGTTCACCGATCGCGGTGACGTTGAGTTCGAGGCGACGGCCCGTGCTG
Organism: Opitutaceae bacterium UBA4094; assembly: GCA_002382525.1. GTDB lineage: Bacteria > Verrucomicrobiota > Verrucomicrobiia > Opitutales > Opitutaceae > Rariglobus. Next base: position 3,722 of record DFYA01000272.1, read on the forward strand.
GGCGCGTCATCGGCCATAAAGATCAAATCGGCGAAATGCCGACCGGAGGGAAGCGAAGCGGCGGCAGCGGAGGGCGTCGCCGTCACCGTGATGGAATCATTGGCGGCCAAGGTGCCGGAGGTGGTGGACAAAACGAGCCAGGCGGGCGGAGCCGGGATGGTCCATGTAAGGCTGGCAAGGCCCGTGTTGGTGAGGGTGTAGGAGCGGGACTGGTCGGTGAAATCGGCGCCCCGAGGACCGGTGATGATAACGGGCGCGTCCGGGGTCACCACGAGGTTGCCATTGGCGTTAATGGAGAACGGAAGGCTCTCGCCGACGAGGGCGTTGCTGGTGGCCTTGAGCACAACGGGCACGGAAGAAGCGGCGAGGAGCGTAACGGGACCTGTCCACGTGCCGGCGACGAACGCGGACGTCATTGCAGGCGTGACCGGAATGGTGCCGGCTCGGGCGAACCGAAGGTTGGGTTGGAGGCTGCTGACCAAGAAGGACGGCGCGGCGCCTGACCACGTGAGCGGGTCGCCGACGAAGTCGAGGCGGCTGCTGTAGAGCGCGACGCCGGAGCCTCGATTGGTGCACCAAATTTCGGCGGAAGAGCCGCTGGAGGCGGTCGGGTCGTTATGGCTGAAATCGACGTGGAGGTGGCTCCGGCCGTCGTAGGCGAACGGGGTGGTGAAGGGGAACTCGATCCAGCCGGCGCTCGTCAGGGTGAGGTCACCTTGGTGAACCACCGTCCAGCCCTCGGCGTCCCATCCGGATTGAGCGGCGGACGCGGCGTGTTTCAGGCGAATCGTGAAATTGCGGATGGGGGCGGTGGCCGGGTTTTTGATTTGCACGGCGAGCGCGGACAACTGCCCGGCGGGTCCGACCTCGGCCGGAGTATAAACCATCTGCGCGCGGTGATAGCGGGCGAAAGGAACGAATGGGAAGACGTCGGTCATCGCGGTCCCGGTGCCGGTCGTGGTGCGGACGGCGGACACGGAGAGTGCGATGGGTTGGGCGAAGCTGGTGACGGTGTTGCCGTAGGTATCCTGCACCGTGAGCGTCACCGAACTGGGGACGCCGACGAACTGCGGTGAGGCCACGGGTGTGATCGCGATGCGCGATGCGGCGCCGAAGCCGGCATTGAAGCTGTTGCTCTGGCCCGTGCGGCCGGCGCCGTTGTCGAGGTGAAGCGTCGCGCCGGTGGCGGGGGTTTGAACGGTGACGGAGGTGGCGACGGAGGTGCCGGCAAAGGTCACGGTCGCCGGGGTGACGGAAATCGGGGCGCCGGCGCTGGAACGGGCGGAAAGCGCGACAGTGCCGTTCAAGGTGACGGCCGACTCGTCGATGGTGCGGGCATACGCCTGCACCGTGAAGGGTTGGTTCGCGATCTGGTTGGTGGAGATCGTGGTGAAGGTGAAATGATGGAGGTCGTTGTCGGTGGCGCGGGAGGTCTGGGTGGCGCTGGTGAAGCCGGTTGCGCTGGCGGTGATCGCCACGCTGACCGTCCCGTCGGTGTCGTCGTCATCCACCGCGCGGACCAAAAACGACGCCGACGTGGAGCCGGCGGGGATGGAGATGGCGAACGGGACGGTGAGCTGGGCGGGATTAGCGCTGGTCAACACCACGGTGAGCGGTGTGGGCAACGTGCCGGAGATGGAAACGGAGCCGGTGCCGGAGGAGCCTTCGACGACCGAATAAGGAACGCTGAGCGCGAGCGTGGTGGTTTCGTTGTCGGTGACGGTGAACGACGCCGTGGCCGGGGCGGCGCCGGGATAGGTGGCGGACAAAATCGTGGTCTGCGGGCCGTCGATCTTGGTGTCGTTGATAGGCGTGACGAGGAAGGTGGCGGTGGTTTGGCCGGGCTCGAACGCGAGGGTCGCGGGGACCGTGGCCGCGGTCGTATCGCTGGAGGAAAGCGTGAGGCTGATGGGCGCGGCGGGGGCGGTGCCGAGCGTGACCGTGGCCGTGGCGGGCGGGGAGTTTTCGGCGATGCTGGAGGGAGTGACCGCAAGGGTGATCGCGGGCGCGTCGTCGTCGGTGATCGTGAGGGTGGCGGCGCCTGCGAAGAGCCCGGAGATATCCGGGGGAGTCGCCGTGACGGTGACCGTGTGGTTGCCATCCAGGAGGGTGTCGTTGATGGGCGTGGCGGTGAAGGTGACCGACGTCGCGCCGGCGGGGAGCGTCACCGCGGCGGGGACCGTGAGTTTAGCGGGCGCCGAGGATGTCAGGGTGAATGCGGTGTCCGTCGAGCGGGAGGTCGCCACGGAGAGGGTGCCTGTGAGGGGAGCGGCGGATTCGGATGCTGAGGGTGGCAGGGCGACCGTGGTGGCGCCGGTGGACGACGTGGTGATCGAGATGTCGTCGAGGGCGATGCCGTCCGACGTGATGGGGTCGTCGCCGTAGCGGTTGAAGCGAATGCGGAAGGCGGAGGTATAGGCGAGTCCTCGGGAAGCGAGGGCGGCGTCGAGATTCACCGTGAACGATTGCCATACGTTGGTGAGGGCGGGAGAGCGCAAGGGCTGAACCTCATACCACGTGACGCCGTCGGCGCTGATGGCGACGCCGTCAAAATCGGCTCCGCTCGTGAAGGGATTGGAGGCGGGGGCGTGGGCGCCTTCGTTGAAGCCCTTCGCCCAGAAGCTCAGCACGACGCCGCTGCGACCGGCGAGGTCGAGGGTCAGCGTGGCTTCGTTGCGCGAGAACGTGGAGTATAAGCTGGTATCCAGCGTGAGGTGACGCGTGCCGCTGCGGGGACTGTGGGCGGTGGTGATTTGGGTGCGATAGCTGTGGGTGCCGCTGAACGTCCATGCGGAGGACGCGGTGCCCGACTCCCATGTTTCCGTGAAGGGAAACGTGAGGGGACGGGTGGCCGCCGAGACCGTGAAGACGTTGCTCGTCCCCTGCAGCGCCGGTGCGGCGGTGCTGGCGTGGAGCTGGTTGAACGAGG
>DFYA01000187.1:0-3680 GCA_002382525.1 Opitutaceae bacterium UBA4094
TTGATCGCGCAGCGGCAGATGTCGTTGAAGTTGTGCGGGAGGATCTTGGTCGAGAGACCGACCGCGATACCCTCGGCGCCGTCGAGCAGCACGATGGGGAACTTGGCGGGCAGCGTGACCGGCTCCTTGGCGCGTCCGTCGTAGCTGGACTGCCACACGGTGGTCTTCGGATTAAACAACACGTCGCGCGCGAACGGCGTGAGGCGGGCCTCGATGTAACGCGGAGCGGCCGCATCGTCGCCGGTGAGGAGGTTGCCGAAGTTGCCCTGCGGTTCGACCAAGTAGCCGCGTTGGCCCATGCCGACGAGTGCCGCGCCGATGGACGCGTCGCCGTGCGGGTGGTAGCGCATGCATGCGCCGACGATGTTGGCGACCTTGTGGAAGCGCCCGTCGTCCTGCTCCCAGAAGGTGTGGAGAATGCGGCGTTGGACGGGTTTCAAGCCGTCGTCGATGTGCGGAACGGCGCGATCCAAGATGACGTAGCTGGCGTATTCGAGGAACCACGCCTTGTAGGAGTGCGCGAGCGGAGCGTTGTCGTTGGTCTTCGGAGCCTCCGGCTCGGCCACCGTGAGATCGACCGCGTCAGGCGCGTCTGACGAACCGGACGCCGCGGGCGTGTCGGCGGACGGAGCGTCTGGGCCGGCGCCGGGCGTGGGGTTAAGCGGGAGTTGCGGCTGGTCGTCTTTGGGATCTTTGCGATTGGGCATCTACGAATGAAAGTCGGGGGACAGCGTGCGTGAGAGGAAGGGGCGGCGAGACGCCGCGAAACTTGGCGAAGGGTTCTCATCGCGGCATAAAGCCGCTCCTACAAGAAAAAGAAATCCCGCGCGCGGGATGGCGGGGCTCCAAGCCAGTTCCAGACCCCGATAGACAACGACTTGAAAGACGGCGAAGTTGCGTCGCCACCTATGCCCCGTGCCCCATACCGCCAGATACCCGCCCCTAACCCCCAGCCCACCTCAGCCGGCGAAGTGGCGGCGAAGACGGGCGACCGTTTCACCGGCGCGACTGGCGATTTCGGTGAAGGCGGGCGACACACGGTCGTCGGCGGCGACGCGTTGCCAGAATTCGTCCGCCCACACGGCTGCCTCCAGCCACAACTCGCGGTCGGCGGGGAGCGGCGGCGTCGGCGCAAACTCGGGCGCGGGCGTCGCGTTGCCAGGCGTCGGCGCCCAACGCATCGGCAACATGTCGTAGGCCGGCGCCAGACGAAACGGCAGCGCGTCGTCCAACCAAAACGCGAGGTTGCCGAAGTGCATGTCGGTGTTGCCGATCAGCTCGCCAAACGCATGTCGCAACCGGATCGATCGCAGCGCGGCGTCGTCGATGAACTCACGCGCGCGCAAGTGCGCGGCGACCGCCGGCCAACGGTTCGCGTCGGGGCCCTCGAACGCGTCGTGCAACGCGCGCAACGAAACCACTCCGCGGCGGCCGTGCAGGCCGACGCGGTCATAACGCGGCGTCTCCAAGAAGCAGCGGTTACCCGCCATAAGGAGGCGCGGCGCGGCGTGCGCTTCGCCCCGGGCCTGAAGCATCGTGAGCGCATGCGCTTCGGCGACGAGCAGGTCGGCCCAGCGGCGTCCGGTCGGCGTGGAGAGCACATCCGTGAACTTGACCAGCACCGGCGTCGCCGCGCCGTCGGACTCCGCCAGCGTGACGAGGAACTTCGGTTGCTCGCCCTCCACCGATGAACCGGGCACTTCCTGCGTCGCGCCAGCACGGGCGAGCTCGGGATAACGCACGGCGCGCGCGTCGGCCGGAAGCGTTTCGGGCGGATGCAGCACATGGTCTTGCACGCGGCGCAACGGCACATCGCCGACCACCAAGTCGCCGGGCAGGTCGTCGCCCGCGCCTTGAAGATAGACCAGCGTGTCGTCATCGCTCCACATGCGCGGATCCGGCGGCAGGTTGAGCGACAAACTCAACGCGCGACCGATCGCGCGGCCGAGGTAGCCCTGCGGTCGCACCTCGCCGAGGAAGAACGGAAACCCTTCCGCATAGCCGCCCAAACCAAACAACGCCGGCGCCCACTCCGGAGCGCGCACGGGATCGGCCCAACGCAATTGCCATCCGCCGTGAAGCGCGACCAGTTCCGCCCAGTCTTGGGCGCGCCCGGCGGCATCGACACGGCGCACCGCGAACGTGTCGCCCAGCCCGCGCACCGAGCGGCGCAACGCGTAACTTGTCCCGCGCGTCGTGCCGAGACGCACGAGATGCGGCGCGATCTCCGGACGCGACAACGCGCGACTGATACTCGACCGATCCACCCGCAGCGAGGCCGCCAGCGCCTGCGCGCTCAGCGGCCCTCCGGATTGCAGACGCAACGAGAGGGCCGATGGTTCAACTTGGCGAGGACGGGCCATTTCGCCCGTAATTACGCACAAATATAAAACCCGATCAAGACTACTCTAAACCACGTGGAGCTACAGGAGACTACATCTAAAGCACCCAATAACGCACGAAGTTTCGCACAGTTACTACCCAACCTCAACCAGATCCTTCTCCACCCGCAGGTTTCCGATGATGAACTCCTGCCGGGTGGGCGTGTTTTTGCCCATATAGAACGTGAGGAGTCCGTTCACGTCGTGGAGCTTGTCGAGGGTGACTTTCTCCGCGCGCATGTTTTCGCCGATGAAGTCCTTGAACTCGGCCGGGCTCACTTCGCCCAAGCCCTTGAAGCGCGTGATCTCGGCGCTCTGCCCGAGCTTCATCAACGCCGCTTGTTTCTCCGCTTCGCTGTAGCAGTAGCGCGTCTCCTTCTTGTTGCGCACGCGGAAGAGCGGCGTTTCGAGAATGTAGAGGTGCTCTTGCGTGATGAGCTCGGGGAAAAATTGCAGGATAAACGAGAGCAACAGCAGACGGATGTGCATGCCGTCCACGTCCGCGTCGGTCGCGATGATGACCTTGTTGTAGCGCAGGCCATCCATGCCGTCCTCGATGTTGAGCGCGCTTTGGAGGAGGTGAAACTCCTCGTTCTCGTAGATCACTTTTTTCGTGAGGCCGAAGGTGTTGAGCGGTTTGCCCTTCAGCGCGAAGACGGCCTGTGTCTGCACATCGCGGCACGAGGTGAGCGAGCCGGCGGCGGAGTCACCCTCGACGATAAACAGCGCGCTGTCCTCGGCACGTTTGTCCTTGGAGTCGAGGTGCACGCGGCAATCGCGAAGCTTGCGGTTGTGCAGCGAGGCTTTTTTGGCGCGTTCGCGGGCGAGGTTGCGGATGCCGGAGAGCTCTTTGCGCTCGCGCTCGCTTTCCTCGATCTTGCGCTTGATCGCCTCGGCACACTCGGGGTTGCGATGCAGCCAGTTGTCGAGGTGCTGCTGGAGGAAACCGCCGATGAACTGGCGGATGGTCGGGCCCTTTGGACCGAGGTCGGTGGAGCCGAGTTTGGTCTTCGTTTGCGACTCGAAGACGGGCTCCTGCACGCGCACGGAAACGGCGGCGATGATCGACTGGCGCACGTCGGCGGCGTCGTAGTCTTTTTTGAAAAAGTTGCGGATGGTCGCGACGAAGGCTTCGCGGAACGCGGCGAGGTGCGTGCCGCCCATCGTGGTGTGCTGGCCGTTGACGAACGAGTAATACTCTTCGCCGTAGTGCGCGCCGTGGGTGATCGCGACCTCGATGTCCTCGGCTTCGAGGTGCGCCATCGGGTAGAGCGGTTCGCCGGTGAGTTTTTTGGTGAG
>DFYA01000187.1:3696-25158 GCA_002382525.1 Opitutaceae bacterium UBA4094
AAGTCTTTGCCGAAGAGCGCCTCGTCGGGCGTGAAGGCGATGATGGTGCCGTTCTTCTCGGTGGTCTTGTGGGTTTTGTGATCCTTGCGGAGCTTGCCCTGTTGGAATTCGACGATGCGCGTGTCGCCTTCGCGAATCGCTTGAGCGGAGAAATAAACCGAGAGGGCGTTGACGGCCTTTTGGCCGACGCCGTTCAAGCCAACGGATTTCTGGAACGTCTCGCTGTCGTATTTCGCGCCGGTGTTGATGATCGAGACGCAGTCGATGAGTTTGCCGAGCGGAATGCCGCGTCCGTAGTCGCGCACGCGCAAGGTGCGGTCGGTGAGTTCGATCTCGATCTTTTTGCCGTGGCCCATCGTGAACTCGTCGATGGAGTTATCGATGGTTTCCTTGAGAAGAACGTAGATGCCGTCCTCGGCATGCGAACCGGTGCCGAGGCGCCCGATATACATGCCGGGGCGCAGGCGGATGTGTTCGAGCGGCGAAAGGGTCTTGATCGAGTCTTCGGTGTAATTGGACGCCATGAGGGAGAACGAAAGGAACGCGGGAAAAGTTAACGAGTGCGGCCAAGGCAGGGCCGCGTCTCCGCGCTGACAAGGTAAAAGTCACCTCCGGCAGGCCGTCCCCGTTCGCCACGGGCCGAAGAACCCGTGGCGGAGAAGCGTTTAGACCAACGAGGTCTCGCGCATGTCGCCGGTCAGCAAGAACTGCTCGTGCATGGCAAAAGCGCGGTTGAGCGTCTGGGGCGTCTGGCCGTGCTTCGCCATCTCGAAGTAGTGCATCAACTGGTCGTGGAACTGCGGGTGCGCGCACTTTTCGATGATGAGGCGGGCGCGCTCGTTGGGATTCTTGCCGCGCAAGTCGGCCACGCCGTTTTCCGTCACGACGACCTGCACCGAGTGCTCGCTGTGATCCATGTGCGAGACGAGCGGGACGATCGTGCTGATCTTGCCGCCCTTGGCGGACGACGGGCAGGTGAAAATCGAGATATGGGCGTTGCGCGTGAAATCGCCCGAGCCGCCGATGCCGTTCATGAGATTCGTGCCCATGATGTGCGTCGAGTTGATGTTGCCGAAGATATCGACCTCGATCGCCGTATTCACGGAAATGATACCGAGGCGGCGCACGACTTCGGGGTTATTGGTGATCTCCTGCGGACGCAGCAGCACGCGAGAGCGGAAGAACTCCAGGTCGTCGTAGAACTTGCGCAGCACGTCGGCGGCGATGGTGAGCGAGGTGCCGGTGGCGAACTTGACCTTGCCCGAGCGGATGAGGCCGATGACGGAGTCTTGAATCACCTCGGAATACATCTCGAACGCCGGAATCTCCGGATGCGCGCCGAGGCCGCCGAGGACGGCGTTGGCGATGTTGCCCACGCCGGATTGGATCGGGAGAAATTCCTTCGGGATGCGGCCCGCGTGAAGTTCGCCGGCAATGAACTCGGCGACGTTGCGCCCGATACGATCGGTTGTGTCGTCCGGCGGCTCGAAGCCGCCGGTTTCGTCGGGCAGGTTGCTTTCGACAATGCCCACGATCTTCGACGGATCGACCCTCACGGTCGGCGTGCCGATGCGGTCCGACGGACGCAAGATCGGGATGGGTTGGCGATACGGCGGATCGCGCGGCTCATAGATGTCGTGAAACCCGCGAAGATTCGGCGAATGAAAGCGATTGAGCTCGATGATGATTTTATCGGCGCTGTGTAGGAAGGTCGGCGACGCACCGACGGAGGAGGTCAGCACGATTTCGCCGTTGGCGGTCACATCGCAGGCCTCGACGATCGCCCAGTCGATTTTGCCGAGGAAGCCGCTGCGCACCTGCTGCTGGAGGTGCGAAAGGTGCATGTCGAAGAAACGGGTGCGGCCGGCGTTGATGCTTTCGCGGAGCGACTTGTTGCTCTGATAAGGCGTGCGCCACGAGATCGCATCGGCGCGAGCCAGCTCGCCATCAAGCGAGTCGCCGGTCGAGGCGCCGGATACGATCGCGACCTTGAACGGACGCCCGGCGTCGTGTTCGGAGCGAGCGCGCGCGGCGAGGGCGCGCGGCACGACTTTGGCCGCCCCCGCCGGCGTGAATCCGCTTACGCCGAGAGTTTGGCCATGCTGGATAAAAGCGGCCGCTTCATCGGCCGAGAGGGTGGCAAAAGGAAAGCTCATGGGAGGAGGACTACTATGCGCAGTTACTCTTATTTAAACCAATCGGGATTTGCGAATGGCTGCGCGTTCTTTGCGAGGCCGTTGCGCGCAGATCAGCCGGGACTTGCCGCAGTGCGCCGCAGGCATAGGTTCGGCCGTTATCCGATAACCATGAAAAAACTTTTGATCATCCTCGTGGGTGCCGTTGCGTTGATCGCCATTGGCCTCTTTGTCGCCTCGTTTTTTGTGGGCTCGATCGTGACCAAGAGTGTTAACCGCTACGGGCCGGGCATCACGGGCTCGCCCGTCACGCTCGCCGACGCGTCGATCTCTCCATTCTCCGGCACCGGCACGCTCAACAACCTTTTCGTGGGGAATCCGCCCGGCTGGAAAAGCGAGAAGGCATTTTCCTTCGGAAAAGTGCACCTCCATGTCGAACCGCGCTCCCTGCTCACCGAACACATCATCATCAACGACATGGTGATTGAGGCGCCCGAGTTCGTCTACGAGACCAAGATCGTAAGCAGCAACATCAAGGACATCCTCAACAACATAGAAAAGAGCCTCGGCCGCGAGGGCGACAAACCCGCCGACCAACCGACCACCGACGACGGCAAGCCGCTTCGATTCACCGTGAAGAGCTTTCGCTTGGAGAACGCCAAGGTCACGGTCGGTGCCGGCACCTCGTCGTTGATCGCGCAAATGCCGCCCCTCGTGCTCACTGACCTCGGCGTCAAGGAAGGTGGCCTCACCGCCAACGAACTCGCGACCGCCGTGGTCTCACACATCCTCGCCAACATTACTCGCGCCGTCGCCGGTTCGTTCCTCGACGCGGGCGCCGCATCGGGCGCAGCCGGCGTCGATGCCGCGACAGAAGCCGCCAAAAAAGCCGGCGGCGACCTGAAGCGCATCCTCGGCGGTGAACAAAAACGTTAACCACCACCCTGCATCGCCCCTGCCCGACCTCCGACCGACCACCCGCACGCACATCGCTTGCACGCGAGATTACGCTAGTCCCCGCGCGTGTTTACTGATGGCGTCTTCCGCTTAAACAAAAGCCTGCGTAAACCTCCATTCACGTTCCCACCATGTCCGACCATTCCCACGGGGGTAAGCACGAGGAGAAATTCTCCCCGTGGCTTTTCATCATCACCGTCATCCTCTCGCTCGCCGCGCTCTTCGCCGCGTTGGCCTTCTTTTTCCCGAGCGTCTGGCAAGCTCAACTCGCTGCTCCGTGGTGGTCGCTCGCGATCTGCTTTGTGGTCGTTCATGCGATCGCCGGCACGTTCGAGTATTTCTTTCACCGCTACATTCTGCACGCGCCGCTCGTCCCGTTTCTCAGCTACTTCTACAAACAGCACACGCTTCACCACGCGTTGACGCACATTGGCTACCACCGCTCGAAGATCAGCAACACCGACGTTCCCGGCCTGATCGACAACGATGTCGCCGCTCAAAACGAATACATCGCCCGCAACAATTTCCCCATCGAAGAGGAAAAACAATACGAGGCCTCCTACTTCCCTTGGTATTCCAACCTGGTGTTCTCGCTCGCGGTCACCCCGATCCTCGCGCTCGGCCAATGGCTGTTTCCCGCCGCCCCGGTGTTCCTCGGCGGCTACCTCGCAGTGGCGTTTTCGATGGCGCTCTACGAACTCATCCATGCCGTCGAACACTGGCCTCAAGACAGGTGGGACCGCATGATCGAACACCCGCGCTACGGCCGCATGTGGCGCAAAGCCTACGCGTTCCACCTGCGCCACCACGCCGACATCCGCTGCAACGAAGGCATCTCCGGCATCTTCGGCCTGCCCTTGGTGGACTTTGTCCTCGGCACCTACGTCGATCCTGAAACGCTCTACACGCACGGCGAAAAGGTTCACTCCGACCAGTTCAACAGCCCCGAGCCGCGCTTCGCCTTCATCCGCTGGCTTGATCGACGCGCCGACGAATCCGTTAAAAAACGCCGCGCGGCCCGCGCCGCGCGTTGAGCCGTTGATACATTTTTAACGCGAGCCTTGACCCACGCCTCCTTCCGCGCCTCCTTGCCTCTGTCTCAATGAACCTCCGCCACTCCACGATCGCCGCCACCGCTTCCGCCTACGCCTCCGTAGTCGCGATTGTCGTCGTATCCGTTACGTGCGCGCCGCGAGGGGCTTGAGCGAACCTGATTTTCGCCCCCTCCGGTGCCATACCGGAGGGGGCTTTTTTGTGCCTCGTTCCGGTCGGCCACGGGGGTGGGTTTTCCAAAACCAAACCACACCCGCCATGAACACAACCGCCCTCCACCACCCGACCGCCTGGCACTTTACGCCACCGCTTCCGCTCAACCTCGACCGCGTCCACCACACCGATATCACCGGACCTTTTCAGGAAACCACTCGCCACCCGGCCGGCCACGACATGCTCATGCTCGCCACGCACCCCGATCTCCTTCCCGATGCCCAACCCGTGCCCTTGCACGACCTGAACTTCTTCAACCTCGACTTCCCGTGACCTCCTCCGCCGACGCCCGCCCCGATCAACCGGTTTATCGCTTCGCCGCGCGCACCGCCGCGATGAAGCCCAGCGCCATCCGCGAGATCCTCAAGGTCACCGCGTCGCCCGANNAAATCCGCCCAAGCCGTCCTCGCCGAAGACGGCCCCGCCGCCCTCCAATACGGCGTCACCGAAGGCCACCTCCCGCTCCGTGAATGGGTGTGCTCACACCTCGCCGCCACCGTCGGGCTCGCCGCGACCCCCGATGAAATCGTCATCACCTCCGGCTCCCAACAGGCGCTCGATCTCATCGCCAAAGTCCTCCTCGATCCGGGCGACCTCGTCGTCACCGAAAACCCCGCCTACCTCGGCGCGCTCCAGGCGTTTCAAGCCTACGAAGCCCGCGCCGTGGGACTCTCCTCCGACGAACACGGCCTGCAACCGGCCGCGCTTCTCGCCTTCCTCGAATCCAGCCCGGTGCGCCCGAAGCTGCTGTATTTGATTCCCAACTACCAAAACCCCACCGGCGTTTCCCTCGCCGCGCCCCGCCGCGCCGAGATCGTCGCCATCGCCGCGCGTTTTGCCCTGCCGGTCCTCGAAGACGATCCCTATGGCGCGCTCCGTTTTTCCGGTGCCGCCCTGCCCGCGCTCGGCGCGTTTCCCGGCGCGCGCGACTGCCTCTACCTCGGCACCTCCAGCAAGATCCTCGCCCCCGGCCTGCGCGTGGCGTGGCTCGTCGTGAAAGACCGCGCGCTCCGCGAAAAAATCACCACCGCCAAACAAGCCGCCGACCTGCACACGTCCTCGTTCACCCAACGAATCGTTCACCACTACGTTCAACAGCCTGGCGTGCTCGACGCGCACGTCGCCACGTTGTGCGAGGTTTACCGCAATCGCCGCGACGTCATGCTGGCCGCGCTCACGCGCGAACTCCCCGCCGGCTGCACCTGGACCCAACCCACCGGCGGATTATTCCTCTGGGTGACCTTGCCTGCAGGGCACGACACCACCGACCTCCTGCACATCGCGGCACGTGAAAAAATCGCCTTTGTCCCCGGTGCTCCGTTCTGGGTCGGCGAACCCGTGCGCAACACCTTGCGACTGAACTTCAGCAACGCCACGGATGCGCGCATCAACGAAGGCCTCGCGCGCCTCGGCACCATTTTGCGACGCGGGTGACGTCGATTCTCGGGGCACGTTTGTGCTTTTCTCCCAAACCGCCGCTTGCATCCGCTCGGCGTGCGGCCCAAGTTTTTCCTCGTTCGAGATCGTTAGGCCCGCGTTGTGCTGAATCAAACGCGGGCGCAGTTGACAGTCAGCCGCTCCACCGGCGTGTCGCTCTTTACGACATGCAGGCGCCAGCGGGTTCTTCTCACATCAACCCCGGTGCACGGGCACCCCAGACGGAAATTCATCACCATGAAGCTCTCTGCCTTGCTTGCCTCCCGTCCCACGATCCTACGCCAAGCCGCGCTCGCGCATACCGCCGCCGCTTGGCTCACCCTCCAACACGCGTCCTCGCGCATCGCCGCCGCCGGCCTTCGTGGGACCGTCCATCTTCGCCAAGGCGACCCCGTCGAGGACGAGGCCCCTTGGGCCACGCTCACCTCCGACGAGATCCGCCCCTCCGTGCTGGAGGAGCATTTCACGGAGGACGACCTCCTGGAAATCGCCGAAGCGCTGGCCTACGCGACCGACGCCAACTACGCCGACGTCGTGTTTCCCATCGAGACGCTGGCCGCGTATGCCGACCCGTTGTTGCGCTCGCTGCAAAAGGCCGGCGTCACGCTCGACATCGACGAACGCGCATTTGGACGTGTTGCGGATTAGTTGAATCGCAGGTGAACGCGCGCTCCGTCCCTTCGCCGCTTGCGGACGGAGCGCCACTCCGCGAATCTCGCGCGCATGCGCTGGACCACACCTCTTCGCCCACTCTGCCGCGCCGGCGAGGGCTTTTTGGATCGCGTGCTCTGCCTGCTCGGTGCGGTGGCGTTCTGCCAACTGCCCGAGTTCATCCAGCAATACCTACAACGCCTCGGCGGTCACCTCGACGAAGCACGCCGACAACTCGCGCAATTCGAAGCCGTCGCCGCGCAGGCGAAACTCACCTTGCCGCAGTTTATCGACCGCACCGCGTCAAACGCAGATGACGCCGTAGCCCGCTTGGCCGGCGTCATGCAATCCGCCGTCGAACGCGTCGCCGAACTCACGTCCGCCGAAGCGGCGCTGCGCAACGCGTCGATCCTGGAGAAGCCGTTTGTGTTTTTCGCGCACCTCGACCGCTCCATCGCCAGCGCCGCGCTCGACGTTTACCAGCCTGCGGTGCCGACGACACTCGAAGGCCTGCTCTACGCCGCCGTGGGCATGGTGGTTATCCTAGGCGTCTACCACGGTTGCGTGCGTTACCCCATCGCCGCCGTCGTGCGCCGTCGGTCCGCCCAACGCGCTCCCCTCGTCGCCGCCGCTCCCGCTCAACGCTCCGAGCGCATCCACTTAACGTCCGCGTAAAACGGGCCGAACGGGACCAAACTCGCCGCCGCGATCAACGCCGCGCGTTTCCACGTCCAATCGTATTCGAGCCACGCCTGCACCGTCGCCGCGATGTAGGCGATGAACAACACGCCATGCGCCATGCCCACGACGCGCACCGCCTGAGGTTCGCCCCAGTAGTATTTGAGCGGCATCGCCACGCCCAGCAGCAAGAGGAACGACAGGCCTTCAAGAAAGCCGACGACACGCAAACGCCCGAGGGTGGTGGTGAGTAAATTCATGAAAAGAGGAGTCCTCTGCGAAACCCGCCGTTCGCGCAAGTTCCACCGAAGATCGCCCGCAGCGTTGACCGCCCCCGGCGCGCGCCCTCACTCTCCCCGCCTGCTGCCTGCCCGGGTGGTGGAATGGTAGACACCAGGGACTTAAAATCCCTTGGTCGCAAGACCGTGCGGGTTCGAGTCCCGCCCCGGGCACCAGCGGCTTTATTGTATTCGCTGGATAACGACCTCGCGACGGCGCTCGATACCAGCAGCCGAGCGTCCCTGCGGCAGGCCGAGACACGATGCTCGGACCGCTCACAGAGAAAAAATTCACTATAGCATTTCTCTCCAGAAATCGGCCGAACACGGGCACCTCCTCCCACGGAACCTCCGGCGGTTATAGCGGTTGGCACGAGAAATCCATAAAGCATCCCTCCGCCACCAACGGCGTCTGGACATCCGGCCCGGTTGGCATTCGTGTAGGCACCCCCTCCCCACTCTGCCGCGCCCCACCGCGTCTCCGCGTAGTCACGTCGGCACTACATCATCCCTTTCTTATCATGTCTGATCTCAACGAAGAACCCGTCCCCACCCCGGAGCCCGAGACCGTCGCTCCCGCAGCCGTCATCGAGGCGGCATCTCCTGTAGGCCCCGAACAGATCGAATACTGCCGGCAGGTTTACGCCGCCATCCAAGGCGAGCTGTCCAAGGTCATCGTCGGACAACAACAGGTCGTTGAAGAAATCCTCATCGCCATCTTCACCCGCTCCCACGCCCTCCTCGTCGGCGTGCCCGGCCTCGCCAAGACCCTCCTCATCTCGACCCTCGCCGACACGCTCGCCATGAGCTTCAAGCGCGTGCAGTTCACGCCCGACTTGATGCCGTCCGACATCACCGGCACCGAAGTCATCTACTCCGATCCCAGCACCGGCGAACGCTCCTTCCGCTTCATCAACGGCCCGCTCTTCGCCAACATCGTCCTCGCCGACGAGATCAACCGCACACCGCCAAAAACGCAGGCCGCCTTGCTCGAGGCGATGCAGGAGCGCCGCGTCACCGTCGGCGGCAAAACCCACAAGCTGCCCGCTCCCTTCTTCGTCCTCGCGACCCAAAACCCGCTCGAACAGGAAGGCACCTATCCGCTGCCCGAGGCGCAGCTCGACCGTTTTATGTTCCTCATCCGTGTCGGCTACCCGTCTGACGCCGAGGAGTTGGAGATCATGAAGCGCGCCTCTGCCAAGGGCGAACAGCCGCAGGTCGTCATCGACGCCGAGCAAGTCATGGCACTGCAGGAAATCGTTAAGGCGATGCCCGTCGCCGACCACGTTTATCACTATGCCAAGGCGCTCGTCCGCGCGACGCGCACCGGCGAACCCGACGCCCTCGAGCCCGCGAAGAAGTGGTTGTCCGTCGGCGCCGGCCCGCGCGCTAGCTTGTCGATGATCACCGCCGCCAAGGCCCACGCCGTCATTCACGGCCAGAACCATACCGGCTGTGAAAACGTCGCCGCAGTCGCGCACGCCATCCTGCGCCACCGCATCGCGGTCAATTTCACCGCGCAAAGCGAAGGCGTCACCACCGACGCCGTCATCTCCGAACTCCTCCAGTTGATCCCCGCCAACCAACCGTTGGCGTAAAAAGACCATAGGTCTCATGGGTCCTGTGGGACTCATGGGATCCATGCCTGAGCCGCTCCCCACCCCATGGCCGCCACGCACACGCTCCTCGACCCCGACACGCTCTCGCGCGCCGAACCGCTCGGCTTGTTCGCGCGTCGCGTCGTCGAGGGCTACCGCGTTGGCGAACACCGCTCACCGTTCAACGGCTTCGCGATCGAGTTCTCGCAACACCGCGAATACGCGCCGGGCGACGACCCGCGCCACCTCGACTGGAAGATCCTCGGCCGCTCCGACAAGTATTACATCAAGCAATACGAACAGGACACCAACTTCGTCGCCCACCTCCTCCTGGACGGCAGCGCCTCGATGTCGTTCGGCTCGGGCAAAGTATCCAAGATTCAATACGCACGCGGCCTCGTCGCCTGCCTCGGATTCCTCATCCTCCAGCAACGCGACGCGATCACCGCGACCATCTTCGACGACCGCCCGCGCGAGACATTTCAACGCACCGACAGCCTCGGCAAAGTCCATCAGCTCTGCACGCAGCTCACCGGCTTCACCCCGGGGCGCCCCGGCAACCTCCGCGCCTGCCTCCAGGACTACGCCGCCCGCCTCTCCGCCCGAGGCATCGTTGTCGTGGTCAGCGACCTCCTCGATGACCCTGCCGAGCTACTCCAGGGACTGCGCCGCCTCAGCCTCACGCGCAGCGAGGTGATCGTATTTCAGGTCCTCGACCACGAGGAGATCACCTTCCCGCTCGAAGGTAATATCCGCTTCATCGGCCTCGAGGACGACACCCGCCTCCAGACCAACCCCGCCGATCTCCGGAAAAGCTACCTCGCCGCCTTCAACGACCATCAGAAAGCCGTCCGTCGCGCCTGCGAGCAATGCGGCGTCCACTACACGTTGTGCGACACAAGCCGCCCGCTCGCCGAAGCGTTGACCGGCTACCTCGCCTTCCGCGCCAAAGCCGGCTGACCCCTCTGCTCGATAGATGCAATTCCTAGCCCCCGCCGTCCTCGCCGGACTCGCCGCGCTCTCCCTGCCGGTGATCATCCACCTCCTCAACAAACTCCGCATCCGCGAAGTGCGTTGGGCCGCGATGCGTTTTCTCCTCACCGCCGCGCAAAAGAATCAGCGACGCGTCAAGATGCAGGACCTCCTCCTGCTCATCCTGCGCTGCCTCGTCCTCGCGCTTCTAGTCTTCGCGTTCGCCCGCCCCACCTTCGAGAAAATCGCCAAGTCCACCCTCGTCGCCGGCGACCCGCTCACGGTGATGGTGCTCCTGGATCAATCCGCCAGCATGGGCGCGAGCGATGGCGTCGAAACGCGTTTCGCCGCCGCGCGCACCGCCACGCTCGACTTCCTCGAAGACCTCCCCGCAGGCTCCGCCGCCGGGTTGCTCCTGGTCAACGATCACTACGCCAGCCCCGTTTCGCGTCCGTCCCGCGACATCTCTCTGGTCCGCCGCAGCGTCGAACTCGCCAAGCTCACCGACCGCGGCACCGATTTCCAACCCGCCGCCCGCGCCGCCGTCGAAGCTCTTCGCAACCTCCCCGGCCGCCGCGAGATTCATCTCTTCACTGACAACCAACTCACCGGCTGGCGCGCCCTCGAACCCATTCGAGAATTCCTGAAAACCGCCCCTGACGTTCAGGTGTTCGTCGCGCCCATCGCGTCCTCCTCCTCCGGCGCCGTGGGCGGCCCCGCGCGCAACCTCGCGGTCACCGACATCAAACTCGACACCGCCATCCCCGTCGCCGGCCAGCCCCTCCGCGTCCTCGTCGAGGTCACCAACACCGGCGACTCCTCCGCCGACGGTGTTCGCCTCGCGCTCGCCATCAACGATGACGCTCCGTCCGCCGACGCCGTGGTCAACAACCTTGCCGCAGGCGGCACCCGCTACATTCCGCTCCTTGTTCGTCTTCCGGGCACCGGCTTTCACACGCTCACCGCGTCGTTACCGCCCGACCGCCTCGCCTTCGACAACCGCCGCACGCTCGCCCTCGAAATCGCCCCCGCCCGCGACGTGCTCATCGTCGAATCCCGCCGCGGACAGGCACCGTGGCAAGGCAGCGGCCACTTCCTCGCCACCGCCCTCGCGCCCGTGGATGAGGAATCCGCCGCGCGCCACTACCTCACACTCACCCGCACCACTGCGGCCGATCTCGATCCGTCGAAACTTTCCGGATACGCCGTCATCTTCCTCACCGCCGCCGACCCGTTGCCCCCGCCCATCGTCTCGGCCCTTGCAACGTTCGTGGAAAACGGCGGTGGCCTCGTCATCATGCCCGGCGATGCCACCCCGGCCGGCACCTTCCTTGATCCATCATGGTCCGGCCTGCTCCCCGCAGCCGTTAACATTCCGATCGAGCCGACCGAAGGCGCCTTGGAACCCGGGCCCTACAACCACCCGCTGCTCACCCTCTGGAACGACCCCGCCGCCGGCAACCTCAACGCGGTCCGCTTCGGCCGCGTGTTCTCGCTCGCCCCGCTCGACCAACCCGAGGTGACGACCGCCCTGCGCCTCGCCGACACCTCTCCGCTCATCGTTGAACGCACGGTCGGCAAAGGCCGCGTGGTCCTGTTCGCCGCTCCGCCCATCCCCGCGTGGACCAACCTCCCGCTGCACCCCGCCTTCGTGCCGCTCATGCACCGGCTCTACGCCGCCACCGCTCGCGCCTCCGCTCTCAAACTCAACCTCGCGCCCGGCGAAACGTTCCAAGCCGCCGTGCCCATCGAACAACTCAACCGCGACGTTTATGTGCGCGGCCCCGCCGAGGATGCCCGGCCCGTCGCCGTAGGCCGCACCGAGCTCGTCGGCACTCAAGCCACGCTCCGCTTCCGCACTGCTTCCACCTCCGGACGCTACACGGTTTACGTCGGCCAAAACGAACGCCCCGACTTTTACTTCGCCGTGCAACCACCCGCCGACGAATCCGACCTCAAAACCGCTCCCGCCGACGTCCTCACCAACGCCGGGCTTCCGCCCTCCGACGATGCCGCCTCCTCGTCGTCCCCCGCAACCCCGATGCCCTCGGCGCCCCTGCTCACCGCGCAACAACTCTGGATGATCGCCCTCATCGCCGCCGCACTCCTCTCCCTCACCGAGCTCACCCTCGCGCTGCGCTCCAGCCGCTCCCGCTAATCGATCATGGACTGGCTTCGCATCCTCTTCTATCCCGGCTCGGCCCACGGCGGCGGCACCGGCACCACGCTCACCTTTGAAGGACTCGATCCCGGCTGGGCACTCCTGTCCTGGATCGCGTTCGCTGTCATTCTCTGGTGGATACACGCCCGCCTCATTGCGACCACACCGCGCGGCAAACGCGCCGCCATCGTCACGCTTCGCCTGCTCTTCGCCGCCGCACTGCTCTTCACCGCCACGCGCCCGGTCCTCATCACCACGCTCGTCGAAAAGGTCCGCCAAAAACTCATCGTCCTCGTCGACGCCTCCGCGAGCATGGACCTCGCCGACCTCCGCTCCTCACCCGAAGACCGCGCCCGCGCCCTCATTGCCTCCGGCAAACTCTCGCCCACCAGCGGACTCTCCCAGACGGTCCCGGCAGACGACACCCGCCTCACGCGCCGCGACGTGCTCAAAGCAATCGCCGGCAACCCCAAACTCGCCCTCTGGTCCCAACTCAACGATCGCGCCGAACTCGTTTTCTACACCTTCGGCACCGACGCCACAGAAACGCCCGCCGCCGATGCCGACGGCGTCGCCGTTGCCAAAGCCTTCTTCGACACCCTTCCCGCCAACGAACAGACCACCGCCCTCGGCGAAAGCCTCCGCCAAGTCCTCGACCGCCACCGCGGCGAACCCCTCGCTGGCGTGTTTGTCATGACCGACGGCGCCTCCAATCGCGGACTCGCCCCCGCCGAAGCCGCCGCCGGCGCACGCGCCGAAGGCGTGCCGCTCTTTCTCTATGGCGTCGGCGTCACCGAGCCGCGCGACATCGCCATCACCTCCGCCGACGCCCCCCGCATCGCCTTCCTCAAAGAACGCGTCAACGTCCGCGTGCGCCTCACCGCCAGCGGCTACGAAGGTCAGCCGGTCGTCGTCTCGCTCCGCGACTCATCCAATCCGAACGTCGCGCTCGCCGAGACGACTGTCATCCTGCCCGCGCGCGGCGCCATCGATGGCGAACTCTCCTTCATCCCAGAAGAACATGGTGAAAAGGCCCTCGAAGTCTTCGCCAAACCACTGGAGGGCGAGGCCAGCACCGACAACAACGTATCCACGCTCAGAATACGCGTGATCGATAATCGCGTCCGCGTCTTCATGATCGAACAAGAGCCGCGCTGGGACTGGCGCTACCTGCTCGATTTTCTCCAGGACGACCGGCGCCTCGCCCTGCAATGCGTGCTGCTCGACGGCGACCCGAGCCTGCTCAAGTTGCCCAACACGCCGTTCATCGAAAAACTCCCCGACGACCGCGCCGCCCTCTACGACAGCGACATCATCCTCCTCGGCGATGTTGATCCCGCCCGCCTCGGCCGCGAACGCATGCAGCTCATCCGGGAATGGGTCGATCAAGCCGGCGGCGGCCTCGTATTTCTCGCGGGCCCCAATCACAACCCGCGCTCCTATGCCGGCACCCCGCTCGAGCCGCTCCTTCCCGTGGTCCCGCTCTCCGGCCCCGCCGAGCAATTCGCCGCCCGCCACGCCGAGCCGGTCAAACTCCAGCTCACCTCCGCCGGCGCCCGCTCGCCGCTGCTGCGCCTCTCCGAAAACGATCGAGAAAACACCGCTCTCTGGAAACAGTTCATCGGCGTCCGATGGACCGCCAAGGTCGCCCGCGCCCGCCCCGGTGCCGAGGTGCTCCTGGTCGATCCGTCCGCCGACCGCGGCACGCCCTCCGGCCCGGGCCCCGTGCTCGCCCGTCAACGCTTCGGCCGCGGCGAGGTCATGTATTTCGGTTTCAACGAAACCTACCGCTGGCGAAGCGAGGTCGGCGGCAAATACTACGCCCAAATCTGGAGCCAGATCTTCCAAGCACTCTCGCTGGAACGTCTCTCAGGCGCCTCCAAACAGGTGCAGCTCCGCGTCGATCGCCCCGAATATCAGCTCGGTGAACGCGTCGTGATTTCCGGTCGCCTCTACCAGGCCGACTTCAAGCCGCTGGTCGCCGACGTCGTGCCCGCCCGCGCTTCGTTCACGGCGCCCGGCGCCATCGAAACCATCACGCAAGAGGTCATGCTGCGTCCCGTGCCCGAGGAAGCCGGCGGCTACCGCGCCGAGTTCTCCCCTGCCGTCGCCGGACGCTACAAATTCTTTACGCTGCTCGATCCCGACGCCGTGGTGGAATTCGACGTCGTCGAACCGCGCCTGGAACAATCCGACGCCGCCATGAACCTCGCGTTGCTCGAAGCCACCGCGTCTGCCGGCGGCGGACGCCTTTTCCGAGAAGAGACCCTTCATGAGCTCCCAAAGCAACTCGAAGACAAGAGCGGCCAGGTCACGTCGCTCAAACGTCTGGAGCTCGCCTACTCGCCGATCCTCCTCGCCCTCCTCATCCTGTTCGCCTGCGCCGAATGGCTGGTCCGCCGCCTCAACCGCCTGAAGTAACATGAGCGCGCCCCCGTCCACCTCCTCCCTGCCCGCTCCGCTTCGTAATGCGCTCACTCGCGTTGCCGGCAAACACCTGTCGATGCAGGTGATCATCGGCCTCGCGTGGCTGGTCATCGCCGCCGTGCTCCTGCTCGTCGCGCAACTGCTGCTCGACCGCCTCATGGATTTCCCACGCGGCGTGCGCGTCGCCTTCCTCGTGCTCGACGCATTCGTTCTCGGCACGATCTTTTATCGCAGACTCATTCAACCGTGGCGCCGCCGCTGGCACGCCCCCGAAGCCGCGTTCGCCTTGCAACGCCACTGGCCGGCCCTCGGCAGCCGCGTCATCTCCGCCCTTCAGCTCTCGCAACCGGCCGCGACGGCGACGTCCGTTTCCGCGTCCGACACGCGCGGCGCTGGCTCACCGTTGCTCGTTCAGGCGCTCGTCCAGGAGGTCGCCGCGACCGTCCCCACCCTCCCCATCGGCCAAGTCGTTCCCGGCCAACCCGCCGCCCGTCGCCTTGGTTATGCGCTCCTGATCTCCGCTGTAGTCGCCGGTGTCCTCGCGTGGCAATGGCCGCTGGCCTCCGTGCTCCTGCGCCGCGCCGCGCTCACCGACATCCCTCTGCCGACCAACACGATTGTCATCCCCGAGACCCGCGACCTCAACGCCGCGGCCGGAACCCAGGTCACGCTCGCCGCATCCGCCAGCGGAGTCATTCCGCCGCGCGGCCGCATCGAACTCTCCCTTGCCGGGGGCGAACGCCGCACGATCCTCGTGCAACCCGACGAGGAAAACCCCGCACGCTTCACCTTCCTCTTCGAGAACATCCAGCAGTCCTTCACCTATCGCTTCTACCTCGGCGACGGACGCAGCCCTGTTTTCAAAGTCACCGCTCTGCCCTCACCGCTCCTCGAGGAAGCCGAGTTCCTCCAAGTGTTTCCCGCCTACACCGGACGCCCCCCGCTGCGTCAACCCGCCGGCGCCCTCACGTTTTTCCCGGGATCGAAGGTCAGCGTCATCGCTCGGTCCAACCAGCCGCTCGGCATGATCCACCTTCACTTCGCGGGCGACAACAACGCCCCGCCGCCCATTCAACTCGTGATCGACGCCGACGCTCCGCGCATGGCGCGCGGGGAGTTCACGGTGCCGGCCTCCGGCATCACCAGCCTCAGCCTCCCGCTCACCAGCACCGACGGTATTGCCGCGATGGATACGACGGCCTACCCGGTGCGCCTCGAAACCGACCGAACCCCCGTCGTTCGTATTGAGGAACCGACTACAACCTCCGACACGATCGTCTCCACCGCCCGCTTTGCTGTGCGCGCCCGCGTGCGTGACGACTTCGCCCTCACCAAGGTCGAACTCGTCACCGAGATCACCGGCGGCCGACAATCCCGGCGCGCGCTCACCGTCGGCGACAACGGCGTGGTCACCCACACCTTCGTGCCCATCTCCGAGGCTCCCCCGCTTGCCGAAGGCACCGAGCTGACGTGGTGGATCGAGGCGACGGACAACAACACCGCCACCGGCCCCGGCATCGGAGCGAGCGACCGCCGCCAGCTCAGCATCGTGAGCTTCGCGCAGAAGCAGCAGGAAATGCTCGAACGTCTTGAGGAAACCTCGCGCCGGATGGAAGATGTCGCCCGTCGCCAAGGAGAAGTCCGCGACACCCTTGGCGAAGCCCTCCGCCGCACCAGCGAACAACCCTGACGCCGCCGCTCCTCGGCCGCCCCCCTTCCTCCCCTTCTCAATCCGTCTCCTTTCCCTCCCCGAAAAATCCTCCGCGATAACAAAAAAGAACGAGAAAGAGTAAGCATAAGAGGAAAGATCCAGAACGCCGCCCGCCGCCCCATGAAAACCACCCGCCCCCACCGCTCCCGCTTGGTCCTTGTTGGGCACTGCTCCTTGGCCCTCTCATTGGTGACCGCCCTTGCCGCCGACGACGCCGCACTCCGCCCCATCGCGTTTCAAAACGGCGTCAACCAACAGTCCCTCGGCGCCGAGACCGCCGAACTCGCCCGCGCCATCACCGACCTCATCGACGAACTTCAGCGCAACGGCTTCCCGGTCCAAAGCCTCATGGGACTCTCCGAACTCGCCGCCCAATTAAACGCGCTCGGCGGCACCGAGATGACGGCGATCGCCAACCGCCTCCGCAAACTCGGCGAAAACGCCCAAGCCGATCCCCGGGCCACGGCGACCGAGGCCTACGTTGCCCAACAAGCCATCGAGGACCGCCTCAAATCCCTCGCACGCCAAATCTCCATTCAACAACTCCGCGAAGAGTCGGCCCGCCGCCTTGAAGCTCTGATCGCCCGCCAGCTCGCGGCCCAGCGCGAGACCCGCGCCATCGCCGCAGTCAAGGCCGATACCGAGCGCCGGCGCCTTCTCGAAAGCGACCAATCCGGCATCGGGGAAGACCTGCTCACCTTCTTCGCGACCGGCGAAAACCTCCTCACCCGCCTCCGCTCGCCCGCCACCACCACGGCGGCCCCGTCTGCCCAAACCGCAGCTCCGGCCACGCCCGCTCAAACGTTTGCCGAACGGATCAACGGCACCTACCTCACAACTTTGTCTACTGAGGCCGTAAACCACTTGAAAGGCCAACGCTACCCCGAAGCTTACGGCCGCCAAGAAGCCCTCATCGTCGAGTTGCGCAAGATCCTCCAAGGAATCCTCTCCAGCCTACCCAAAGAGCAACGCCTCGCGAACGCCCTCCAACAAGTCTCCGCGCTCCTCCAACAGGAACAGGCGCTCGCACAGACCAACGCGACGACGCCCGAAACCCAACAGCAGACCGCCGATCAAGCACAGAACCTCGCCACACAGGTCGCCGCCCTCAGCCCCGAAGCCGCCGCCGCGCTCAACCAAGCCGCCCAGCAAGCCCTCCAACCTCCGACCACATCGACGCCGCAAAGCCCGCCCGCCGGCACTCCCGAAAATCAGCCCGGCCAACCGCAACCGGACGACGTTGCCGCCACCCCGCCCCCGCCGCAACCCGGCGCCCCCGAACCCAGCGCCCCGGAGCCCGGCACACCGGAATCCGGACAACCGCAGCCCGGGCAGCCGCAACCGGGTGACGTCGCCTCGACTCCGCCTCCTCAATCCGGTCAGCCGCAGCCAGGTCAGCCCGATGACGATGCCGCCACCCCGCCTGGCCAACCGCCCGCCACTCCCAGCCAGCCCACGCCCCCCGCCTCCGCGACCGCTCAAGCCCTCGCCCAAGCCCAAGCCGCCCTCCAACAAGCCCTCGCCCAAACCCAAGCCCAGACACCGGGCTCAGCCGCCCAAGCCCAGAACCAGTCCGGACAACCCGAAAACCCCGGCGGCGAGCAACAAGCGTCCGCCCAACAACCCGCTCCCGGTCAGAGCGAACACACCGCCCAAACCGGACCCGACGGACAGCCCCGCCCCGGCACTCATGAGGGAGACCGCTCCCACGACAGCAGTGGCGGCACGCAGCACCAAATCGCCGGACACGGGCCCGACAGCGGAGATCCCGCCCAAGCCGTCGGCGCACTCCGCCGCGACGAACGCGAAGCCTTCACCGCCCTCCAAGGCGAACGCTACCCCGCCGAATACTCCGCCTGGGTCCAACAATACTGGCGCAACCTCGCTCAAGACTGATGCTCGTCGCTTCTTCGAAACATAGACGTGGCGCCCCGCTGCGTTCCCTTCGTCACCTCGCCGCCGTCATCACCCTCGTCCTCACGCATTCGCCCGGGGCGCTCTCATCGGCCTCCGCCGCGCCCGAGGATGACAACGTTTTCGGTCGCAACGAACGCCAAGGCGCCACGCTCATCGGCATCTTTTACGACCTCAAACAAACCCAACGCCGCGAACCCATCAAAGACTACGCGCGCCACTACAGCCCCACGCTCGACGACTTCGTGGTCTCCGGCTTCGACGAAGCGCTGCTCAACCGTTTTTTTCGCGCCGCCCTCCCGCTCTACACCACGCAGTTCGCCATCCCCGACATGAGCGCCAATGGCGCCCCCAAGGCCTTCGGCGTCGAAGGCGTCGTGAAACCCAGCTACTGGGTCATCCACTACAAAGGCCAGATCGCCCCACCCTCCGACGGCACCTATCGCTTTGTGGGCAATTTCGACGACCTCCTCGTTGTCGCGATCAATCGCAAAGTCGTTCTCGAAGGCAACCGGCCCGACACCAAGTTCCCGCGCCTCGGATGGAAGGAAGCCGCCGACAAAGGCCCGCGCGTCGCCGCCAACCGCCTCGCCAAATACGGGGACTGGATCGACCTCAAAGCCGATCAACCGGTCGACATCGATATCCTGATCGGCGAACGCCCCGGCGGTCGTTTTCACGGCGTCGTGCTCTACGAAAAGAAAGGCGAAACGTATCCCCTCGCCAGCAACGGCGAAGCGATTCTGCCACTGTTTCAAGCGGCTGAGAGTCCCATGCCCGAGAGCAAAAAGTTTCTCACCGACCGCCCCCCGTGGCGCTGCGTGGAGTAAGGCGGCGAGCAAGGGGCCGCCGGCACCTCTACCCGCCGCTTGCCGGGTTAATTGTCGGCACGCCGAGCCGGTCCGCCGCCGCCCGTGGGCTGATCGAAGCGCTCGCCGAGTTTACCCTCACTATTGGTATGTAATTGGCGTCCGCTGAGGTCCACCTGCGGGACTTCGCAGGTCATCCAATAATCGTGCAACACCTTGAGCTGATGAATCAGCCCGCCGACATCGTTGGGTTTCCGGTGATAGGCGCTGGCGCCCAGCATGTAAGATTTCTTGATGTCGTCTTTGTCCGTGGAGCTGCTCAGCACGACCACCGGGATGACTGCCCACGCCGGGTTTCCTTTGAGGTGTTCGAGCACTGCAAAACCATCAGCGACCGGCATTTTGAGATCAGTGATGATGAACGTGGGATACGGGTAGGCTTTGCGGTCCGCAAATCGGCCCTCGCCCATAACGTAAGCGATGCCATCGCCCCCGTTCTCGACCGTCTGGATTGGGTTCTTCACGCCATTTTTCCGAAACGCGTTTTCCGCGAGAAACAAAAAGTCGGGGTCGTCATCGATCATCAAAATCGTGGGATTTTCGGTTTTCATAGGGTGGAGAGGCTCGCTTCGTCCGCGTGAGGGGACTGTCGCCGCGAACGACTGTGCACAAGGCGCTGCGGTTCCGGTCGGGCTTACCGAGTGCGAGCCGAAGTTCCACATGACACGGCTATGGGGAAACTCGCCAAGGACGCGCCGATGCCCAGGGCTCGCGACGACGGTTTTCCCGCCGCGCCTTGTCGTCGACGTTGCACGACGTCGTGAGCCCACGCATCGCGGCGGGCGGATGAACGCACGCGAGTTTGGACGGCGAAATTTATCGGGTGGTCCAATCCTCGCCGGTTTCGTGGATAGTTCGCGAGATGACGCGGGGTTCCGAACACCAGTCCGCGACGGGCAGGCCGAAGAAGCCGGAAATGGGTTCATTGCAATTCGTGACTGCATGGTGCCGCAGGTGAAACGCATAGATCGTTCGCCAGAATCGCCCCCACTGCGGGTGTTTGACGAACGGTTCCCAGCGTTAGAACTGCCAACGATTAATGGAGTGTAACACCTCGTAAGGGTAAGCGAAACCGCCAGCGCGGCGAAGCCGGAGAGAGAACCACAGGGACGACGGAAACAGCCACTGCAACAAGGCGAGCTCAAGCGTGAGCAACGCAGCGAAAGCGGCGAGCGCATACCACGGGAAAAACGACGCCTCGCCCGGCTCGGGCTCGGTGATGACTTACGAGTGGGATGAGATCGGGGGAGTGGGGCGGCAGGAAGCGGACTACGGCACCGGCCTGTTCGATGAAGGTATCAACGCCCACGTAAAACTGACCTATTAGCGCCCGTTTAGAACTGACCGCCCCCTGTTGGCATAAAGCGCGGAAGGAGTAGAGGCGGGCGATGCAGAGTAAGTATCGGTTGAGCAAGGCAGTTTTTTGGTGCTCAGAGGGTGAGGGGAAAGCTGATCGAGTGGGTCGAGTTCGAGGCGCGTGAGCGCGATAGCGGGAGGCGCATCCGGTCGCGTGCGATCGATCATGGTCATCCAGAAGATGCGCCAGCTCAGAATGCAGCACGCCGCCACCAGTCGCACGAACCGCTCAGCGGCTCGCTGCTTCGACGAGACAGCCAGACTTCAGTATCTTGTGGAAGGCCTCGATCTTCCAGCGCAGCGCATACCAACGCAGTTTCTCAATCGCTTCAGCTGCGCTGCCGAACGGCAGATCCGTCAGCAGTCACCGGTCGATCCGGTCTCGGTCTTTTGGTGCGCCCTGTTCTTGGGCGTAGACAACCGTCGCCTCGACAGGTGAATATTGCTTCTGCTTGGCCACCGGGGCAGCAGACGCATCCGACGATACCGCAGTTCCAAAACGAACCTGCCGGTCGCGCACTTCAATGCGCTGGGCGCCCTTGATCCGCACTTCGTCCATCTCGCGTTCAAGGCGGGTTGATCCGTCGCCAGCGCGCCGATTTGCGCAAGAGCGAATCAGGAAGTGCGAGCCCGTGTCGCGCGCAGCGCAAAACAGCTCGTAGATGTCGCTTTCCCGGTCGTTAATATGGACGCAGCGGTCCGGTTCGCCGAGCAGCGCGGTGGGATGCTGGAGATTGAGCAAGCGGCGCAGACTCTCCTTTTCCTCGATCGGGACGCGCGTGGGGTTGATCTTCCGGTTTAGAGCGCGGGCTCGGCTGCGGGCGGCGCGCTTTGGGCGCAGCTTGCGTGGCTTCACGCGTTGGCACTGGCGCTTCGCTCGCGGCACCGACCCAAGTTGGGCATCGGCCAAGCCGCCGGTTATCTGCTCGGGCAATGGACGACACTCGCGCGCCACGTCGAGCATGGGCAGACCCGCCTGGACAACAATCTGGTCGAGAACGCGGTGCGCCCGATCAAGATGGGAATGAAAAGCTGGCTCTTCGTCGGCCACC
>DFYA01000187.1:25237-25917 GCA_002382525.1 Opitutaceae bacterium UBA4094
AGTCGTCACTCGGTTGGTGACTAACTTGGTCACCACTATTATCGGAGCGGGATTCGTAGTGGTGACTACTATGCGGCAACCTGCCTCATGCCCCCGTCAAGGAGGTCCCCGGGAGGACGCTTACCGTTTGTTGGCGAAAAATCGACACGCGGCCTTTGTGTTGCCTGCGCATGCTGCGATGTTTTTATGCGCAGCATTGTATCATATACAGCTTTACAGGTTTCGGCCATGCCACCATCGGTGAGTGCCGCCCCCCGGCCATCGGCAGGTTAGTGGGTAATTGAAAGCCCAGCCGGAAGCTTACACCACAACGTCTCTCCCAAACCGTCATCTGGACCACCAAGGACTCTGACATCCCTGCCCAGGTCTCCAGCGCCAAGGCCGCTCGATAAGCTACAGCATTAACGACGAACTACACTAGATGCAACGCGCCTTTATGGGTAATCGAAAGCTTGGAAAGCTGCTTACGTATCGATCGATACAATTCAAATTGCTATCGTGCATGTTCAGTAAAAAGAAGACCCGGACACTGCTTTNNGGAACGGGTGGAACCCCCGGCAAATAATCACCAGGAAATTAAATCTAATCGAAGATTAGATAAGTGTATAAATCTTAAGTCTTAAAAAAGCTAAATAAGGGGGTAAAATAAACGCCCAGAAAGGTCGTTTGCATAAACCGGC
>DFYA01000344.1 GCA_002382525.1 Opitutaceae bacterium UBA4094
TCAGTTGGAGGGTCGTATCGAGACAATCTGACGGCACCTTTCGGTGTTTCACTTCCAGCGAAATACCCTCCGCGTATTCCTTGGTCGTTCACCACCGAAATCTCCTCGCCATCTTGCCCCGCTACTCCGCCTCCAACTGAATCTCTACGGCTAAGCGGGCGACGGAATGGCCACGAAAGAGGTGCCGGCCGCAGGGTGGGGCCGGTCGCCTGATCACTTCTCCATCTCGGAAAGCTTATCGACGGCTTTTTCCCATTCCTCGGTCGCGGCGGTGATGAGGTCGGTCATCGCGCTCAACTCCCGATTGAGGTGCTGAAATTTGCCTTTGTCGGCATAGGTCTCGGGCGCTTCGAGCGCACTCGTGATCTCGGCCTGCTTGGCCTCCAGCTCCACGACTTTCTTTTCCAGGGTGCCAACGTGTTCGCGGTATTTGCGGATCTCGCTAGGGGACGGTTTGGCTTTGCCGGAAGACGCGGCGGCGGGCGCGGCTTTTTTGGCTTCGGCCTGTTTCGGGCGGTTGTCGGAGAGGCCGGAGGTGAGGGCGGCGCGGGCGTCGGTGGACTTGGATTTGTCCAAGTAATATTCGTAGTCGCCGGCGTAGTGCGTGAGCTTGCCGCTGTGGACGTGAAGGACGTTTTTCGCGAGGGCCTTGATGAAATGCACGTCGTGCGAGATGAAGATCAAGGTGCCTTCGTAGTTGCGCAGGGCCATGACGAGCGCGTCGATCGACTGGATGTCGAGGTGCGTCGTGGGCTCGTCCATGAGGAGCAGGTTGGGCGGGCGCACAAGAATGCGGGCGAGCGCGAGGCGGGTTTTTTCGCCGCCGGAGAGGACGGAGACGGGTTTGTGGACGTCGTCTTTGCGGAAGAGAAACGCACCTAAGATGGCGCGGGCCTGTTGTTCGGTGAGCTGGTTTTCGTTGGTGCGCAGCTCCATCACGTTCTCGAACACCGTCGCGTCGGGGTTCAAATTATCGAGACGGTTTTGGGCAAAGTAACCTGGGACAACGTTGCTGCCGAGTTCGCGCGTGCCGCCTTGGATCTCGAGGACGCCGGCGAGGATTTTGAGGAGCGTGGATTTGCCGGCGCCATTGGGGCCGATCAGGACGATGCCTTGTCCGCGCTCGGCGGTGAAGTTGAGGTTCTCGTAAACGACGTGGTCGCCGTAGGCCTGGCGCACGTGTTCGAGCTCGATGACCTTGAGGCCGGAGCGCGGAGGCTGCGGGAACTTGAAGTTCATTTTGCGCAGCTCTTCGGTCGGTTCCTCGACGGCGACTTCCTTGAGGCGCTCGATTTGTTTCTCCTTGGACTTGGCTCGGGAGGCCATCGAGGCCTTGGCACCGAAGCGGTCAACGAAGACCTGGAGGTGGGCGATCTCGCGCTGTTGGTTTTTGAAGGCGGCGGCTTGCTGGGCTTTGCGGGCCTCTTTCTCGACGAGGAAGTTGTCGTAGTTGCCGTGGTAATAATGGAGCGTGCCGGCGCGCAGCTCGAGCATGCCGGTGCAGAGTGCATTCAAGAAAGCGCGGTCGTGCGAGATGACGACGAGGCCGCCGGGATAACGCGTGAGGTAGTCCTGGAACCAGAGGAGGGCTTCCAAATCGAGATGGTTCGTCGGTTCGTCGAGGAGGAGGAGCGCGGGCTCGGCGACGAGGAGGCGGGCGAGGTGGGCGCGCATGACCCAGCCGCCGGAGAAGGTTTTGGCGAGCTTGTCGGCGTCGTCATCTTTGAAGCCGAGGCCGGCCAGGATTTTGCGGGCGCGGGGTTCGAGGGTGTAGTCGATGTCGTAGTCGTCCTCGGTGGGCTCCAGCTTTTTTCCGCTGGTGGCGATGTGCAGGATGGTTTCGTCGCCGGCGGGGGCGGATTCCTGCGGCAGGTAGCCGAAGTCGGCGCCGCGTTCCCATTCGATGGTGCCGGTGTCGGGCTTTTCCTCGCCGAGGATGAGGCCGAAGAGCGTTGATTTGCCGGCGCCGTTGGGGCCGATCAGGCCAAGGCGGTCGGTGCGGGCAATAAACAGCGAGACGTCGGAAAACAGTTCGCGGGTGCCGTAGGACTTGGAGACGTCTGCAATCGTTAACATAAAACCGGACACCCAAACGGGCCGGACTGCCTCGGTCAACGCCTCATCCTTATCCTGTTAATGCCGTGCGTTTCTACCCCGCAGACGAAGCACGCCGAGCGGGCGTGTCGGAGGGCAGGCGGCCGGCGCCGATCAGTTGGTCTTCTTCGCGGGAAATTTCCTGCAGGCTTGGGTCCAGAGTGTGCGCAAGGCGTGGTTGAGATCGTTGGCGATCAACGGGCCGTCGCACCAGTGGGATGCGCGGACCGCTGCGCGGAGCGGGGCGCGGCTGGCGCGAAGAGAGGGCACGTCGGCGGCGAGTTCCACGGCGCGGCGGATATACGCGTCGGGGGACGTGGTCACGAGATCGGGACGGTCGATCGCCTGCAAAAGCGTCGTGGTGCGGCGCGCGGTGATGCGTTCGCCGCAGAGCGTGAGAATCGGCACGCCCATCCAGAGGGCATCCATGCTGGTGGCTTCGCCTCCGAAGGGCCATGTGTCGAGGATGAGGTCGAGCTCGTTGAAGATTGCGAGGCTGCCGATGGCGCCCCCGTCGCCGCGCAGGTCGAGCCGTTCGGCGGGGATGCCGGCGGCGTGGCAACGTGCGGCAAACGCGTCGCGCGTGGCCGGATCGTCGAGGGTGTTGCGGGCGATCAACAGGCGTGCGTGGGGGAGTTGACGGAGGATCTCGGCCCAAGTGGCGAGGACGGCCTCGTTGCATTTGGCGAGGTGCGGGATGCCGCCGAGGGTAAGGGGACGTGCGGGATCAAGGGCCTCGGCGGGTGATACCGCGAGATGCGGCGGGGTGTAGGCGAGGTAACCGTGAGGAAGGCGAAGGATGGGCTCGCTGCTGAGCCGGTCGGTTTCGCCGGGGGGCTCCGTAGTGGAATCGCTGATACGCGCGTCAAGCGTGCGCAGGCCGGTGGAGAGGGCGTTGCAATACCAATGGACCTGCAAGGGTGCGATGCGCCGGGTGAAGAGGGCGATCGGGCCGTTGTTGGAGTGCTCCTGTTGGTCGACGAGAATGTCGGGGCGGAGGTCGCGCAGGATCTTGGCGGCTTCGGTGTCGGGGAGATCGGGCGAGAGATCGACCCAGGCGTTGGCGAGCGGGCGAAGTTTTTCGGTCACGGCGTCGCGCGTGCGTCCGGTGGAAACGAGGGTTACGTGAAAGGCCTTGCGATCGAGGTGGGGGAGAATGCCGAGGAGCTGTTGAGCGGAGTTGTGCGCGCACAGGCGGCTGCTCACGACAACGAGGCGAAGACGCCGCATGAGTTCGCGGTTGACCGGCTCCATCGGGATCGGGTCGTAGCCGCCGTGCCAACGCGCCCATTGGCGGGAGGCGGCGTGGAGCTGAGAGGCGTCCACCTCGGGCAAATAGAGCTGGGCGCGGAGCCACGCGGAGCCGGCGCTGGCGTGGCGGGCGAGCAGGCCGGGGGTGGACGCGAGCAAATCGCGGGCGGCGGCGGGGTGGCCTTGCTCAAGGAGGGCGTCGGCGAGGTTGATGGCCCACGACGGGTGTTGGCGAACGGCTGGCGGCGCGGTTTCGAGCGTTTGGCGTGCGTCATTGAACCGGCCGGCGGCGCGGTGGATCAGGGCGGCCTCAAGCCAAGCGGCGGGCGGGGCGGACTCGGAGGTCGCGGCGGATTTGAAGAAAGGGGCGAGGGCCTGAAGGGCGGGTCCCAGATAGCCGGCGAAGTGCAGGGTGCGGGCGAGCCCGAGGCGCGCGTCCGTGTGCGCCGGATCTTTTTGGAGGATGCTCGTGAAGTGGCCGGCGGCTGCGTCGAAGTTGCCCGAGGCGAGGGCGCTTTGAGCGAGCGCGAGATTGGGATCGGGCGTCATGTGAGGGCAGGAAAAGAGATCGAGGGGCGTGCGGCGAGCGCGGTCGTGGCGGCATAAAAAAAGCACCGGCGCTGAGGCCGGTGCTNNCGCGATGAGACCGAAAAGGGCGGCGGTGGCGCCGGGCTCAGGAATGGAGGTGGCTCCGGCGAGGATGCCTGCGCCGGAATCTTCGTAGGCGAAGGAGTGAAGCGTCACGGAATTCGGGTTGTAGCTGGTTCTTGAGAACTCAGCCCACCCATAGAAGTAGGTTTCGGCGTCCTCGGAGGTCTTAAAACGATAGGCGATCAAAGACTGTTCGATCTCGCCCGAGATGAAGGTGACATTCGAGCCGGCACTCGTGCCATCAATCCATGCGCCCGTTGAGCCGTTTATCAACGTGTCGGCCGTGACCGTTTCATTAAGAAATCCGACGCTCGTGATCGTGCCCGCGGGCGATCCGAAAGATAAGGCGGTGGCGCAGCCGTAGCTCAGCATGCCGATCGCTTCGGTGGGTGAACTGAAGTTGGCCGTGCTCGCACCGGTGACGGGATTGAAAGAGGCGGAAACCCAACTGCCGCAGGGGCTCGACATCGTCCTGTCGGGATTATCGACATACTGGATGGCGGCGACCGCCTCCGTGGCAAGGAACGCGAGGGCGGCGCAGAGTCCGCCGGCCGCGATGAGAGGAGAGTTACGGTCGAGTGGTGTATTCACAGGCGCCTACACCGGCCGAAAAGCGCACCTAATCAATGGTATTTCATAAACTATTTACGCGGCTGACCTGCGGTGGCGAGGCGCCGGGCGGTCGTATGAGAGGCCACGAGGCAGGTTGGATCGTCCCGCAGACGGACCGGTCGACAGATCGGGTTTTGTGTTGGCGTTGGCGGGCGCGGGGGTTTGCTTGCGGCAACCATTTTCAAAAACCACATGAAAGCTAAAGCCAAACGCCAGACCAAGCGCCCCGAGGACATCAACGCCAAGCTCGCGTCCAAAAAGGGCCCGATCTCGCAGTTCATCGCGCACAACTACCGCCATTTCAACGCGGCCGCGCTGCTCGANNCGTCAGGACAAAATCCACGCGATCGTCTGCACCGGCGCGAATCTCGAAGAGGACATCTTCAACCTCGTCGCTCACGATTACTACGAGCGCGTGCCGGGCTACCGCGATCTCACGGCGGCCGACGAGCAGGAGCTGCTCGACCGCCATATGAATCGCGTGACCGATACCTGCATTCCCGAAGGCGAGGCGATGCGTCGTATCGAAGCGGCGGTGGCCGAGGAGTGGATCGCCGCCGACGAGGCGGGCGAGCGCTACTTCCCGCACGAGTTCATGTATAAAATTCTCCGCTCCGGTAAGCTCAAGAAGAGCTACCAGATCGACCCGAAGAACTCGTGGATGTTGGCCGCGTGCGAGAAGAACCTGCCGATCATCGTGCCGGGCTGGGAAGACGCGACGTTGGGCAACATGTATGCCGGCCGCGTGATCACGGGCGAAATCAAGAACGTGCACACCGTGCGCACGGGTATCGAATACATGACGTGGCTGGCCGAGTGGTATACGAAGACCGCGAAGCTTCTCAAAAACGGCGAAGGTTCGATCGGCTTCTTCCAAATCGGCGGCGGTATCGCCGGCGACTTCCCGATCTGCGTCGTGCCGATGCTTCATCAAGATCTCGGTCGCACGAGCGTGCCGCTCTGGGGTTATTTCTCGCAGATCAGCGACTCGACCACGTCTTACGGCAGCTACTCGGGCGCGGTGCCGAACGAGAAGATCACCTGGGGCAAGCTCGGCCAGAAGACCCCGAAGTTCATCGTCGAAAGCGATGCGACCATCGTGGCTCCGCTGATCTTCTCCTGGGTGCTCGGGCGCTGAGCCGAGCCGACGCAGTCGGTCACGAGATCCGCAAACAAAAAGGCCGCGCAGGCGATGCGCGGCTTTTTTGTGTTCCGAACCGGCGCTGCGGCGGCGCGAGCTCGGCCTGCTCACCTCGCGCGGGCGTGGAGACGGGTTAGGCGAAAGCCCGGGGGCGGCCCGGCGCAGGGTTATTCGAACGGCGAGATGTTGGTGCGCATATCGTTAACGCCGCCGGAGACCGCGTTGAGTTGCTCTTCGGAGAGTTCGCCCTTGGACGAGTCGAGGGTGGCGAAGTGGTCTTCCACCTCGGCCGAGGTCAGGGTGACGCCCTCTTGGGCGGCGAGGCTGATAAGGAGAGTAGCGAGTTCCGCGCGGCTCTTGGGCGCGGAGGTCTGAAGCTTCTGCAGGAGGGCAGGATCGGTTTGGATGCGGGAGATAAACGCCGCGGCGGTGGTGTTCATATTAGCAGAAAAAATCGAGGTGTCGGTGGCATGATGGAGCAAGCGCTAGCCTTGCCTGTGTCCACTTTTGCGGACATGGACACCGGCCCGGCGAAAGCCCGGCTCCGTTGGCGCAGAACGATGACTAGGGGTTGTTTTTTAGAAGGGACAGAAACGTGCTCGTGAAGTCGGGGAGGCCGTTGGTCGCCCCCATGTTGGGAGTAAGGTAGGGATCGTAATTGCTGCCTGCTCCCGCGACGGCGTTGAGGTGCTCTTCGGAGAGTTCCTCGTTGCGCGAATCGAATGCGGCGAAGTGGTCTTGCACCTCGGTCGGGGTGAGGGTGATGCCCTCTTGGGCGGCGAGGCTGACAAGGAGAGTGGCGAACTCGGAGCGGCTCTTGGGGGCGGCGCTCTGCAGCTTCTGCAGCTGGGCGGGGTCGGTTTGAATGCGGGAGAAAAACGCCGCGGCGGTGGTGTTCATAACGACGAAAAAATCAGGCCTCGGTGGAGGAGTGCAAGAGCGCAACAGCCAGCGGCGCGTTTTACGAATCGGCGGTGTCTCGTGAACATTCATTTTGCGTCGTGTAAGAAGCGGTGAAGCGTGTGCGGAAATGCCCAACGCCCTTGCTCACGAGAAATCGCCTTATCTGCTTCAACATGCCGAGAACCCGGTTGCCTGGTTGCCGTGGGGCGAGGCGGCGTTCGCGAAGGCGCGTGCGGAGCAGAAGCCGGTTTTTTTAAGCATCGGTTATTCGACGTGCCATTGGTGTCACGTGATGGCGCACGAGTCGTTCGAGAACGCGGAGATCGCGGCGTTGTTGAATGACCACTTCGTGCCGGTGAAGGTGGACCACGAGGAGCGTCCGGATGTGGACAAAGTTTACATGGCCTATGTGCAGGCGATGACCGGACACGGCGGGTGGCCGCTCTCGGCGTGGCTGACGCCGGACCTGAAACCGTTCTACGGCGGCACGTATTTTCCTCCGGAGGATCGGCAGGGGCGGAGCGGGTTTTCGTCGGTCTTGCAGGCAATCGCGAAGGCGTGGTCGGAAGATCGCGACCGGCTCGTCGGCGAATCGGTGCGCGTGATCGATTCGCTGGTCGAGTATCATGACTCTCGACGCGCGGAGTTGGGCGCGGGGGCGGCTCCGGAGTTGCACGATTCGGGAAGCGAGGCGTTCGAGAAGTGCTTCCAGTATCTTTATGAAAACTTCGACGCGACGCAGGGTGGGTTTGGCGGCGCTCCGAAGTTTCCGCGGGCGTCGAACCTGAACTTTTTATTGCGCGCGGCGGTGATCCAGGGCGTCGAGACGGAGGCGGGGCAGACGGCGGTGCAGATGGTGGCGACGACGTTGCAGCGGATGGCGGGCGGCGGGATTCACGATCACGTGGGCGGCGGGTTTCATCGTTACTCGGTGGATGAGGCGTGGTTTGTGCCGCACTTCGAGAAGATGCTCTACGACCAGGCGCAGATCGCGGTGAACGCGCTCGATACGCACTTGGCGACCGGCGACGAACGGTTCGCGTGGATCGCCCGCGATGTATTCGGTTATGTGATACGCGACCTGGCGGCGCCGGGCGGCGGGTTTTATTCGGCGGAGGACGCGGACTCGTTGTTGATGCATGGAAAGCCGGAGCATGCGGAGGGAGCGTTTTATGTGTGGACGCGAGCGGAGATCGAGGCAGCGGTGGGTGACGCGGCGACGGCGGCCTTGGTCGGCGACCACTTCGGCATCGCGGCGGAGGGCAACGTGCCGATGCAGCTCGATCCGCAGAATGAGTTCACGGGGAAAAATATTCTGATGCAGCGGCGCGGGATCGCGGCGACGGCGGCGGCGCACGGGCTCGCGCCGGAGGTGGCGGCGGAGCGGTTGGGCGCGGCGTTGGAGGCGATGCGCACGGTGCGAGAGGAGCGTCCGCGTCCGCATTTGGACGACAAGGTCATCACGTCTTGGAACGGGTTGATGATCTCGGCGCTGGCGCGCGGGGCGACGTCGGAGGCCGTTTGCTTGGCGGATATGCGCGAGACGTATCGGGCGGCGGCGGTGCGGGCGGCGGAGTTTATCGAGCGGGAGTTGTTCGATGCGGAGCGCGGCGTGTTGTATCGAACTTTTCGTGACGGGCGCGGCGCGAACGAGGGGTTTGCGGAGGATTACGCGTTTCTCGTCGCGGGGTTGTTGGACTTATACGAGGCGACGTTCGACGCGCGCTGGTTGCGGTGGGCGGAGGCGTTGCAGACGACGATGGACGCGTTGTTTTGGGATGCGGCGCACGGCGGGTATTTTAACTCGCGGGCGGACGACATGAGCATCGTATTGCGGTTGAAGGAAGATTATGACGGCGCGGAACCGTCGCCGAATTCGGTGGCGGCGGCGAACCTGCTGCGGATGTCGGCGTTGTTTCACGACGAGGCGCTGCGCGAGCGGGCGCTGGCGACGATCGAGGCGTTGCGTCCGCAGTGGGCGAAAGCGCCGCATGCGTTGCCGGAGCTGTTGTGTGCGGTCGAGCGGGCGTTGCAGGAACCGCGTCAGGTCGTGTTGGCGGGCGATGCGCGCGCTCGGGATTTCCGCGCGCTCGTGGCGGTGTTGCACGAACGGGTCGGGCCGCGGCGGGCAGTGGTGGCGGTGCCCGGGGAGGATGAGGCGGGGCGCTGGTTGGCGACGCGGGCGCCGTGGTTGGCGGAGATGAAGGCGGGGGCGGACGAAACGAACCCTGGGCGGGAAGCCCATGCCATTCGCGCGGCGCGAGCCTTTGTGTGCGAGCGGTTCACCTGCCAGGCGCCGGTGGAGACGGCGGAGGCGTTGCGGGCGATGTTGGGGTAGCGGGACTTCGTCGTTCTCGTTCTCTTGCTCGTTCTCGTTCGTCAGGGTTTGAGTTCGGGTTCGGAGGAGAACGAGAACGAGTAAAAGAACGAGTCGGAGGGTCAGTCCTCCGGCTCTTCCGCGACCTTGAGTTCGGGGACGTCAGAGTCGGCGTTGAGGGTCGTGACGAGGTCGCGGACGTTTTCCACGATGGTGAGGACCTCGGGGTGGCGGATCGCGTAGAGCAGAAGATCGATCTGGCGGGCGGGCAGGCCGCGGGCGACGACCTCGGCCTCCAGTTGTTTGGCGGCGTCTCGCAAGGAACGGCGGTAGCTGTTGACGCTTTTGAAGGCGGCGGCTTCGACGCGCGGTTGGGAAAACGGGATGCCGCTGACGGATTCGAGCCAGAGCAGGGCAATGCTTTTGAGTTCGGCGGACTGGGCGTCGTAGCCCATTTTTTCCATCAACTCGGCGATGGTTTTGAATTTTACGGGCCGTCCGGATTCGACGTTGGTGACGGTGTTGCGGTGACAACCAGCCAACTCCGCCAAGCCTTCGAGCGTGAGGCCCTTGGCTTCCCTCAGCCTGCGGAATAGCTGCGTGTAATCCATCGCAGGGGAAATAGGGCGGCGGGCGCGCGGCTGTCAACGAACGCGGTTTTTGAGGGAACGCCAAAGGGTTGTTATTGACAGTATGTGGATGAACACAAAACGTGTGCACATGCAAAAGGGCACGAATTCTCCGGGGTGGGCGGGGCCGGGGTTTGAGCGGAGGCGGGCGCAGCGGCGTCGGATTCTGGCGGTGTTGCGCGGGATCTGTTTGAAGCTGGAGCAGCTGCAGCCGACGAAGGATGCGCGGTTGGCGTGTCGGGAGGTGGCGGAGATGCTTAGCGAGGCACGTGCCCGGGAGAGCGGGAGAAACTTAACCCAAAAGGAAACCTGATCATGGCGCGTATATTGGTGGTGGATGATTACCCGGCGATTTTGTCGTTGTTGGATCACACGCTGGCGACGGCGGGCCACGAGGTGGTGACGGCGGGGAGCGGTCGGGAGGGCGTGGCCGAGGCTGGGCGACACAAACCGGACGTGGTGCTGCTGGATATCGACATGCCGATGATGAACGGGCTGGAGGTGTGCGATGAGTTAAAGCGGGACCCGAAGACGTCGGGCGTTCCCGTGCTGTTGATGACGGGACGGTTGTGTGTGGAGGTGCTCGAGCGCGCACGGCAGGCGGGTGCGGTGGGGGTGTTGCCCAAGCCGTTTTTACGCGCGCGGCTGCTGGATGAGATTGCTAGGGCGATTTCGGAGGTGGAGCCCTGCCGATGAGGCGCGTCGGCGATGCTAGGGGGAACTCCGGAGGTGGGCGGGGTAAAGCCGGGCTTGCGTGGAGCGGATCGCGCATTCTGATGAAGGGTGGTGGTGGCGAGTGATCCCGCTCGCCGTCGATCATTGCCCCAAAAGCTTAACTCCCGCCGTGAAAATTCTCGCCGTTGAAGACGATCCTGTGGCTCGTGCGGTTTTGCACCAAGCTCTGTTGCGTCTCGGTCACGAGGTGATCGAGGCAAAGGACGGGACGGAAGCGCTGAGCGTGCTGGAGAGGGAGCCGGTGCGCTTGGTGGTGAGCGACTGGATGATGCCGGAACTCGATGGGTTGGGCTTGTGCCGCGCGGTGCGCGCGCGCGTGAACGCGGACTATGTTTATTTTATCCTGCTCACGGGGCAGCAGGCGGATGTGGATAACCAGCGCGAAGCGATCGAGGCGGGCGTGGACGATTTTCTGACGAAGCCGCTCAAGGTGCAGGAGATTTGGATGCGGTTACGCGTGGCGGAGCGCATTCTGCGTTACGCGACGGAGGTGCGGCAGTTGGAAGCCTTTTTGCCGATCTGCGGTTACTGCAAGAAGGTGCGCGACGACCAAAACTATTGGCAGCAGATCGAGAGCTATATCAACGAGCGCACAGGCACCGATTTCAGCCACTCGGTATGCCCCGATTGTTATCAGCGCGTGGTGGTGCCGGAATTGGAAAAATTGCGCGCAAGTGTCTCCGAGACGCCCGCGTCGAATCCCTCGAAACCCCGTGTCGAACGAACGAATTGATCGTCTGGAGGAGCGCCTCGCGTGGTTGCAGCGTCACGTGACCGAACAGGACAAGGCCATGCTGGAGATGGCGGGTCAGCTCGACCGGTTGAAGGCGGAGTTGGTGCGCCTGAAGGAGCGTCCGGACGCGGGTGCCGGAGTCGCCGGGGGCGGGGCGAATCCGGCGGACGAGCGGCCGCCGCATTATTGAACTGCCGGGACTGGCGGGGAACGGGTGAAGCGGGGCGTTGAAGTGCTCCGGGCGAGCATCGCGAGCAAGCTCGCTTCCCACGTCGGATTCTTTGTCGGCGCTCGCGGCGCGACCTAGGCGGAGGGAGTTACGGCGCGGAGACGGAGCCGCGTCCGGCGCTTTTCAGGAGCACGGTGTCGTTGTCGCTGCCGACCACCACGTAGAAACCACTTTCGACGGAGACGGCGGTTTGCCCCGGGTGTTTATCGAGCCAAGCGCGCACGTCGGTGGCGACTTTGTCGGATAACTTGATGTTGTGCGGAACGCTGCCCAGCGGAGGCACGCCGATCGGTTTGCGGTCTTCGATGCGCGCGATGTGCTGGCCACCGAGGTAAATCGTGTGCGTGGACCTTTCGATCACGAGGGGGACGGTGTTGCTGTTCGTGATCCGCACGGTGAGCACGTAGTCACCCTTCTTTTTGGCAGTGAGGTCGGTGACCTCCACGATGGGTGCCTCCAAGCGTCGTTCGGGCGACGTGCCGCAACCGGCGAGCAGGATGAGGCACAACGGCAAGCAGAAGCAGGAAAGGAGGAAACGCATTTCAGGGATGAAACGGTTCCGCTGGTGCGGCGCAAACCCTCAGGTTGCCTTGGCAGTGATTGCGGAGAAGCGGGCGGCGGTGGCGCCGAGGCGGCGGGGCCTGGTTTTTCGTTTTCGTCTTTTTACTCGTTCTCGTCCGTGAGGCGTTCGAGTCCGACGGAGAACGAGAACGAGAATGAGTAAGAGAACGAAGAACGAGTCGGATGGGCGATCCCGTGAGTTCACGCGCAGGGCCTTCGGAGAAAGCGGCCGACGGAGAATGCGGGAGGGCGAGAAGCCTCAGAACATCGAGAGCGCTTTGGCGCTTTCGACGGCGATCCAGCCGAGGGCGGAAGTGCCGGCGATCGTAAGGGCGGCGCGGGCGCGCTTCTGCGTTTGCAAGCGGCGATCGTGGCGGTCGGGATGGTTGCGGCGGCTAACGCCTTGGACCGACATAAAGCTGGCAAACTGACCGTTGCGCACCGGCGTCTTGCCCCCGCGGTCTCTGCCGGACCGGCCTCGGATAAAGGTCGGAATGCGCAGAAAACGCAGGAGTTGGAGCAGAGCACGAATCACGGTTTCCACCCTCGGGACGGCGCCTGATGTTTCAAGCGGGAAGTCCTCCTCGGGGAGAATTTAACAGAGCTTTGGCATTTCTACCGATAGCTAGACCCGGGAGAGGCCTTGTCAGCGCAGGATTCCACAGGTGTGATCACGGTTTTTTATGGCGCGTTCCCTTCTGCTCCTGCTGCTCGGCGTCTTCGCTTGTTCGACGGCGGCGGTGATGATCAAGGCGAGCGCGACGCATCCGTTTGTGTTGTCGGCGGTGCGGTTGCTGTTGGCGGGGGCGCTGTTGACTCCGTTGTTTCTGCGGGAGCACCGCAAGCATCGCGACGCGTTGCCGGCGGGGTGGTTAAAGTGCACGACGTTGCCGGCGCTGGTGCTGGCGGCGCATTTCATCTCGTGGGCGTATGGGGCGCGGATGACGTTGACCGCGCAGGCCAGCCTGATCGTGAACCTCGCACCGGTGGCGCTGCCGTTTTTTCTTTGGTGGTTGATGGACGAACGCATCAACCGGCGGGAGGTGGTCGGCACGGTGTTGGCCCTGGCGGGCGTCGTGGTGTTGAGCGCGAAGGATGCGTTTTCGGGCGGCGGCGACGTGGCGGGCAATTTCGTGTGTTTCGCATCGATGTTGGTGTTTGCTTGGTATCTGGCGCTGGGGCGGCGCAACCGTGACGTGCCGTCGTTGTGGTTGTATGTGGTGCCGGTGTATTGGCAGGCGGCGGTGATTTGCTCGCTCGCGGCGCTGCCGTGGGCGGGCACGTTGGACGTGGGCTCGACCCGCGAATGGACGCTCTTGGTCGGGCTGGCGGTGGTGCCGACGATCATCGGGCACAGTTTGCTGAATCTGGCGATGCGGGCCTTGCGCGGGCAATTGGTGAGTTTGTGCAACGTCGGGCAGTTCGTGTTTGCCGGGCTGATGGCGTGGGGGCTGTTCGGCGAAGCGCCGGCGGCGATCTTTTATGCGGCGGCAACGTTGGTGGTAGCAGGCGTGGCGTTGGTGGTGTGGTCGGCGCCGAGTCCGCCGCCGCGGATGCGGTGAGGGTTGCGTGGCTCGCAAGAGTGTTGCGCGGAGAGGGCGTCAGAATCGCAGCACTCCGTTCGGGGCCACGGAGGCGAGCATCGCGAGCAAGCTCGCTTCCCACGTCGGATCATCGCGCTTCGAGGTCGGATCGCAAAAATTGGTGTGGTTTTCGCGAGGCGGAGCGGGCAAGTTCGGCGCTTTTACGCCCGCCATGCACCACTTCCACTACGTTGGCTCCAATCTCCACTGCGAATCCGTCGATCTCGCCGAAATCGCCCGCCTCTACGGCACGCCGACCTA
Organism: Opitutaceae bacterium UBA4094; assembly: GCA_002382525.1. Lineage (GTDB taxonomy): Bacteria > Verrucomicrobiota > Verrucomicrobiia > Opitutales > Opitutaceae > Rariglobus. The sequence continues at coordinate 13,701 of DFYA01000344.1, forward strand.
CGTTTACAGCGCCACCACGCTGGCCGACAACTACACGCGCCTGGCCAACGGCCTCGCCGGTCTCGACGTCCAAGTGTGCTATGCGCAAAAGGCCAACGCGAACATCGCGATCCTGCGCCACTTCGCGAACCTCGGGGCGGGCTTTGACTTGGTGAGCGGCGGCGAAATCCGTCGCGTCATCGCGGCGGGCGCGGATGTGAAGCGCAGCGTGTTCGCCGGCGTGGGCAAGACCGAGGCCGAGATCCATCTCGCGCTGGAGAACGGCATTTTTGCGTTCCACGTCGAGAGCGAGCCGGAGATCTCCCGCATCAATCATGTGGCCGGCAAGCTCGGCGTGAAGGCGCCGATCGCGATCCGCATCAACCCCGACGTCGATGCGAAGACCCACGCCAAAATCACCACGGGCAAGTCGGAGAACAAGTTTGGCATCCCGCTGAAATATGCCGCGGCGGCCTATGAAGCGGCGTCGAAGTATCCGAATATCTTCATCAAGGGCGTGCAGATGCACATCGGCTCGCAGCTCACGAGCGTGTCGCCGTTCGTCGAGGCAGTCACCAAGGTCGTGCCGTTCGTCGAGGAGTTGAAGGCGAAATATGGCATCACGTATTTCTCCATCGGGGGCGGCATCGGCATCGTTTACCAGGACGCGCTCGCGAGCGGACAACAGGCTTGGTGGGACGCGCAACCGGCGGAGACGCGTCCGATCACGCCCGAGGCGTATGGTGCGGCGCTCACGCCGTTGTTGAAGCCGCTCGGCCTGAAGATCCTTCTCGAGCCCGGCCGCAACATGGTGGGCAACGCCGGCGTGCTGCTCTCGCGCGTCGAATATCTGAAGCGTGGCGAAGGTCGCAACTTCCTCATCATCGACGCGGCGATGAACGATCTCGCGCGTCCGGCGATGTATGACAGCTACCATGAGATCGTGCCGTTGCACCGCGACTCGGCGCGCCGCGCGTTCACGGCGGACGTGGTCGGCCCGATTTGTGAAAGCGGCGACTGCTTTGCGAAGCAGCGTCCGCTGCAGGAAATCGGCGAAGGCGAGTATATCGCGTTCATGAGCGCGGGTGCGTATGGCTTCTCGATGGCGAGCCGCTACAACACCCGCAACATGGCCGCCGAGGTGTTGGTGAAGGGCGGCTCGTTCGAGCTGATCAATGCGCGAGAGACCTTCGAGCAGCAGATCGCGAACGAGAAGATTCCGGCGTTTCTGAAGTGAG
>DFYA01000046.1 GCA_002382525.1 Opitutaceae bacterium UBA4094
CGAGGGCGTCGGGTCTCCAGGGGGCAGGATGCGGCCGGGCCGATAGAGCTCCGACGACTTCGTCGGGGCAGGGGTGGGACGGTGAATAAAAAAAAGACCCGACGGGATCGTCGGGTCTCCACGGTCGAGGGGCGCGGGCGCATATAAGGTGCGCCCCTTCTGGCTTGTGCTTCTTTAGACCGTGTGGGTCTTGAGCGTGGAGAGGTTCCACTCGGGCTGGCCGCACTCGCGGGCGACTTCGTTGAATGCTTCCACCTCGGCTTTGGTGAAGAGGAGGCCGCCCGCCGCGGCGGTCTGCTTGGCGAAGTTGGCTTCGATCTGTCCGGGGATGATCGCGCCGTCGTTGCCGTGGCCCATGACGTCGGCGAGCACGGCTTTGATGTTCTCCGTCTGGTTACGACCTTTCGCGAAGAGTCCGCTGCCGAGCGCTTCGGGGTGGATCACTTGGAAGAAGAAGGCGCAGGTGCCTTTCTCGCCGTCGGGAACTTTGTCCCAGCGGTTGCGGATGGTGGGGAGCGAGCCGCCGATGAAGGCGCCGACAACCTCGTTCATGAGGGAGAGGCCGTAGCCTTTGTGCGCGCCAAAGGGCAGGAGCGCGGCGACGTCGTCGGGGTTGGTGGTGGGCTGGCCGTTTTTGTCCACGGCGGCCATCGGGGGGAGCTGTTTGCCTTCGCGCTTGAGCTGTTGGACGCGGCCCATGGCGATGACGGAGGTGGCCCAGTCGATCACCATCGGGAAGCCAATAGCGTCGGTGGTCGGGAATCCCCACGAATGCGGGTTGGTGCCAAGGGTCGGGAACTTGCCACCGAAGGGAACGACCTCGGCAAGGGCGGCGGTGCAGTTGGTGTAGGCGATGTAACCGCGACGGGCGGCGTCCATCACGTAGCCGGCGCCCCAGAGGTAGTGGAACGCGTTGTCCACGGAGACGGTGCCGACGCCGTATTGGTCGGCGAGGCGGATGGCTTCGTCGATCGCGCGGTAGGCGGTGGCCTGGCCGAGCTTTTTGTTGGCGTTCCAGATCTTGGCGGACGGGAAGCGGGAGGGGCGTTCTTCGATCTGCGCGCCGGGGACGCAGCCTTTCGAACCGGAGCCGAAGAGGTGGTCGAGGTGGAGGGCCTTGAGGCCGTTGTGGGTGCGGATGCCGTGGCGGGAGGCCTCGGCGCAGAACCGGGCGCCTTCGGCGGCCTCGTCGGCGAGGTATCCGCGATGCTGATACGCGGCGGCGACAAGGGCGTTGTGGGTGGCTTCAGGGACGACGTGGAAGGTTTCCATTTTTTTTGAAGTAGCGAGTAGCGGGTAGTGAGTAGCGAGTAGGTCGGAAGTAGCGGAGGCGGGGGAGTGCGGGATGCTCGCCACTCACTACTCGCTACCCGCTACTTCGCGGAGGCCTTAGAACTGGTTCGCCTGGGCGATGGGCTTTTGGCCGGAGAGGTAGCGGACAAGGTTCTCGACGGAGCAGCAGGCTTGACGCTGGACGCTCTCCGCGGTGCGGGAGCCGATGTGCGGGGTGACGACGACGTTGGGCAGCTTGAGCAACGGGTGGTCGGGCGCGGGCGGTTCTTCGTCCAGCACGTCGGCGCCGTAGCCGCCGAGTTGTCCGGACTGGAGGGCGGCCACCATGTCGGCGGTGTGGACAATCTCGCCGCGGGCGCAGTTGAGGATGATGGCGCCTTTCTTCATCGTGGCGATGGAGGCGGCGTTGATCATGTCGCGGGTCTCGGGGGTGAGGTTGGTGTGAAGCGAGATGTAGTCGGCGGTCGTGAAGATCTCTTCCTTGGTGGCGGCGCGCTTGACCTGGTGGGCGGCGGCGAAGGCTTCGTCCCAGTAAACGTCGAAGGCGACGACTTCCATGCCGAAGGCGCGGGCGCGGATGGCGACTTCTTTGCCGATGCGACCGAGGCCGACGATGCCGATCGTCTTGGAGGCGATCTCGTGGCCGGTCTTGCGTTTCCAACCGCCGGAACGGGTGGAGTCGGTGTGGAAGAGGAAATTTTTCTCGAGGGCGAGCAGGAGGAGGAACGTGTGCTCGGCGACGGTGGTGTGGTTAACGCCCGGGGTGAAGAGGACGGGGATCTTGGAGGCGGTGGCGGCCTTTACGTCGATCTTGTCGAGGCCGATGCCGTATTTGCTGATGACCTTGAGGCGCGGGAGGGACTTGGCGATGACCTCGGCGGTGATGGCGTCGTCGCCGCAGAGGAACGCGTCGAATTCGCCGGCGAGTTCGAGCATGCGGGACTCGGGGAGCGGGCCGCGCTCGCGCACGATTTCGTAGCCGGCTTTGGCGAGCATGTCGTGATGGGCGCCGGGTGTGTCTTGGAACGAGGTGGTGGTGAGGAGGACGCGGGTCATGGTGTGGGTTTAAAGAAAGTGTGTTTTTATCGGGTTGAAGCGCGGGGACTACCGCTGGAATGTGAAAACACTTCCATGCCATCTTTCGGACCTGCGACGCGGAAACTCAAAAGCAAACTCGGGCGACGTGTATCGACCGACCACGACGTGCTCTTCGGGGCGTCGTTCGACGGCAGCAAGTTGTCGTTTCTGCCGGAGGCGGTGATCAAGCCGAAGACCAAGACGGA
>DFYA01000045.1:0-3673 GCA_002382525.1 Opitutaceae bacterium UBA4094
GAGGACGTCCCACGCGGAAAGGTCGGGCTGGCCAGACATGAGGCGATACTCGATGTTGTCGTGGAGCCACTGGCTGATGGCGTTCACGCGCGGCAGGCCGTGCTCGACGTGGCCGAATTTTTCCCACGCAAAACGGCCGAGTTTATCGGAGTCGCAGTAGCGGCTCGGCAGGGTGTAGCGGAGCAATTCGGGCGGGAGGTCGGCCGGTGACTGCGGCGGCCCGACCGGCGTGTCGTGGTTATCCGGCCGCGACGAAATCGCGACGATGGCGTCGTGGCGCAGGTGGTGGGTTCCCGGGGCGAGGTTGACCCGAAGCACGCGATTGCCGTGGGTGTCGGTAAACTCGGTCGAAGCGAGATTGTCGCCGATGGTCAGCGCTTCGAAGATGACTCGGTGGTGACGATCGGGCTTCGGCTGCAGGTTCAACAGCAACGTCGCCGTGCCGACCGCCTCATATGTGAGGCTGCAGCCGACGCGCACCGTGATGTCGAACTCTGGCGATGGTAGACCGTCCGATTCGTTGTGAATCACAAACGAGCCAATTCTTCGGGAGTGGCGAGAATGTAGCTGATCTTGCCTTCGGCGACCTCGCGCAGGGCGGTGTCTTCCGCAGACAGTTTTTCGAGCGACTCGACCAACGCACGGCTTCCGCGACGAAGTTGTTTCACCCGGCGCGAGACGACGTTGATCAGAATGTTGGGGTCATCGATGACTTTGCGGGCGGCGGCCAAATAATCGTCTCTCATGTGTGTGTGGATTTGTTCAGCCAAGCCGTGAATCGGGACGACCGGAAGGGCGCCTGTGTATTGGGTGACGGGGACAGCTTAGAAACGCACAAAGGGAAAGACGATGTCTATCTGTGTGTTGGAACGCAGCCGGTGCGAAGCGGTTGCGCGGTCACGGGCTTAGCCATGGTTATATGTGGCGGAAGTGAATATCCGGCTAGCGCAACCGAGTCTAATGCTACACCGTCGATGCATGTTTGATCCCATCGAAAAGCTGAAGGAATTTATCCGCCATCCTAGTGTTTCTGCCGACCCATCTTTCAATGCCGGGATGAAGAGCGCCCTCGAGTTCACTACCGGACTGCTCGACTCGATTGGCTTCAAAGTGGAGGTCATCAAAACCGATTTGCACCCGATCGTGCTCGCCACCCGCGGCGACAATCCCGCTTGGCCTCACGTGATCATTTATGGGCATTACGACGTGCAGCCGGCCGATCCGCTCAACCTCTGGAAGTCGCCCGCGTTCGAGCCGGAAGTGCGCGGCAACCGGCTCTACGGACGCGGCGCGGCCGACAATAAAGGGCCGCTGATGACACACATCTCGGCCGTCGCCCGGTTGCTGGAACGCCGCCCCGATCTGCCGCTGCGCATCACGTTTATGATCGAGGGTGAAGAAGAGATGGGGAGCCCCAGTTTCCCGAAATTTTTGGAGGTCTACAGCGAGCGTTTGAAGGAGGCGGATTTCGTCTTCTTGTCCGACACCGGGCTCCCGAGCGCGGACCAAGTCGTGATCACGTGCGGGCTGCGCGGGCTAGTGCTGTGCGACGTCGTGGTGACGGGAGCCAAGAGCGATCTGCACTCGGGGCTTCATGGCGGAGTATTGCGCAACCCGATTCAGGCGGTGGCGGAATTATGCGCGTCGTTGCACACGCCGGATGGACGCGTGGCGATCGACGGATTTTACGACGATGTGATGCCGGTCGAGGAGTGGGAGCGGGAGCAGATCCGCAAGCTCGGCGCCGACACGGAGGAATATAGGAATTTTCTCGGTATTCGTGCTTTCCATACACCGCCCGGCTTCACGCCGTTCGAGGCGACGCGTGTGCTGCCGACGCTTGAGTTCAATGGCATCGGTGGCGGTTATCAGGGCGAGGGGACAAAGACCGTTATCCCGAGCAAGGCGTTTGTGAAGATCAGCTGCCGACTCGTCGCGAATCAGAAGCCCGCGAAAATCCGCGAGCTGCTCTACGGTGCGATCCACGCGCGCATGCCGAAGGACGTGACTTACGAGATCATCGATCAACATGAGGGCACCCCGTATGTCGTGGTTCCGCCGGACCGGGCCAACACGCCCAAGGACCAGTCGCCAGTGCTGGCATCGGCATTTCGCGCGGCGGATACTGCCATCGCAGAGGTGTTCGGCAAACCGCCGCTCTACCTGCGCGAAGGCGGCAGCGTGCCGATCATCGCCGACATCAAGCGCGTGACAGGACTCGATTCGGTGATGATGGGCTTGTTCTTGCCCGAGGATAATCTCCACGCGCCTAACGAGAGCTTTAATCTCGATGTGATGGAAAAGGGCATGCGCGCCTCGGAGAAAATCATCGAGTCGTTGGCGGCAAAGTAAGCGGGTCGAGAGGCAGTGCAGAGACAGCGGGCGGCTCGCACGGCTCGCCGGATCGCGAGCAAGCTCGCTTCCCACCTCGAACCCTGAATGCGCGCATAAAAAAGCCCCGGAGCGATCCGGGGCTTTGTAGTTGAGATTGAATACAGCGTTAGCGGAGAACAACCAGTTCCACGCGACGGTCGCGGGCCTGGGTGGCTTCGTCGGCGTTTTCCACGGCGTCGAGGTCGCCCTTGGAGAGGACCTCAAGACGGTCGGCAGAAACACCCGTGGTGGTCAGGTATTGCTTGGCGGAGTTGGCGCGGCGATCGCCGAGACCGAGGTTGTATTCGGCGGTGCCTTTCCAGTCGCAGTGTCCTTCGAGAAGGAGGCGGACCGTGGGGTTGGCATCAAGGTAGGCCTTGGCGGCGTCGAGTTTGGCGCGCTCGGAGGCCTTGATGCCGGATTGGTCGAAATCGAAATAAACGGGGGCGAGAATGCTGCGGTCGCCGTTGGAGTAGTCTCCAGCGCCGCGCTGCGTGAGGCCGGTGTCGATACCGAACTCGCTGCCAAAGCCGCCGATAGGCGCTCCGGAGAGGCTACCGCCATCGGGGCCGATGAGCGTGGCAGACGGGTCGGGACGCTTGGGTTTTTTGGAGCAGCCAGCGAAGGCAACCGCTGCGGCGATAAGGACAAAACTGAGTTTCTTGGTGGAGAGGTTCATTGGTGAACGATAAAAAATACGAGGTGATTTGACGTTATCCGCCATTCAAATTGGGTCGCAAGTTATTTAACGACGCGCACCACCGTAACCGATGTCATCTGCAAATTCCACCGCGTGGTTCCTCTTTGATAACGGATCGGTGCGGGCGGAATCGACCCGGAGCCTGCGCCGGTTGACGGCGGCTCTGGCCATGAAGACCGGCCTGCCCATCGAGGCGGTGTCGCTGCTCCACTCCAGTAAAGTGCCCATCGAGGACTTGGAGGGAGAGGCCGCGCGTCTGTTGGAACCGGCGTTGATTTCGCATTTTGAGGCGTTTCCCGCAGGAGAGGCCGTGTTGCTCCCGCTCTTTTTTGGTCCGAGTGCGGCGCTGACGGAGTATGTGCCGGCGCGTTTGGCCAGTATCAGCAATCGTTTCCCCGATGCGCGGGTGAGGATAGCACCGTGGCTGGTGAATCCGGGGGAAGCGGGCGATACCCGTTTGGCTCGAGTGCTGGCGGACCAAGTGCGGGGGACCGCACGAGGGCTCGGCTGGAACCGCGCCAAGGTGGTGTTAGTGGATCACGGTTCACCGCAAGCCGGAGTCGCGGCGGTGCGCGATCACTTGGGGCGGCAACTGCGGGC
>DFYA01000045.1:3693-15192 GCA_002382525.1 Opitutaceae bacterium UBA4094
GTGGCGCTGCAGTTTCTCTCGCCCGGACGCCATGCCGGGCCGGGCGGGGATATCGCGACCATCTGCGCGGCGGCCCAGGCGGAGCGCTCGGGGCTGGTGACCCAAATGACGGAACCAATCGCGTCAGATGCGCGATTGGTGGACATGCTGGTCGAACGGCTCGGGCAGGCGGCGGACTTGTGACCTGTGGGTAAGGGTAACCCACAGGCTCACGGCGGGCAACGCGACCTGCGGGCGTCGCGTCAGACAGGTTTTTTGGGCTCGATGAGGCCGACCTCGAGGGCGTAGCGGGTGAGGCTGGCGACGTCGTGGAGGTTGAGCTTACGCATCAGGTTCGTGCGGTGGTTGTCCACCGTCTTGACGCTGATATCGAGCTTCGAGGCGATTTCCTTGGTGCTATTGCTTTCGGCGACCAGCTGGAGGATTTCGCGTTCGCGGTCGGTGAGGAAATCGGCGGTCGTGCTCGACGCGGGATTCGCGACCACGTTGCGCAACAGCGAGGCAACTGCAGGACCAAAATAAGTGCCGCCGTTGGCGACGGTTTCGAGGCCCTTTTTAAACTCGAACAGGCCGGCGGTTTTTTCGACGAAACCGTGGGCGCCGGCTTCGAGCATTTCGCGGACAAGCACGGGGTTTTCGTGGCCGGAGAAAACGAGGACGCGGATGTTTTTAAGCTGCTTGGAGAGTCGGCGGAGGAGGTCCACGCCGTTCAGTCCGGGAAGTTTGGCGTCGAGAACCAAGAGGTCGGGTTTGACGTCGAGACAAAGAGCGAGGGCGCTTTGTCCATCGCCGCTTTCGCCTACGAGTTTGTAGTTGGGATCGAGCCGAAGGATCTCGACCAACATCTCGCGAATGGCCGTTTGGTCTTCAATAATGACAAGTCTTTTCATGCGGTCTGGACGAAATGGAGGATGGTTAGCTGAACGCGAACCGACAACGGCACACAACAAGACCCCATTAAGGATGACGCGATATCTTTTTGTAAAATCCTCTTATGATTTTATGGTCACGCCGCCGACTCGTCTTATGAAACGCAGCAACCCTTTTCCGTATTGGCCTCTAGGCGCCGCAATGGCGGTTCTCGCGGGGTGCGCCACTGCACCGGTGGCTCCGGTGCCCAAACCGACTCCGGCGACCGATGTGGGAAAGCTTGAGGCGTGGCGTGATGCCGAACGAGTCGCCGCGCGCGATGCGGATCGGGTGACCGTGATCGGCACAGGCGATTCCATGCGGCCTATTTATGGGGAGAACACGGTGTTGGTGCTGACGAAGATCGATTTTGCTCAGCTCAAGTCGGGCATGCAGGTCGGTTATGTGAACGAAGCGGGTAGACGAGTGGTGCATGTGTTGCTGGACCGAGACGCGCGCGGGTGGAAGGTCCAAGGGTTGAACAACGAAGCCATGGACCACGAACGGGTCACTCGCTACAACTTGATCGGCATCGTCTATGCGTCGTTCGCGACGGACGAAGGGCTAGAATAAGCCGTAAAGGGCGTGCGGCCGTTGTGTCCAGTGGTGGGTCGACCGGGATTCGAACCCGGAACCAACAACTTAAAAGGATGCTGCTCTACCGTTGAGCTATCGACCCATTCCACATGAACGATCCCAACGTCTGCGAGAGACGCGGGGAAGGGGCGTTACTACGGAAAATTTTTTGGCGGCGGCAAGACAAAGTTTACGACCGCTCGAACTGCTTCCCGTGGCGCCACCGTAATCCACCTTAATCATCNNCCGGGGGACCGGCCCTTATCCGCGAGCGTGCAGGTAGGAGCCGACGAGCGATTGGGAAATCGGGGCGGCTCGCGGCTGCGATCGCTCGAGGAGGTAGGCCCGGGCCGCTTCGCGAGAACGGCAGAGGCGATACCACTCGAACTCCACGCCGAAATGGAGGTTGCGAACGACCTTATCTAGCGTGAAGCCGCGTTTCTCGAAAAAGGGCCGGGCGATGCGGCTCACCTCGGTGTGCATGTCGATGAGTCCATCGGCAAACGCATGGGCTTCGAGTGCGTCGTAGAGCTGGCCACCGAAGCCTCTTTTATGGGTGTCGCCTGCCGTATAAAGAAACGCGAAGCTGTTCCGCGGGTGAAGTTGGCCGAAGGCGTAAATGATCCCGTTTTCTTCCATCACCAACGTGTGCCCGCGGGTGAGGCGTCTTCCGAAATCTCGTTCGTCGAGTGGGTAGCGGCTCCAGGCGGCGATCTGCTCCGGGCTGTAGGCGGTGGGGCCGATTCTGCGGACGGCGTCGCGGTAAACTTTAACGACGGCGGGGGTGTCCGAAATTAAAAAAGGTCTGAGTTTCACGGCGTAATCGAAAGATGAATACAGTTCCGGTGAAGACGCGGGCGATGCCGGGCGCGCCGTTCGCAACTACTCCAGTTTGCAGGGAAGCGTGAGGGTGAAGACGCTGCCTCTGAGGGCACGGTTTCGATGGGCGACGGTGCCTCCCATGTGTTCGGCGATGCGCCGGGTGAGCGGCAGTCCCATCCCGATGCCGTCATGGTTGCGTCGGGATCGCGTGTCACCGGGGCTGAACAGTTCGTAGAGATGGGTCAACTGCGGCTCTTGTATGCCGGGGCCAGTGTCGCGGATTTCGGCCACGAAGCTGCGATTGTCCTGCACGCTGAAGCGGACGTCCACGTGTCCGTGCGCGGTGAACTTGACCGCGTTCTCGACCAGGCATGTCACCGCCTGGCACAGCTTTCGACCATCGCCGCGAAACGAGAGGACGGGAGGACAAAGGGTTTCGCACCGGAGTGAAAGGCCTTTGGCTTCGGCTTCGTCGCGGTGGGACAGGACCGCTTCGTCGACGAGTTCCTGAAGGCGGGTGCTTTGGAATGTCTCGCACGGGAGGGTATCGATTTCCAAATACAACAGGACGCGCCTGAACAGACGGTTGAGTCGTTCCGACGATTCGGTGATGAGCGAGCCCATTTCAACGAGCTCGGGGTCGGTGGAGAGTTCGATTACCGAAGCGACGCCGAGAATGCCGTTGAGCGGGGTATTGAGTTCATGGCTCACGCATCGAAGGAACTCGCTCTTGGCGCGGCTCGCCGCCTCGGCGCGATGGAGGGCGACCTCCAACTTCCCCTTGGCTCCCTCCAGCTCGGCGGTGCGCAGTTGCACGCGCGACTCCAGGTCGTTCACCAACTCTCTGTTCTCCTCCGAGAGCGTCCACTTGCGGCAGAGCGTCTGGGCGAGCTGGCTGACTTCCGCAGGGTCGAACGGTTTTTTTAAAATGAGCAGGCCGTCGCTCTTGTTGAAACGTTGGGATATCTCCGTGAAACTGTAGTCTGAGTAGGCCGTGCAGAGCACGATCTGCAACGAGGGATCAATTTCGCGCAGGCGCATGGCCGTTTCGATGCCGTCAATGCCGGGGGGCATGCGCACATCGAGGAACACCATCGCAAAGGGACGGCCTTGTGTGCGGGCACGGGTGACCGCCTGAATGGCGTCTTCGCCTTGCATGACGGTTTCCAGTTGAAAGGGCGTGGGGGCGCCCTTGGCGGGGAGGGTGAAATGAGGGGCGAAGTCGGCCGCGCCTTCTACGGAAATAACGGCGGACGGCCGGGGCGCGAGGATCTTGCGATAATCCTCGTGGATATCGGGAAGATCGTCGGCGATCAGGATACGATAGTTATCAGCGATCATAGGGCGCTTGGCGGGCGGGACGGGAGAGTTAGGGTGAACGTCGCGCCCAGACCGGGGCCGGGGCTATGGACTTGGAGGCTCCCTCCCATGAGGCGGGCAATATTTGCCGAGTTGTGGAGGCCGAAGCCGTGTCCCTGTTTTTTGGTGGTGAAGCCATAGGAGAAAATGGCGACCAATTGATCAGATGCAATTCCACTTCCGTTATCCGTGACGGAAATGGAAATATAACCGCTATGGGTCGGGGCGACGCGGATGGTGAGACGTCTTTCCGAAGCGTCTGCCTCCTCCATCGCTTCGCGGGCGTTGGTGATGAGGTTGATGAGTATCTGAACGACGGAGCTGCGATCGGCGTAGGCCCTGGCCGGGGCGCGGAGCGGGAGGTCGCCACCCAAGTCGATGCTCAGCGTGTCTGTTTTACTGAGGAGCAGGGCGTCTTGCACGGCTTCGTTGAGGTTGAACGACTCGCTGAGCGTGGCGGTCTTGGCGAGGGACTGCTGGCGGGAGACGATGTCCTTGAGGTGAATCACTCCGGTGCGGAGCGAAGCAAGTTCGCGGGCGGCCTCTTCCATCTGCTGGACAATCAGGCGCGCGAGCGAGGCGGCGAAGTTGCGCACGCCCGGGCCGACTGGATGGGCGGAAAACACGGCGGCGGCGTTGTCCGGCGGAGTAGTGAAAAAATCGCACAAGGTGACGGCGGTCACGCGAGATTGGTCGTGCACTTGGGTGCAGAGGAGCTCGGTGGAGACGTTGATACTGTTAAGTGCGTTGCCGATGTTGTGAAGCACGCCGGTGGCGACCTCGGCGATGCCCGCCTCGCGGGAGAGGCGCATCATTTCGCGGTTGTTTTCGCGCAGGCGTTGTTCGGCGGCTTCGCGTTCTTCAACCTCCTTGACGAGGGCTTTGAGCTGGAGGGAAAGCACCTTGCTCTTCTCTCCCAGTTCCGCGTCACGCCGGTCGATCTCCGCCATCATGGTGTTGAACGCTTGGGCGAGTTCGCGAATTTCCCGAGGGCCGTTCAGCGGCACGCGCGCGGCGTAGTTTTGGCTGGTGGTCACATCGCCGGCGGTATTGGCGAGGGACTGGAGGGGAGTGGCGACGGCCCGATGGAAGCGCGCGGCGAGGAGCGCGGCGATCACCCCGGCCAAGCCAATGGCCGCGGCATATACGGCGACCCAGGTTATGATCGTGGTGCGGAGTTCTTCCGGGTAGCGACTGAGGACCAAGAGGCGTCCGTAGTTTTCGCCTTTGTAGGAGACCGGTTCCTGTTCGGAGGAGAACCCGTCGCTCAGCGCCGGGTCGGGCGGTGCGAGGGGGGTTTCCCCGTAAGTTACGAGGCGGACGCCGTCTTTGGTGTAGAGCGCGGCTGCGGTGATCGAGGGGGCGTTGACAAGCGAGGCGAGCAGTTCGTCGGCGGCGGTTTTGTCGTTGAAGGCGAGCGCGGCGGAAGCGTTCGTCGCGATGAGGCGAGTGGTGGCCTGAAAAGATTCGCTGAGCTTGGCCTTGAATTGGCTGATATGATTGAGGAGCAACACGGTGCCGACCGGCACGAGCACCGCGAGGCAGATAAGCACCGCGAAGAGCATGATCTGACGATGAATGGAGTTGGAACGATTCATCACCGTGCGGGAGCGGCGGGAACCGGCTTGGTGCGGACGACCCGGGCGAGGGCGAGCAACCGGGAACTCATTTTGAGTCCGACGGCTTCGACGGCATCGGCCGCGATTTCGAAGTGCAGGTTTTGCCCTTCCGTATAGAAGTTGATGATACCGCCGTCCCGGAGGAAATTATTCGTTTGGGATACGGTCAGCACGGGGCGGTCTCGGACGGCGTGCAGCCACTCTTCGGTGGAAACAGGAACGGCGTCCGCGCGGGACGGGAAGGGGTTGATGTAGATCAAGTGGCAGGCCGTCGCATCGGACGGGACGGTCAGGCGAAGGATGCGCACGCGGCGACCGTGGAGGAGTTTTCCGTCGGTGATTCTCCAGAGGTAGTCCTCCAAATCGCGGTTGCCCGCGACACCGATGAGCATCGGGGCGTCGGTCGCGCCCGAGGGGGATGCGGGCCACTCGGTGAAGCGGATGAAGTTCACGAGAAAGGCGGCTCGGACCGCGTTGGCGGAGTAGGCGTCGGAGGACGGTTGCGCGCGAACGCCGGACACGAGAAGTCCGGTGACTAAGGCGAAGTAAAGGAGCCGTCGCCAGCTCATCGGGCGGGCGGGGGCCATTAGAATTCCAACGTTGCGCGAGCGACGACCGAGCGGGGGACCGATTGGATTTGTCCCGTGTTGGTGGAGTCCGCCCAGCGGCTTCCGGAGATGTTATAAACAGAGAGGCTCAAATCCCAGCGACCCCACACATGGACGGCGCGGAGGGTAAAATTTTCGGTCAGGTAGTCGCCCATGGATGCGCCGGTGTTGTCGGTGCGGTCGCCCACATATTGGACTTCGAGGGACGCCCGGAGCCAGTTTTCGTAGATGGGGGCGGAGGCGTTGAACTTTAAGAGGGTGCGAGGAGCATCGACGACGGTTTGGCCGCTGGCATCGCGAGTTTCTTGGTAGGTGCCGCTGGCGCGCAACTGGATGTTGGAGGGGAAGTAGGCGCTGAAACCGGCTTCGACGCCGCGGGTGGTGATCTCTTGGGCGTTGACGGCGTTGTCGGTGATGAGGTCGCTCGACTTGGTGTGAAAGAGGTGGGCGTCGGCCTGCCAGATAGAGTTGAAACGATGGTTGGCCGCAAACTCCCAGCTTTCGTTGGTTTCGGGATTCAGGTCGGGGTTGGGGCCGGGTGCGCCTTCTCCCGCCAGGCGTTCAGCCACGTTGGGCACGCGGAAGGCCTGGCCGTAGAGCAGCTTGAAGGTCGTGGCTTGAGAGGCGTTCCAGATGAGTCCGGCGCGCGGGGTCAGGCGCTTCTCGCCGGTGCTGTAATAATCGTAACGGGCGCCGGTGGATAACCAGAAGTTGCGGCCCAGGTTGAAGTCAAACTGGAGGAAGGGGCTGATATAACTGGAATCCGTCGAGATGCTGGAGGACTGGGTGGGATCGATGGAATCTTCGCGAGAGACGTCCTGAATAAAGTTTTTCTGATACTCAAAACCGGCGATCAGGGCGTGCTTATCGCCGAAGCCCTGGTGCCAGCGTGTTTCGTAGTTCAACGACAGCGCCTCCGAGTCGAGGCGTTGCGGATTGAACCCGAGAAAGACGGGGGAGAAGCGTCCTTCGTAGGAGTAATAATCCAACGAAAGGGTGCTGGAGAGAGTGGCGTCGGAGTTGGGATGGCCCGTAACGCGAACCAGAGCATAGGCGCGTTCGTCGGTGGCCTCAGACGGATCGGTCAAGTTGGTGAAAAAAACCTGAGGAAGCACATCCTTGTCCCGCTTTACGTAGGCGGCTTCGAATTCCAGCCAACGCCAAGAGGCGTTGCCGTAGACGCTCTGGTGATGCATCCGGTCGCGATCGCGGGCGACGGTATTGGTCAGCCCGGTGTTGTCCCGCCAGCTCTGTGGCAGTGTGAAGTCATCCTCTCCTTTCGAATACCATTCGGTGGCCGAAATTGTGTATTCGACGCCGTTGTTGGTGCGCCGGCCGGTGGTCACGCGGCCTTTGATGCTGGGTTCCGAGCCCACCGCGAGGGAGGCCTCGCCGCCGTCGTAGTCACGGCCTTTTTTCGGGATGATGTTGACCGCGCCGTAGAACGCGCTGCTGCCGTAAAGCGATGAACTGGGGCCGTGGATAATCTCGATGCGGTCGATCAGGTCTACGTCGAGGATGAAGTCGGTCCCGATGGAACCCTGTTGGAAGATGGCGTCGTTGATGCGGTGGCCGTTGACCAAGACCAGCGTGCGGGAGTTGTAATCGTAAGGTCGGGTAAACCCGCGGTTGCCAATGTAATCGTAGAAGCGGTCGCTGTTGATGAAAATACCGCGGGCGCTGCGCAGCGCGTCGGCCACGGTGGTCCAGCCAAAGTTACGAATATCCTCGGAGGTGAGCACGGTCACACTGGCGGGAGCACGTTGGATGTTTTGTTCGTATTTGGAGGCGCCGGTGACGAATTCCACGGGTAACTGCATGAGCTGCTCCAAGGGGATGTCGTCGAGCGCATCGGGCTTGGGATTCGGCAACGGCGGAAGTTGAGCGTCGATGCGCCCCGCAGCTACGAAGGCGATGGCAGAGAGCAGGGAGGTTCGGATCAGTGGGTGGAGCATTGGGTGCGGTGGGCTGCTGGCGCTGTGATTCGCATCGGTTGGGTGGGCGATCGACGGAGAGAAGCGAGCAAGAAGCTAGGACGAAGGGATGTGGGTGGCCGAAGCGGTGGTAGTCGGGTGGTCGTTGGCGGATGCGAGTGCGTTCGCAAGGACCTCGATGCGCAATGGTTTGGTGAGATACTGATCCATGCCCGCCGCGAAACACCGGTCACGGGTGCCGGTCATCGCGTTGGCCGTCACCGCGATGATCGGCACGCGCCGAGGATTGCTGTTGGCCTGCTCGATCGCGCGGATCTCGCGGGTGGCCTCGAAGCCGTTCATTTCCGGCATCTCGCAGTCCATGAGCACGGCGTGATAGGGGCGACGCGGGAACAAAACGACGGCTTCCTTGCCGTTGAGCGCCACGTCGAAGGTGTAACCGAGCTTGCCGAGCATGAAAGAAAACAGGCGACGATTCGCGATGTTGTCCTCGACGAGAAGCACATGGCCGGACTGGCCCGCCGGGATGGGCGATTCGGGCGAACCGAGGCGCGGCGGGGACGACGCGGCGGGCAAGGGCGTTTCGGCCTGCGGGGCGGGCACCCGGATGGTGAAGGTCGTTCCGTGCTCCAGTTTGCTTTCAACCGTGACGGAGCCGCCCATGAGTCGCACCAGTTCTCGCGATATAACCAGTCCGAGGCCCGTGCCACCATACCGGCGCGTGATCGACGCATCGGCTTGGGCGAATTGCTGGAAAAGGAGGGTGAGTTTCTCCGGCGGGATGCCGATGCCGGTGTCGATGACATCGCAACGCAGGACGCCTTGATCCCATTCGGTGCGCAGGGTGACGCTGCCCTTGTCGGTGAATTTAACGGCATTGTGGGCCAAGTTGATCAGCACCTGCCGAAGTCGCGTGGGATCACCAATCACGTTGATGTTGCCGGCGTGATTCTGGAGGTTGAACACTAGTCGCTTTTTGGCGATGCCGGGCTTCAGCAGGTTGCCGACGTCTTCGATGACCTCGGGCAGATAGAAGGGAATAGATTCAAGCTTGGTTTCGTTCGCCTCGATTTTGGAGAGGTCCAAGATGTTGTTTAAAAGCGTGAGAAGAGCCGCCCCGGATTTTCGGATCGTGATCGTAAATTCCTTCTGCTCCGGCGTGAGCGGCGTATCGAGCAGCAGATCGCCGAAGCCGATGATGCTGTTCATGGGCGTGCGCAATTCGTGACTGAGATGCGCCAAAAACTCGCTTTTGGCCTGATTGGCCTGCTCCGCCGATTCCTTGGCCCGGACTAGTTGTTTTTCGATTTCGGTGCGTTGATCGATCTCGGCTCGCATGAGGGTCACCAGCACCGAAACGGACACGAGGATGAGGACCAAAAATGCGGCGATAAACAGCCCCGTCGCCTGATGAAGCCCGGTGGACGATGCGGCAAACCAGATACCCCCCAACGTTAACGCTCCGCCTAACACCCAAGTGAGTGCCGGAAGCCGAAGCGCGGAGTGGTTGTGTTTTATTATGAACCTGCCGAGATAAAACGTCAGGACTGCGAATGCTATAAATATCGCAATATCAATCCGATGGCTCAGGAGCGTGACGGCGTTCATGGGGGTGAGCCTAGGGCGAGAGCATGGAAACAGTGCCCTGCTCTAAATACAAGGCGGGCCAGCGTTGTTCCGGCCGGCAGCCGGCCCAGCTTCCTGAAAATTTAAACACAACCGGTTTCAGGTAAGCGATTTGAGGCATATATTCCGTGGGTTAATCCGGGGAATAAACCCTACGTATCCAAACCGATGCTACACGTGGCGTAGCGCCTCGATCGGGTCGAGGCGGGAGGCGCGGCGGGCGGGGTAGATTCCGAAGATGATGCCGAGCGCGACACTGATGCCGAACGCCAAGATGAGACTGCTCACGGTGATCTTGGTCGGCATGCCGGCGAATTGTGTAATTACGACTGGGATGATTACGCCGAGCAGCAGGCCGATGACGCCTCCGGTGCTGGAGAGCGTGACCGTTTCAATGAGAAACTGGCGGATGATCTGTTTGCGTTGGGCGCCGATCGCGCGGCGGATGCCGATCTCGCGGGTGCGCAACGCAAACAGATAATCCGCCNNTTCATGATGCCGATGCCGCCCACGAGAAGCGAAATGCCGGCGATTGAACCGAGCACGATGTTGAACGTGCGTTTGCTGGCCTCGGCTTGGCGGAGCAGCGCGAGCGGGACGTTGATTTCGTAGTCAACGGCGGGGTGAAACCGTTTCAGCAGGTATTCGACGGAGGTGGCGACGCGCGGCACGGCTTCGATGGACTCCGCTTCGATGACCAGTTGGTGCAACTCGACTTTTTCGCGCAAGGTGGCGCCGGAGGATTGTTGCGAGATGATGTCGCCGAAGCGGTTGCGCGCGAGGCTCAGCGGCACGTAGGCGTCCACCTCTTGGTCGGCGAGTTCGGCGGCGCCCTTGGCGAGCGTCTCGTTGCCGATGATGCCGGCGACGGTAAACACGATGCCGTCGATGCGGATGGCTTGTCCGATGGCGGATTGCGTGGCGAGGAGACGGCGGGCACCGTGTTCCGTCAGCACGACGACGGGGTTGCGATGAGCCTCGTCGGTGGCGTCGAGCAGACGGCCGGCGATCAAGTCGCGCTTGATTAAGTCGAACCACGCCGGAGTGGTGCCGAGGATGCGCATGTCGAGCTTGCGCGAGTCGAGTTGGCCCTCCTTGCGGAGGATTTTCACGGGCACGGTGCGGCGGATACCGGGGATCGTTTCGGTGATGCGTTGTTCGTCCGCGTAGGTGAGCCCGTAAATGCTCATGCGCACGTTGTCTTGGTTGTCGGCGCCGACGGGTTTGCGGGAGTTGAGAATGATGTTGTTGCTGCCGAGCTTGCGGATCTGCGCGAGCGCCTCCTCGCTGGCGCCTTCGCCGACGGCGAGCATGGCGACCACGCTGGCCACGCCGAACACGAGGCCGAGCAACGTGAGTGTCGAGCGGAGCTTGTGCTGGAGGAGGCTCTTGAGGCCGAGGACGACCTCGCGCTTGGTCTGGCTGCTGATCATGGCGTATCCGATCTTTCGATACGTTCGACGCGCCCGTCCTTCATGTAGAGGCGGTGGGAGGCGTGCGCGGCGATGTCGGGCTCGTGGGTGACCATGATGATGGTTTTCCCCTCGCGGTGGAGGTCGCCGAGCATGCGCATGATCTCCTCGCCGGTGGCGGAATCGAGGTTGCCGGTGGGCTCGTCGGCGAGGAGCACGTTGGGGCGGTTGGCGAGCGCGCGGGCGATGGCGACGCGCTGTTGTTGTCCGCCGGAGAGTTGGATGGGCGTGTGTTTGAGGCGTTCGCCGAGGCCGACCATGCGGGCAAGCTCGCGGGCGCGCGGCAGGCTTTCGTGATCGGGGATGCCGAGGTAATACATCGGCAACTGGATGTTCTCCTCGACGGTGGACTGCGTGATGAGGTTGAAGTTTTGAAAGATGAAGCCGAGGTGCTTGAGGCGAAACTGGCTGAGTTCGTCGTCGGGCATGTGGCTCACGTCCTGGCCTGCGAGCAAGTAGCGTCCGCTCGTGGGGCGGTCGAGGCAGCCGAGGAGGTTAAGGAGCGTGCTTTTGCCGGAGCCGCTGGAGCCGAGAATGGCCCAGAATTCCCCGCGTTTGAATTCGAGAGAAACGC
>DFYA01000278.1:0-4962 GCA_002382525.1 Opitutaceae bacterium UBA4094
AAGTGCGTGACGCAAAACGCGAGCGCGGCGGCGACGACGGCGAGGAGAACGTAGCGGAGGAACGGGCTCACGGGTGGGCGTGGCTGACGTGGGCGCCGTTGGCGGCGGTCATCTGGATGGGATCGATAGTGCGCACGTAGGCGGCAGCCATGCGTTCGGTGGTGACGGTGCGGTTCAGCGCAAAGGCGCCACCGGTGCCGGCGGCGAGCGAGACGATGATGGCAAGGCTTGCGGCGAGCGGGAACGCGGACGAAGACGGGAAATGGAGGATACGGGCGAGCGCGGAGACAGGAGCGGCGGCGGTGGTCTCGGCGGAGCGGATACGGGACCAGACGCCGGTGTTAAAATCGGGAGCGGGGGCGGGCTCGTGGTGCCACGACTGGAGCGTCGAGGAGAGCGGGTCGCGAGGGGCGGGGTCGTTCATGCCGGGTGATACGTTGGAGACGACGGAATCCCTTGGCGAATGTTTCGCTTGGCGGAGCGAGCGGAGAGGTTCACTGCGGATAACGCAGATGGTCGCAGATTTAACGATCTGCAGATACGGCGGATTTTGGTGCGCTTAGCGGTGCAGCTCGGGGAAAAAGAGCGGGGCGCTGAGGGCGAGGCCGTCGGCGACGCTGGTGAATTCGTTGCCGTCGCGGATGCGGTCCTGGCCGAAGCGGGCCACGAATTCTTGGCGGAGGTTGCGGATGAGTGAGGTGCCGCCGGTGAGGAAAACCGTTTCGATACTCGCGGGCGCGATGCCGGATTCGGCGAGAAACTTGTCGAGGTAACCGGTGATCTCGGCGGTGAGGTCGGCGGTGTTTTTGTTGAACTCGCTGCGCGACATGCGGAGGTCGATGCGAATCTTCGGATGCGTGAACGTGATCGGCGCGGTCACGAGGGTGGTGAGCGCGATCTTGGCGGCTTCGAGTTTTTGGAAGAGAGCGAAACCTTGGTTTTCTTTGATGAGGGCCTGGAAACGTTCGAAGGCGGGCGGATCGTTGGAGAGGCCGACGAGGCGCCAGAGGAGATCCATTTTTTTCGCGTTTCGCAGGAAGACGATTTGGTCCCACTGGCAGATGGTGCGGTAGAGCGAGTCGGGGACCTCGATCTGTTTGCCCCAGCTGTCGTAGGTGGCGCCGCGGCCGAAGAGCGGGGTGACTTTGTGCCACATGGTGGCTGCGTCGTATTTGTTGCCGGCGACCGGGAGACCGCCGGTGGCGAGGATGTCGCGCATGCGGTCGGTGAGGCCTTGGCGCGCGGGGTCGAGTTGCACGACGGTGAAGTCCGAGGTGCCGCCGCCGAAGTCGCCGACGAGCACGCGTTCGGGTTTCGTGATGCGGGACTCGTAAGCGAATGCGGCGGCGATCGGTTCGTATTGGAAGTGGATCTCGGTGAAGCCGGCGAGTTGGGCGGCGCGGTGGAGGCGGGACTCGGCGAGTTGGTCTTCGGCTTGGTCGGTCGAGAAGACGGCGGGGCGGCCGAGGATGACGCGTTTCACGTCTTGGCGCGTGACGGCGTCGGCGCGGGCTTTGAGGTGCTGGAGGAAAATCGCGATCAGGTCCTCGATGGTGTAGGTCTGGTTGTTGATGACCGTGTCGGTGAACGACGGGTGCGGGAGGATGGTCTTGATGGCTTGGAAAAAGCGTCCGCGCATTTCGTCCTCGACGTAGCGGAGCTTGGCGGCGTCGCCCAAAGCGGGGGCGATGCGGCGCGTGGTGTAGGGGAAGTAGAGGAACGAGGCGTCCACGCCGGCGATGCGAGGGTCGCGCACGAGGGTGCGCGTGGTGGCGTTCCAGATGGTGACCGCCGAGTTGCTGGTTCCGAAGTCGATGCCGTAAATAAAAGTGTCCATGCGCGAGCGGGGGCGAAGGGCAACGGGCGCGGAGGGCGGGCGCAAGCGTCAACGGACAGAGGCGGAGGGTCGGCGACGGCGTGGGGGGATCTCATGTGACCCTCGATCCATGGGCAGGAGGCCCATGCCTCCCCCGGGCAGACTCACTCGCGGGAGACTGCGGCGCCGGTGGAGAGGATGGAGGTGCCGCGGGCGCCGATGCGGGCGCCCGGATAAGTGGCAAGAAAACGCTCTTCCGCTTCGATGCTGCCGACGAGGATGAGTTCGTGGGATGGTTCGAAGACGTGGCTGGGGCCGGGATTGATGTGCGTGGTGCCGCCGTCTTGCACGCCGATGACGAGGCACCCGGTGGTTTCGTGCAGGCGGGATTTGGAGAGCGGGACGCCGTGAAGTTTGTCGGGGGTTTTAACGCGGAAGGCGTGCACGCCCTCGGCCACCATGAGGAGGTCGCCACCGAGCAAGGTGCTGCACAACGCGTTGGCCGCGAGAGTCGGGTAGGACATCACGAAGTCGGCGCCGGCGCGGTGGAGGGTGGCGACGTTACGCGCGTGAGTAGCGCGGGCGATGATCTGGATGTCGGGGCGGATGCGGCGGCAGAAGACGGTGAGGTAGATGTTGGCGTCGTCTTCGCGCGACGTGAGGATCACGGTGCGGGCTTTGAGGAAGCCGGCTTGGCGCATGGTTTGGAGGTCGGCGGCGTCGCCAAAAATCGTGCGATCGGCGTCGCTGGAGCGTTCGGACAGTTTTTCGACGAAGCGGTGGTCGAAGCCCATGGTGGTGAGGGCGCGGGCGGTGGCACGACCGACGCGCCCGGCGCCGACGATGACAACGGGCGTGGGAGGGATGGGCGGGGTGCTGTGATGGCGGTCGAAGCCGGCGAGTTGTTCGCGGGAGCCGGCGATGATGAGCATCATGCCGCGAGAAATGAGGAGGTCGGGTGTGGCCGGGTGATAAACGCCGCGGAGCCAGCCGCCGATAAGGGTGAGCCCGGTGGTTTCCCGCAGCCGGCTTTCGCGGACCGTGCGGCCGACGAGGCCGACGCTGTTGGCGGTGGCCTCGGCGATGAGCAGGGGGCCGAATTCGCCGACGATGTGGGTTTGGGAGGAGCCGGCTTCGACACAGCGGGCGAGGAAGTTGCCCAGCATCTCGTCGAGGCGGAGAATCGAGGTCGCGCCGGCCATGGGAAGAATCTCCGTCGAAGGGAGTTCCTTGGCGGTGGCGGCGATGGGCGTGTGGGCGGATTCTTGGCGGGCGGTGAAGACGGCGTTGGTGTTGGGGATGTCGGCGTCGGTGGCGATGACGAGGGCGGCTTCGTTGATGCGGGCAAGTCGCCAAGATTCGGGTTTGTCGGGATAGCCGAGCATGACTTTGACGCCGAGTTCGAGGAGGCGTAGGGCGGCGTCGGGGTCGGGGACAAGAACCAGGTAAGGGCGCCGGTAGTGTTCAAGGCGCGGGATGACGGCGGCGGTGATCGGTTCGTAGGTGGTGAAGATGACGTGGTCGCGGAGGCCGGGCGGGGCTTTTTTGGGCATGCGGGCGGCGGCTTGGGCGGCCATCCACGGGGCGTAGAAAAACTCGATAAACGTGAACGGCAGGAGCATCAGCAGGAACACGAGCCCGGAGAGCATGACGACGACCGAGAATATGCGACCAAGCACGCTTTGGAACGTGATGTCGCCAAAGCCGAGCGTGGTCATCGTGGTGAAGGTCCAATAGACCCCGTCGAACGGATGGTGCTGTTGACCTTCCATCTCCATGATGAAGTGGAAAATGATGCTAAAGAGCGCGACCAAGCCGGCCAGCGTGGCGAGGAACTTGATGAGCAGCCGGATGTTGCGCTGCTGGGGCTGGGTCTGGCGGACGATCTCGGCGATGGTGGCGGGAAGAAATTTCACGGTGTGAACAGGAGGCGGCGGAGGCGGAGACGAGGCGGGGGAATGAGGGCGGGTGCGCTCTCTCCGGATCGTGGAGGATGTTAGGTGAGCTGATCGAGGACGGTGAGGCTCGGGATCCTGTGGAAAGCGGCGTCGCGCGTGAGCACGGCGGCGTTGGAGATGAGTGCGGAGGCGGCGATGATGAGATCGGGCATTTGAAGGACGGAGCCGCGACGGTCCAAGGTCCACGCTAGGTTGAGCGTTCGTTCCCACACATGGTGCGTCGTCGGCAAGTAAATCATCACCGCGAAACGCTCGCG
Organism: Opitutaceae bacterium UBA4094; assembly: GCA_002382525.1. Lineage (GTDB taxonomy): Bacteria > Verrucomicrobiota > Verrucomicrobiia > Opitutales > Opitutaceae > Rariglobus. Next base: position 4,032 of record DFYA01000278.1, read on the forward strand.
GAATCGTTGAAGCACGAAGGGATCGGAGCGGCCTCGGCAGACCTCGGTCACGACGACTCCACAGGTGGCGAACTCCCAATCGTGCGCGAACGCGCCGAGCATTTGGAACGGGTCACGTCCGGCGCGCGCGCAGTCGATGTAGAAGTTGCTGTCAGGAAGAACGAGGCTGGCCATAGGACGCGGAGTCTTCTGTTACCATCAGGCCGTGGGAGTCGAGAGCGTCGGCCGGACCGGGTGCGAACTCGGCCTTGAGCTGCTCAGGCGTGAGGCCCAAGCCTGCGGTGAAAAGCTCTTTGAGTTTATGGCGACGCGCCATCTCGTTAAGGGCGAGTTCGACGGCTTCGGTCTTGGTCTTCGCGCCGGTCACCTGCATCACGCGGCGCAACACGTCTTCGTCGATATGCATGGTCATTTTCATGATGTAGAGGACGGTATGGCAGGCGTGCCATACATGCAAGGGTGAAGTATGGTAGGGGTGCCATACCGTGAGGGCGTTGGGCGTTTTTCGCGTCGGGGCAGCGTGAAAGACGAGGTAAGCGGCGCGACGAGAGGGCGGAGAAAACACGGCGAAGCGAACGAAAGGCGCGGGGTTGTCGTGGAAAGCGAGCTTGCTCGCGACGATTGTCTCCAGATCGCGAGCAAGCTCGCTTCGCACGACGGAAAAAAAAGCCCCGCCGCCGTTGATGGCGCGGGGCTGGAACGGAGGTGAACGGCGGACGACACGGAGGTCGTCCCTCCCCCGGGCGGAACGGCTCGGCCGTTTCGCTACGGGAAACGATCAGACCGTTTCGAGGAGCTTGTAGAGGCGGGCGACCATCTTGCTCGGGTCTTCGAAGAGGCCGGCGCTGATGAGGCTGTTGTCCAAGATCTGCTCGGCGATGAGCGTGGCTTTCTCAGGCGACGCGGTCTTCGCGGCGGCGAGGTGCTTGAT
>DFYA01000278.1:5125-7933 GCA_002382525.1 Opitutaceae bacterium UBA4094
ACGTCGGCGTGATCGGCGGCGATGAGCTTTTTGCCGTCGAACTCGCGGACGTTGTTCATGACGTATTCGTCCACGGCTTCGTAGCAGAAGAGGACCTCGAGGTTGCGGGACTTGAAGCCTTCGAGATACGGGCCGGCTTCGAGGGCGGCGCGGGAGGGGCCGAGGAGGAAGTAGATTTCCTTTTGGTCGGCGCCCATGCGGGAGACGTAGTCGGCGAGCGACGTGGTCTTGCCCTTTTCGGTGAGCGAGGACTCGAAGCGGAGGAGCTTAACGATCTCGTCCTTGTTGGCGTAGTCGAGGGCGGCGCCTTCTTTCAGGAAGATGCCGAATTCGTTGTAAAACTCGTTGTAGGCGTCGGCGCGGTTCTTGGCTTCTTCGGCGAGGAACTTGATGAAGCGTTTGGTGATAACCTTGTTCAGCTTTTCGATGAGGGCGCGGTCCTGCATGGTCTCGCGCGAGATGTTGAGCGGAAGGTCTTCGCTATCGACTACGCCCTTGAGGAAGCGGAGCCATTCGGGGAGGAGGTCCTTGGGTTTGGCATCGATGAGGACCTTGCGGCAGTAGAGCGAGACGGCGGGTTCGAGGCGGGACATGCCGAACTTCTCGGTGTTGTCCTTGGGAACGAAGAGGAGGGAGTTGATCTGGAGCGGAGCGTCGGCCGAGAAGTGGAGACGCAGGCGGGGCTCGTCGTAGGCGTGCGACTGGAACTTGTAGAACTCGGTGTATTGCTCGTCGGTGATCTCGGACTTGGAGCGAAGCCAGATGGCTTGGACCGTGTTGATGTGTTTGCCGTTCAGGTTGACCGGGAAGGAGACGAAGGCGCTGTAGCGTTCGAGGATCTCCTTAATGCGGCCCTCGGTTGCGAACTCGCCGCAGTCGTCCTTCAGCTCGATGACGATCTTCGTGCCGCGTTGTTGGTCTGAGACCTCCTCAACCTCGTAGCTGCCGGAACCGTCGGAGGTCCAGACGTGGGCGGGCTCGTCTTTTTTCCAGGAGCGGGAGTAAACCTTGACGGACTTGGCCACCATGAAGGCGGAGTAGAAGCCGACGCCGAACTGGCCGATGAGGTTGGAGTTTTTTTGTCCGCCTTCGGAGAGGGCTTTGAGGAAGGCTTTGGAGCCGGAGTGGGCGATGGTGCCGAGGTTTTTGACGAGCTCGTCGCGCGTCATGCCGAGGCCGGCGTCTTGGAGCGTGAGGGTTTTGGCGGTGTCGTCGGTCGTGAGGTTGATCTCGAGGGCGCGGTCGGAGTCGGCGATGTTGTCCTTCTCGGTGATCTCGAGGTGGCGGAGCTTTTCGAGGGCGTCGGAGGCGTTGGAGACGAGCTCGCGGACGAAGATTTCCTTCTCGGTGTAGAGCGAGTGGATGACGATATCGAGGAGCTGCTTAATCTCGGCCTGGAACTCGAATTTTTGCGGTGTGGCGGTGGACATGATTGGGAGGAGTCGGGTCGTGGGTTAAGGGATGATCGTTGTGAGTAGGAAACGAAAAAGCCCGCTATTTTAGCGGGCTTGGAAAAAAATCAAGCGGGGTGTTTTCGGACCGGGGGAAAGAGATGCGCCCCTCGAGAACCGACCTACCGCAGGATTGGGTGGTCGGCGAGGGTGAGAAAATCGCGGACGCGGTCTTGTTGAGCGCGGTCAACGGTTTGGCCGCTGGACAAGCTGCGCATCGTATCGATCGCCTCGGTGAGGCGGTGGGCGAGGGTTTGCAGCGTGGGATCGTTGGCGAGGAAATGCTTGGGGGGCAGGCTCGCGCGGATGCGTTCGATGCCTTGGGCGGCTTCTTCGAGCAGCTTGGGGTTCATCTTGTTCAACTCGAAAAGCGCGCGGCGCTCGGAGGCCAATACGCCGTCGGTGCGGGAGAACTGCTGGAGGATGCGGCGCGGGGTGGTCGTGAGTTCGTCGGGCGTGATCTGACGCGTCTCGGTCTCGGTTTTGCTGCGGTGGTTAACCGAGGTGAAGGACGGAAGGATGAGGCCGTCGAGGACCGTGGGCTGGACGAGAACAACGGAGCTGCGGACGGTGGTCTCGGTGGTCGTGCGGAACGCGACGGGAACTTTGACCGTGGATGGCACGTCGAGCACGCGGCGGATCTCGGAGCCGACCTGCGTTGCGGTGAGAATCTCGGCGAAGAGGCCCAAGTTGACCGGTTGGGTGCTGCGCAGGAACACGGCGCGCTGGCGGGCGGCGTCGAGGGCGGGTTGCTCGGCCTTGAGTTTGGCGAGATCGAATTTGTCCCAAGTAACGATCACGGGGGCGCTTTCGGCGGAGGTAACAACTACGAGGCCTTCGGGACGGGCCTCCCAAATGCCGGCGAACTCGACGGTGCGACCATTCGAGCCGGTGAGTTTGACGTCTTCGGCCTGGAGCGCGGAAGCGATGAGGGCCAGTAGGGCGGGACGGAGGTGGCGACGGGTAATCATGGGGTGTAGGTTGAGCTGGAGGACTTGCATGCGACCGCACGGCCAAGCGGATGTTTCCCGCGGCGTGGTGGACGCGTAAGAGGGCTTTTCGGCTGCCCGAACTCGCGTCCACGGCCGCAGGGCGTGAGCGCGGCTCAGAGGCGCTGCATTACCACCGCGACCGAAAGTTTTTCGGTGTGAGTGCCTTTAAACACGCCGCGCGTCGGCGTGCTGTCGTGGTAATCGCGACCGAGCGCCACCTTCACATGACGTTCGCCGGCCACGCAGTCGTTGGTCGGGTCGAGGGCCCACCACAAACCGCCCGGCAAAAACACCTCGACCCAAGCGTGGCTTTCGCTGGCGCCGATCAGCGCGGGGGCGCGTTTGGCTTCGGAGGCTTTGCGCTG
>DFYA01000278.1:7949-8660 GCA_002382525.1 Opitutaceae bacterium UBA4094
GTGTCGATCTGGGTCGAGCCGGAGACGTAGCGGAAATGGGTTTTCACCCAGTTGTTGAGCCGAAGAAGCGAGGGCCCGAGCGGGTCGCCGGGCTTGAAAAATTTGTTGGCGAGCGCGTTGACCTCGGGTCCGAGCGCGATCGCCTCGGACGGCATAAGAAACTCGAAAAGTCCGAGCTTGTCGCCGCGGTAGATTTGCCGGGCTTCGGACACGCTGATATCCAGCGCGGCGGCGGGCGGATCGAAGGGCGTGGTGTCCACCTCGCAGGTGCTTTCAAGCACGAGTTCGCGGTGACGGCGGACGATGGAAAACGTTTCGACCGAGTTGCCGAAGTAGTCGGTGTAACTGTGAATGTTGGCCGCCGGCGTGGTAACGAGTTGGCGGGACAAAAGCTGCTGCGAATCGTCCGTGAGTGGCGTCAACCGAGCCTCCATAAACGACTCCGACGCGGAGCCGGCGTAGCGGTAGGAGGTGCTGTGGGTGATGCGAAAACGCATGGGACGCCGCACTCTCGCTGCTGCCGCGCCAACCACAAGCTTTTGAGCGCAGATGTAGTCGCCCTGCAACCCGCTCTGCCGCGCCCCGTCCTGTTGACACGCCCCCGGCTCCGTCTGAACGTCGGCGCCTCATGTCCACCCACGCGTCCTCTCCCTTCGATTCCATCGAGTCCGCGATTCAAGACATCGCCGACGGGCGTATCATCATCGTCAC
>DFYA01000278.1:8697-11951 GCA_002382525.1 Opitutaceae bacterium UBA4094
GGCATCAACCCGATGGTGCAGGAGAACCGCGAGTCGCACAAAACCGCCTTCACTGTTTCCGTGGACGCGACCGACGGCATCACGACGGGAATCAGCGCCTACGACCGCGCCCGCACGATTTCCATCCTCGCCGATCCGGACGCGAACCCCGAAGCGCTCGTGCAACCCGGCCACATTTTCCCGTTGCGCGCGAAGGACGGCGGCGTGCTCGAACGCGCGGGCCACACCGAGGCGGCGGTCGATCTGGCCTCGCTCGCGGGCCTGCACCCCAGCGGCGTGATTTGCGAAATTCTCAACGACGACGGCTCTGTCGCGCGTCTGCCGGAGCTCATTAAGTTCAAACACCAGTTCGGCCTGAAGATGGTCTGCATCGCCGACCTCATCGAATACCGGCACCGCCGCGACAAACTCGTCGAGGCCGTGTGCGTGCGCCCCTTCGCGAGCGAATACGGCGAGTTCATGCTGCACGTTTTCCGCAACAAACTCGACGGACGCCATCACCTCGCGTTTGTGCTCGGCGAACTCGACTCCAATCCGACGCTCGTGCGCGTTCACAGCGAGAACCTCCTCGGCGATCTCTTCCGCCAACTCGGCTCCGACAGCCACGCAACGCTCGTCGGTTCGTTGGAGGCAATCGCGTCCGCCGGTCGCGGGGTCGTTCTCTATATGGAGCACGCGCAAGGCGGCGCCGATGTCATGGACAGGCTCGCGGCGCGCCACGGCGCGGGCATGAGTTTCCGCGACTACGGCATCGGCGCGCAGATCCTTACCGCGCTCGGTCTACGTAAGATTCGTCTGCTCTCCAACAGCCCGCGCAAAGTCGTCGGACTCGACGGTTACGACTTGGAGATTGTGGAGCTCGTGCCGGTCGGCGGGAAATAAGTTGCTCACGCCCGCGCCGCTTCGCACACCTTTCCATTCTTCTGATCACATGAGTCTCGACGCGCCCACGCCTCTGTCCATCTCCGGTGCCGATTGCCGCATCGGCATCGTGGCCGCCCGCTTCAACAGCGCGCTGGTCGATACCCTCGCCAGCCGCGCCCACGCGTGGCTCACCGCCGCCGGCGTGCCGTCCGAGGCGATCGAAACTGTCCGCGTGCCCGGCTCGCACGAGACGCCTTGGGCCGCGCAACAACTCGCCGCCAGCGGTCGCTTCGACGCGGTGATCGCGCTCGGCGTGTTGATCGCCGGCGACACCAATCATCACGAGATGGTTGGTGACGCCGTGGCGCACGCGTTGATGCGTGTCTCACTCGACACCCGAGTGCCCGTGATCAACGGCGTGATCGTCGTGAACAACCTTGCGCAGGCCGAGGCCCGCACCACCGGCTCGATCAATCGCGGCATGGAATTTGCCGCCGCCGCGCTCGAGATGGCCACGTTGAAAAAGACCCTTTCCCAATGAGCAGCAACAAAGCCCTTTTTGCCCAGCGCCGCGACGGCCGTGTGGCCGCGATGCAGTATATCTTCGCTTGGAGCATCAACACGCCGAAGAACCTTTCCGACGACATCCGCACGTTCATCGAGACGCTGGAGCAGCCCCGCGAACATTACGCGTTCGGTGAGGAACTCATCCATGGTGTGATCAAAAACGTGGACGAGATCGACGGTCGCATCCGCGGGCTGGCGCATAACTGGGATTTTGATCGCATCGCCAAGATCGACCTCGCGATCATGCGTCTGGCGATCTTCGAGATGATTCATCGCAAGGACATCCCGCCGGTCGTCTCGATCAACGAGGCCATCGATCTGTCGAAGCAGTTTTCCAACCTCGATGCCAAGCGCTTCATCAACGGCATCCTCGATCGTCTGAAGGATCAGATCGGCCGCGATTCGCGCAAGGTCGAGAAGGCGGAGTGATTTTTTAACCGCGAAGAGCGCGAAGACACGCGAAGAGCCGAGACACCGGAACCGAGGCGGAGCGGACGGAAGCGGTTTCCTCGTTTCGCGGGTTTGCTTTCACGGTGCTTCGTGACCTTCGTGGGTTCAAACCGATGCGCGAATTCTTCAAAAAATTTAAAGACGGGTTCTCCAAAACCGTCGCGGCGATCTCCGAAAAAACCCGCGGGATCTTCGGCGGACGCGCGATCGACGCCTCGTCGTTGGAGACGTTGGAAGAGGCGCTCTACACCGCCGACTTCGGCGTAGAGACGACCGACGAAATTCTCAGCGAAATCAAAGGCGCATACAAAAAAGACAAGGAGCTGCGCGGCCAACAAGCCGCCGCCATCGGCGCGTCGGTGCTCAAGCGCGTGCTGGAAGGCTGCGAGCGCGAACTCGAGCCGGCGCCCTCCGTGCCCACGGTGATCGTGATGATTGGGGTCAATGGCTCCGGCAAAACCACGACGTCGGCGAAGCTCGGTTGGTTGCTCCAACAAGACGGCAAGTCCGTCATGCTCGCCGCGTGCGACACGTTTCGCGCCGCCGCCGTCGAGCAGCTCAAGTCGTGGGCCACGCGGTTGGAGTTACCCATCGTCGCGAGCCACACGGGCGCGGACGCGGCCGCCGTGGCGTTCGACGCGTGGCAGGCGGCCAAGGCGCGCGGGTGCGATTACCTGATCGTGGACACGGCGGGCCGTCTGCACACGAAGAGCAACCTCATGGACGAACTCGCGAAGATTCGTCGCGTGTTGCAAAAAAACGACCCGACCGCGCCGCATCATGCGTGGCTCGTGGTGGATGGTTCGCTCGGCACCAACTCGATCGAGCAGGCGCGCGTTTTTCACAAAAGCTTTGGCATCACTGGCCTCGTCGTCACGAAGCTCGACGGCACCAGTCGCGGCGGCGCGATCGTGGGAATCTGGCGCGAGTTGAAGCTGCCGATTTATTTCCTGGGCCTCGGCGAAGAGCCGGAAGATTTGCAGCCGTTCCGGGCGGACAGTTACGCAAAAGCCGTGTTTGGAGCGGAGTAAGAAACGGGTGCGTGGCGGCGTCGGGGGATTACAAAATCACCGCGAAAAAAATCGAAAAAGCAGATGAATTTTTTGGCGACCTGAGTAGATTAGGTCGTGGCCGGAAGGCCACTGTCTCCGCCAGATAGTAAGACGAAGAAAACCGCGACAGCAGCGGTAATCGGGTCTGAACCCGAAGCAGTAGAGTAGTCGCCGCCAGCTTAACGCTGACGGCGACTCTCTGTTTATGGAGCGGGCGGTTTGATGTAGCCGGGGTCGGTGACCCCGGGGTTTTGTTCCAAACCGGGGTCGACGACCCCGGCTACATTACACTGACTCAGAAACTCGCGCGGAGGCCGACGG
>DFYA01000203.1 GCA_002382525.1 Opitutaceae bacterium UBA4094
TATAAAGGGGAACCGTGTTCACAGCCTATGTTAACGTAACGGATTAAAAAATTAACTAGCAGGCGAATTTTACTAGATCAACAGCTTATGGGATTGTTAATAATTCGTTAACGCGGCGCCCAACTATCCAGCGGCTCCCGTGCAAACTAAACACTAACAACACAGATCATGATCAAAGTCCTCGCCCTCGCCTCTGCGCTCCTCGCCTCCGCCTCCATGGCCGTCGCTTCCACCAACCTGCTTGTGAACGGTGGATTCGAAAATACCTCCCCTGGTGGCGTTACCGCCACTACCACCCCTCAAACCTTCGGTAACTGGCAGGTGGCGACCACCTCCGGTAGCACGAATTTCTACATATTTAACGCGCCCGGCCTCAACGAGGCGCAGCCCGCCGACGGAACGAAGCTGCTCAGTATCGGTGGCTTCAACACCACCAAAGGCGTCGGCCTTCTCTGGCAGGATTTCGCCACCACCGCAGGACAAACCTACCAAGTCTCATTCTTCTTTGGTCGCACCAACAACACCAGTGACGAGGTGAACGTCAGTGTTGATGCCACCGCCTTTAACCTCGTGAGCGGCGAGACCACCGACACACTCGGTCAAATCTCCTCCGGAAACGCCCCCGCCACCGGCACCACCGGCACCCTCAATCAAGTCGGGTTCCAATTCACCGCGACGGGCACCTCCAGCCGCCTGCTCTTTGCCGATACCACGGTCGCCGGTGGCCCCAGCCTCCAACTTGACGCCGTTTCCGTCTCCGCCATCCCCGAGCCCTCCTCCTTTGCCGCTCTCGCCGGCATCGGTGCCCTCGGCCTCGCCGGCCTGCGCCGTCGCCGCAGCGCGCGCTAAGCCCTAGACAAAGACTCGAGCCGCGAACCGCGGCCAACCGGCCGAGGCGCTCCAAGTATTCAAAATAAGAATACCAAACGGGGCGCCTCGGCTTTTTGTTTTCAGGCGCGCTGCAGCTCGACCCAAAAGGTCGTGCCCTGGCCCAGTTCGGATTCCACCCCCACTTGTCCGTTCATCCGCCCGACCGCTTTTTTCACGATCGCCAGTCCGATGCCCGTTCCGTCGTATTTCTTCCCGACTTGGTGAAAGATCCCGAAGATCTTTTTGTGCTCCTCCGGGGCGATACCGATGCCGTTATCGCGCACAAAGAGCCGCACTCGCTCGCCGCGCGGCTCCGACCAGATGCGTATCCTCGGCTTCGTGCCCGACGGCATAAACTTAACCGCGTTGCCGAGTAGGTTCGAGAACACCTGCATCAACATCGCCTCGCTTCCAAGCACCCTGGGAAACTCGCCTTCCATGACGATGTCCGCCGCCTCCGTCGCGAGCATCGGATACGTGTCGGCGATGCCACGCAGGAGCTCCTCCACATCCACCGGCTCCATGGGCCATTCGCCCTGGACCACCCGACTGTAGCTCAACACGTCGGTGATCAACCGGTCCATCCGACAGGCCGATTTCGAGATTCGCTGCAGATGCGACAGCCCCTCCGCATCCAACTTCTCGGAGTGGTCGCTCAAGAGCACGTCCGAGAACCCCTGCAAGGACCGGAGCGGCGCGCGCATGTCGTGGGCGATGCTGTAAGAAAACGCCTCCAACTCGGCGATGATTTCGCGCAGCTTCACCGTGCGCTCCACCACGGTCTTCTCGAGTTTTTCCTCGGCGCGCTTTTGGTCGTGGATGTCGGTATTGGAGCCGATCCACATCGTCACCGCGCCCGTCGGATCGCGCATCGCGTGGGCCCGGCTCAAATGCCACCGGTAAACGCCGTCGTGACGCCGGAAGCGATGCTCCAACTCGAAATACTCTCCGGTCGCCACGGAGTGTTTCCACCTGCGGACATTCTCCTCGCGATCGTCAGGGTGTATGAACTGCAGCCATCCCCAGTCGCGAATCTGCTCAAACGTGAGCCCGGTGAATTCCATCCACTTCTCGTTGAAGTAATCCACGTCTCCGCTTGGGCGCGCCGTGAAGATTTTTTGCGGCATGGACTCCGCCATAAACCGGAGTCGCTGCGCACCCTCGCGCAACTGTTGCGCGGCGTGTTTTTGCTCGGTGATGTCGGTGTGCACACCGACCCACTCGCGAATCGCGCCGTTTGCATCGAGCACCGGGACCGCACGGACCGAACAAGTTCTCCATGCGCCGTCCCTGCGCCGGAGACGATGCTCGAACTCAAACATCCGTTTCTCCGCGACGGCTCGCACCCACGCGTCGATGGTGGGTTGAGCGTCCTCGGGGTGCACCGCCCGCGCCCAGCCGTAGCCCTGATAGTCGTCGCGTGATTGACCGGTAAACTCGCTCCAGCCCGGCTGCGCCCCCTCCATCTCGCCGCGGGCATTGTTGGTCCAAATGAGACTGCTCACTGCGGTGGCCGCCGCACGAAACCGCTCCTCGCTCTCACGCAGGGCAACCTCCGCTCGGGCCCGTTCGACCGCAGCCCAAGTGCGCTCGGCGGTTTCCTCCACCAACGCGATCTCCTGCGTTTTCCAATCGCGCGCGCCGCTTGAGTGAACCGCGAGGCCGGCGACGAATTTTCCCGCCTTGATGAGCGGCACACACAAAAACGCGCCAATCTGGAGATCGAGATAAGCCGCGCGCTCCTCCGGCGGGAGCGCGGTATCCGACGCCACATCCCGCGAACACGCAGTCCGCCCACTCAAACAAGTTGCCAGCAGCCGTTCGCCAAACGACGCGATCGGATATCGCCCCGCGCCCCCACCCACGCCGTTCGTATAATCTCGCTCGATCAAATAATCCGCGCCGCGCACCTCGAAATACGCCACGCGGTTCGCGCCCAGGTTTTCGCCTAAAACTCGGGCGGCGGTCGCCTCGATCTCAACCGGCTCGCCCAACTGGCGCAACGCATCACCCAGCTTGAGCAAAAACGACTGACGCGTCTCGGAATCGCGCACCTTCGCCTGCGCCCGCTTTTGTTCGGTGATATCGATGATGAACTCGACGCATTCGGATGCGGTTCCGCTGCCACTCAACCGGGTCGGTGAAAACAACCCCCAAAAACGAGAGCCATCCTTGCGGAACCATTGTTTTTCGTAGGGAGCGGTGGCGCCTCGCTCGGCCAACTCCACCGCCGCCTGGCGCGTCGCATCGGCAAACTCGGGCGGTGTCAGTTGCGCCCACTCGCTGATGCTCCGCAGCTCGTCCGCCGTGTAGCCGGTCATGCGTTGCAACGCAGCGTTCGCGTCGAGGATTTGTCCATCGAGACGGAAAAAAAGCACCCCGACGGTTTCGATGGAGATCGCCTTGCGCAGCCGGTCCTCCGAAAGGCACAACGCGTTTTCGGGACCGGTGAGGCTCCCGGCATACGGCGCTCCGTGCGCGGGCGGTTTTACCGGGGATTTACACAGAGACGATTTCTCGGAATTCACGACGACGAGCGCAGGCTAACCACGAGCTTCGCGCACCGCAAACGGACGAGCGCGAGAAATCCCTCAAACTCACCCAACCCGCTGAGGGAAGAACACGAATCGGCGTTCGGACACCGTCGCGCTATTGTAGTTTTTCTTAACTACATGAGTTCGCGATTCCCTGATTCGATACGCCCGGCCACCCCTCCCGAGCCTCCGGTCGCGCCCTCCCCGATAGGGCAACACCCCATAGAGGATCGCGGTGATATGCCCCATGGTGAGAGCGTCACAGATACTCCCGCCGCATACGGTTTTCCCCTTGATAGCAGCGGGTGAGTCGCCTTGGGGCGCACAACCATAAACGCCTGCCTTCTTCGGCGTTTCGCAGAATAGATCCTATGAATTACCGCACGTTAGCATCCTCGGCCGCCTTGGCCGTTACGGCCTTCGCCGCAACGCAGGCGCTCGCCGACAACATGGCGTCCATCGCCATCACCCCCGCCACCGGCGTGGTCACCCTCACTCCTCACTGGGTCGTCGGACCCAATCTCGCCGGCTTCCATCACATGTCCCAAGACCTGGGCTTGTCCGGCAGCGTCGCCAACAGCTTCTACTCCCTCACGAGCGACGGCATCCCCGACGGCGGCGACGCGCTCAACGGCTTTAAATACTACGCGTTCGGCGACGGTGCCTCCACGCCCCACGAGATCGGCACCAAACTCACGCCCGATGTCTACTTGTCACTGACCTCCGCCGATCCCGATGTCGGTTACGGCTCCGTCAACTTCTACACGATCCACCGCAAGGGCACGACCGACTACTTCACCGCCATCGTCCCGGGCCCGGACACCAGCTCCGCGGTCAACGACCTCAAGCCCATGTCCGGCCCCGGCGGTCCCGACACCGTCACGGGTAAAAGCGGCTACTTTGCTCTCACGTTCGCCGCCTCCAATCTTGGCTACGGGCTCAATCAGTTCTACTACCTGCGCAACGACGCCGAGACTGGCACCGTGAAATTCGGCAGTCTCGAACCCTCGCTGCTCGGCACCTCCGCCGATCAATTCGAGCTCGAAGCCACTGGCTACAAAGCCCTGCTGTTCACCGGCACCGACGTCGGCTACGGCAACGACAAGATGTATTACCTGCGCCACGACGCCGTGACCGGTAACACCATCCTCGGCACCCTCGATCCCGCCCTCGCCGCCACCCGTCACACCGCCGACATCGCCAATCTCGGCAGCACGTTCTCGACGCTCACGTTCATCCCGAACGACCCGATTTCCCTCGGCGCGAATCAGTTCTACCTTACCGGCTCGGTCAACGTCGGCTGGCAATCCGTCAGCTTCGCCGCCATCGGCGACCGCACCACGGCCGACGGCAGCTTCACGGTCAACCCGACCGCGAGTTCCGGCCTGCCGATCACGCTCACCGTCGCCTCCGGCTCCACCGGTTCGGCCTCGATCAGCGCCCCGATCGGCGGCGTCTTCACCGTCACGCCCACCGCGCCCGGCCTCATCATCCTGCAGGCCACGCAAGCCGGCGCCGCCGAGCCCGTGCCTTACAACTACAACATGCTGCGCCAGGCCTTCACGGTCTCCGGTGACGTGCTTCTCGCCATCACCGCGCAACCCACCGACCAGGCCGCGATCACCGGCGGCACCGCCACCTTTTCGGTCGCGGCCGAAGGCACCTCCGACGTGTCGTATCAATGGCGTAAAAACGGCGTAGCCATCCTGGCCAATGCCTCCGCCACCACCGCCACGCTCACGCTCACCAACGTGCAAGCCGACGCCGCCGACACCTACGATGTCGTCGTCACCAACTTGTCGGGCACCGTTTACAGCGAGGTCGTTTCCCTCTCGGTCTCGGAGGTCATCCTCCCGGTCATCGCCAACTCCGATCTCAATGCCCGCGGCGTCCTCCACACCGCGTTTGATTACACCATCATCGCCTCCGGTTCGCCCACGAGCTACAACGCCGCCCCGCTTCCCGCCGGCCTTTCCATCAACACCGCCACCGGCGTCATCAGCGGCATCTTGTCCGAAATCGGCACCACCTCGGTGACTCTCACCGCCACCAACGCCGGCGGCAGCGACACCGTGGTCCTCACCATCAAGGTGACCGCCAAAGTTCGCATCACCGTCGGAGGCAGCCTTCCCTCCCCGATCTACATCGGCGACGGAGGCGCGCCGCTTCCGGAGGGCACCCGCTACTACGCCAAAGACCTCCCCGCCGGCCTCGTGCTCAACCGCACCACCGGTGAGATCACCGCTTCGACCAAAGTCCGCGTGACCTCCCCCGCCGGCGACTACACCGTGACCTACGGCACCGTCACCACCCATGACGACGGCTCCACGACCCGCACGGAAATCGGCACGTTCGTTATTCGCATCGACCCGCTTCCCAAAAAGATCAGCGGCTCTTTTGAAGCGCTCGTGGAAACACTCCCGCTCCCCGGTGTCCCGGTCGGCAAAGTCTCGTTGCTCGTCAACGCCGACACCGGCGCCTTCACCGGCCGCTTGATCAACAACAAGAGCTACTCGTTCAGCGGCGTGCTCGCCTTCGACTCCGAGGCTCGCGTCGGCACCGCCCGGGTGATCATCCCGCGCAAGACGAACCAAAACCCCTACCGCCTGCTGATCGCGCTGGATGCGAC
>DFYA01000335.1 GCA_002382525.1 Opitutaceae bacterium UBA4094
TGTTGTTGTTTTCCACGCTGGCGGGGACGCTTCTGCTGATCGCCATCGCGATCATCTACCACCGCACGACGCGGCGGCATCGTTACCCCCGCTATTGGCGCAACGCGCCGGAGGCGGATTGCGGCCCGGCGGAGGTGACGAAGATCGAGGCCGTGGCGGCGGTTTCCACATGAGCGGCGGCAAAGTCGCGACGCCCGCGCGCGGTTCGGCGGGGCGCTTCCTGTTGTTGGCGGCGCTGGCCCTGCCGGTGGCGGGCTTGGCCACGCTCGCGGCGCACGCGCTGCACTTCGGAATAGCGGTCATCACGCGGTTGGCGTTTTACGGCGAATTTTCCCACGACTGGACCTCGCCCACGGAACATCGTCTGGGTGCGTGGGTGATCCTGATCCCCGCGCTCGGCGGCGGCCTGATCGCATTGCTGGCCCGATTCGGCTCCCGCGCCGTGGTCGGGCACGGCATACCCGAAGTGATGCAGCAGGTGCTGTCCAACCGCAGCCGCATCTCGCCGCGCGTCGCGGTGCTCAAGCCTCTGGCCTCGGCAATCTCCATCGGCACGGGAGGTCCTTACGGGGCGGAGGGACCAGTGATCGCCACGGGCGGGGCGATGGGGTCGTTGATCGGACAGGCGCTGACCATGACCGCGAACGAGCGTAAGATACTGCTCGCGGCCGGCGCCGCCGCCGCGATGACGGCGGTCTTTGGCAGTCCGGTCGCGGCGACCTTGCTCGCGGTGGAGCTGCTGCTTTTTGAGTTTCGCGCGCGCTCCGTGGTCCCGGTGGCGCTGGCGGCGGCCGGCGCGCAGGCGCTGCGGATCTCGATGGGCGGAAGCGGGGCTCTGTTTCCGTTGGCGGCATCGCCAACCGACGCGACGGCTCCGCTCCTTTCGCTGGTGGTTTTTCTGCTGATCGGAGCGGCGGCAGGGGCGCTGGCGGTGGCGGCGAGCGAGGCTGTGCATCGCACCGAAGATTTTTTCGCCCGGCTGCCGATCAATCCCTTGTGGTGCCCGGTTCTGGGCGGTCTGGTCGTGGGCTTGGTCGGCTGGCGCGAGCCGCGCGTGCTGGGGGCGGGTTACGAGGTTATCGCGGCCCTGCTCACGAACGATCTGGCGGCGGGGACGGTGGCGTTGGTGTGCGGGCTGAAGTTGTTGGTTTGGGTCGTCTCGCTCGGCAGCGGCACTTCGGGGGGCACGCTCGCGCCGATGTTGGTGGTCGGCGGCGGGCTAGGCGCATTGGCGGCGGCGGGCGCGCGGGAGCTGCAACTGTTCGTGGTGTCGCCGACGCTGGCGGCGCTGGCGGGCATGGCGGCTTTTTTCGCGGGCGGGTCGCGGGCGATCTTCGCCTCGATCGTGCTGGCGGTGGAGATCACGCATCAAGTGGATGCGCTCTGGCCAGTGGCGACGGCGGTGACAGCGGCGGTGGGCGTCGCGCATTTGTTGGCCCCCCGTTCGCTGATGACGGAGGCGGTGGAGCGACGGGGCGTGCGTGTGCCGACTGATTTCGACGCCGATATTTTCAAGCAGGTGAATGTGGGCGAGGTGATGGGAAAAGCCCCGGTCGTCGTCGATGAGGGCATGCGCGTGAGCGAACTCGCCGACCGTATCGGCGCGGGCGACGCGGAGTTCAGCCGCTATCCGGCGTTGCTTGTGACCGATGTGGAGAACCGTCTCGCCGGCATCGTCACCCGACGCGATCTACTCGCTGCGGTGGAGCGCGGGGAGGCGTCGCGGACGGTCGGCGAGATCATGACGCCGAATCCCGTCCGGGCCTTTCCCGACGAAAGTCTGCACGACGCGCTTGAGCGAATGCACGCGCACGATGTGGGGCGACTGGCCGTGGTGTGTCGCTCCGATCCGGGCGTGTTACTGGGTTATCTGGGCCGCGCCGCCATTCTTTCCGCCCGGCGGGTGCGGTGGCGCGAGGACAACGAGGCGGAGCCGGGTTGGTGGAGGCGACGCGGCTGAGGTGCGGGCGAGCCCGCATTTTATTCACACCCTTGAGAAGGTTATCTCCCACGCGCCGTCACCGGTTTCGCGGGAGGTGGCGGTGAAGCCTTGTTGCCCCAGCAGCTGATAAAGAGGGGTTGGTTCAAAAGGCGCGATGAGCCGAAAATCCTGCCCGTGCGCGAGGCGACCGACGGCGTCGAGGATGGCGGGCAGCGGGGCCTGGCGCGCGGCGCAGAGCGGGCGGATGTCGAGTTCGAGCGGGGCGGGCGTGGGCATGGGTGATGGGGGATTTTCGGGCGATGGGGAAAACATAACCGAGGCGCGGGTCGCCGGCCTTGATTCGCGTCAAGTATCGCGCTCAAACTACGCGTTATGCAATCCGCCCCCGGCAGTCTGGGCTCCCTGCGCCAGACCGCGATCAGCGCGACCCTGCGCCAGAGCAAAATGTTTTCCTCCCTCAGCCCCGCCGATCTGGCGATGGTGGCGGATGGTTGCTCTCTGCGCAGTCTGCAACGCGGCGAGATGCTGTTTCGCGAAGGTGAGAAATCGGAGGGCTTTTATGTCATGCAGGCCGGCTCGGTCAGCATCTACAAGGTGACGCCGGACGGTCGTGAACAAATCATCTGTGTGTTCCGGCCGCCGGAGAGTTTCGCCGAGGTCACGCTCGCCACGGTGGACAATTATCCGGCCAACGGCATGGCGCTGGAGCCGAGCCAGGTCATCGTGGTTAACAAGGCTCGCTTCCGCGACCTGATCCGCCGCCAGCCCGAGCTTTCGTTGCACATGTTGGGCTCGATGAGCCTGCACCTGAAACACCTTGTGCAATCGTTGCAGGACATCAAGGGACGGCAGATCGAGCACAGGCTGGCGGAGTGGCTCATGCAGCAGTCGCCCGCAGCCTCGCTGGGGTGCCCGGTGGGGATCGATCTTCAGGTCTCGAAAAAAGTGCTCGCCGGGCAGCTTGGCGTAACCAGCGAGACGCTTTCGCGCACCTTCGCGCGCTTCCGCGCGGAGGGTCTTATTTCCGTCAAGGGCGCGCATATCCAGATCATGGACGGCGCGCGGCTGGCGACGTATCGTAACGTGTGACCCGGACGCGGCGTATTCAAATATCGGTTACGGAATTGGCGTCGCGCGCGACAGGCTCGGCGGTCTTGACGGGCAGGCCTAGCAGACGCAGCACATCCTCGACGCCGTAGTAGAGTCTGCCCTGTGGCAGCAGGGTGGCCAGCGTGGCGAGATCGGCTCCGCCGGTCACGATGGGTGGCTCGGTTTCGCCGGTCGGCAGACGTTGGCCTAGGCCGGCGGTTGCGAGCAGGCCGTTGCAGAGGCATTTGCGGCCGACGGTGTCGGCCGGGTCGCCACCTTTGCGCACGTAGTCCGCCACCGGTTCGGCTGGGCAGCGATAACCCACGGAGCCGTCCTCGCGCCGATAGGGTTGGCGCAGGTAGCCGAGATCGCAGCGTCGCTCGCGCGCCTCATACACGTCCGGCTCGGAGAGCGTGCCCGGCACGGTGGCCACTTTGAAGGGCAGGCCGGTGGGAGAGACGCGCGCGTCGGTGAAAACCTCGAGCGATCCGGACAGGCTCCGGGCCACGATGCGCGCGCGCAGTTCGGGCGCGACGCCCGACTCCTCGCAAAACGCGAAGGCCGTGCCGAGTTGCACTCCTTGCGCGCCGGCCGCTTGGGCCTCGCGCAGGCGCTCCGCGCTGGCGAAGGAACCGGCTAGCCAAAACGGCAATCCGAGGGCGCGGATCGCGGCGAGGTCCACCTCATCGCGTGGTCCGTAGATGGGCTGTCCCTGCGCGTCGCGCGCGCCGCCGCGCGGAGGCGCGTTGTGCCCGCCGGCGCTCGCGCCCTCGACGACAAAACCGTCCACCCGACCGGAAGCCTTGCGCGCGAGGGTGAGGGCCACGGCCGCAGCCGAGACGACGGCGAGAAAGCGCGGTCGTCGTAGCGTGCGCGGTGCGGTTTCGCCAAAATCGCCCGGGTCGAACCGCGCGGTTTCCGGCGGCGCGTCGATCCCGGGTTGCTCCGCAATTTCGATGCGGAGCTCAGCGGCCTGGCCGGAGGCGAAGGCGTCGAGCACGCCTGGGATGGCACGCGGGATGCCCGCTCCCATGAGCACGTAGTCAACGTCGGCGAGCATGGCCCCGTAGAGGGTGGGCAGTGTGGGCAGTTGGATCTTTTCCAGCAGATTGATGCCGACCGGACCGTCATGACCTTCCTTGGCGAGAAACACTTCCACGAAGGCGGCGACGACCGTAATCTCGGTCAGTTCGCGCGGGCTGCGCAGGGAATAAAGCGGGGTGAGGCGATAGGGCGCGTCTTCGGGCAAGCCGCCGGGGACGAAGTAGCGCGCTAGCAAGCGCTCCGCCGCCGCGCGCAGTGGGCAAGCCGCCAGGGCACGGCGAACATCGCCCTCGGGATCGCCTTCCTGAAGACGGCGGCAAAGCAGGCTGTTCACCGCCGTGCCCGAGACGACGCCGAGCTGGCCGGTCCGCGCGACGGCGCGGGCGAGTTTCCAATGCGAGACGCCTATGCCCATGCCCCCTTGGATAAGCACGGGGAGCGGTGAGTCGGGAACGGACGGGTTTTCCATGCGACAGCGTAGGGCCTGGCGCGACACCTGTCCTTGATTCAGGTCAACTCGCGCCACGCAAAGGCGGCGCGTAACCTCAGGTCGCCTTGGTCAGAACGATCCCAAAGTGCCAGGGCGGTAATAAGCGGGCAGGGGCTGGTGCAAGTCCGACGGAGGATGCCCATTCGACGATTTGCTCCGGACGCGGCCGGATGGAAAGCGCGGGGCCTCGGGGCGTGGCGATATCCGAGCGCCAGTGTATCGCGATGATTCGCCCGTCTGGCCGCACGACGAGGGCGGCCTGACGCAACAGGTTGAGCGGATTTTCCAGGTGTAAAATGTTAAACAAGAGGACGGCGTCCACGCTTGCGGCCGGAAGACCGAAACCGTCGGCGACCACATCACGCAATTCCAGCCGCACATTCCCGACGCGAGCGCTCGCCGCGCGGGCGCGAGTGAGTGCAATCATTTCCGCCTCTATGTCGAAGGTGTGCAGAGTCCCGTTGATGCGACGCGCGGTCGGCAAGGTAAAGGTGCCGTAGCCGCACCCGAGTTCGACGACATCGCCTGTCTGCTCGCCGATACCCATCCCGTCCAGCACGCCCTCCACGTCGAACAGGCTCTCCCAATACGTCTGTTCCGGCATGCCGCTGTCTCGCACTTTCATGTTATGATTCCGATAAACTCGAAGGAGACCGCGAAGTTTTCGGANNCCCTTCGCGAGCAAGACGATGCCGAGCATCAGCGCGCCGACGATGCGGTGGGTGTAGCGAAAACGGCAGATGTCCATCGTGCCTTTTCTCGCCGCTCGCATGGCGGAGACAAACACGCCCAGCACGATGAACGTGAGCGCAACCTTGGTTGTGAGCAGTAAGCCGAACTTGGTTTGGAAAAAGTCCGGGCGCGCGGAGAAATGCACCCAAAACATGGCCGCACCGGTGAGATAGAGGAGCGAGACGACGACGGGCATGAAGACGCGAACCCGGCGTGGGATGGCCTCGGCGATTTGCGCGCCGACCCCAGGCGGCAAGGTTTTCTCGATGGGTTCGATCACCAGCACCTCGAAGAATACCGCCCCAACAAAAATGAGTGCGCAAAGCAGGTGGATCGTGACGAAGAGTGCGTAATAGGCGGCCATAACACGGAGTGTAGAAGAGATCGACTCGGAGCGCCTTGACCTGGCTCAAGGGTGGAGCAGGTAAACACATGCTGCGCGGTCCTTCACCGGCACTGTCAAAAACCTATACGGCATAGGGTTACGGACAATTGTTCGGCGACGCCTGTGCGCGCCATCGGTCGCTCGCTTGCGCGTCCCACACGCGTCCCACATTCCTTTACCGCCGAAGTGCGACACCCTGTCATCCACGGGAATCGGTTAGTCGTCGCTCTGGCGCGAGCCACGAAGATTCTGCATGCCTCGCTAGCGGGGTCAGTGTGAGGAACGATTCCAATGCGCTTTTGCACGCAGGTTGAT
>DFYA01000022.1:0-986 GCA_002382525.1 Opitutaceae bacterium UBA4094
CGTCATCGAAGGCGTCAAACGCGGCTTGCTCGACCTCGCCCCCGCCCTCCAGCGCGAACACCTCACCGCCTCCGCCTTCTACGACCGCTCCGAGCTCATCGAGGAAACCAACGACACCGTCACCGCCGCCCTCCTCGAAGCGATCATCACGACCGCCCTCGTCGTCGCCGCCTTCCTGCTCCACTTCCGCGCCAGCCTCGCCGCCTCCGCCAGCCTNNGATTTCGGCATCATCATGACGGAAAACACCACGCAACACCTGCTCGATTTGCAGTCTCGTTGCCGACGCGAAAACCGCCCCATGCCGCGCTCGCCGTGGAACACCGAGGTCGTCGAAACCGTCGTCGCCTCCGCCCGCGAGATCACCCGCCCGCTGCTCACGTCCTCCGCGACCACCGTCATCGGTTTCCTCCCGCTCTTCGCTCTCACCGATCAGGCCGGACGCCTCTTTATCCCGCTCGCGATCACCAAGACCCTCGCCATCAGCGGCGCGGTGCTCGTCGGCCTCTTTCTCGTGCCCGTCTTGTGCCGCTTCCTGCTCCCGCCTTGGGAAATCCGCCGCGCCCCGCTCGCCGTCCTCTGCGGCGTCGTCGCCGGGCTCGTNNTTCGGCTGGTATTGGAACACCGGATACACCCTGCCGTTTGACCACGGACGCTGGGCGCTCTCCATTCCCGGCTGGCTCTTCGCCCCGGTGTTGGCCGCGCTCCTCGCTTCTGCTCTCTGGCGTCTCGGACGCGAACGGCTCGTCGAATTCGAGGAAAACCCCACGAGCCGCGCCATCCACGTCGCTTACGACTGGGCCTACACGCGCATCCAGCGCCACAAAATCACCTTCGCCGCCGCTCTCGCCGTGCTCGCGCTCTCCGGCTACCTCGTCGGCCTCGGTTGGCCGCGCCTGAGCTGGCCCGTGCGCGCCAGCCTCGCCCAAGTCGGCGTCGATCTCTCGCACCTCCGCCTCGACGCCGCGCTCTCCCGCACGTTCCCCGG
>DFYA01000022.1:1057-1778 GCA_002382525.1 Opitutaceae bacterium UBA4094
CTCGACCCCGCCCCGCTCGGCATGATCGAAACCGTTGTAGTTTTAAAACCCTACAAAGACTGGCCCGTCCACGAAATCACCGAACCCGACGGCAGCACCGTCCATCGCCCGCGCACCCTCATCGAAGTCCGCCAACTTCTCTCTGCGCTCTCCGACATCCCCGGCGTCGCCCCGAGTTGGCTTCAACCCATCGAGACGCGCGTCGTCATGCTCTCCACCGGCATCCGCAGCCTCATGGCGCTTCAGATCCTCGGCGAAGACCAGGACGCCCTCGAACGTTTCGCCGAAGCCGCCGAAAAAGTCGTGCAAGCCACCCCTGGCGCCGCCGACGCCCAGATGCAGCGCGAAGGCGGAAAACCCTACGCCGAGATCCGCCTCGATCCCGCCAAACTCGCCCGCTTCGGCTTCACGCAAGAGATGGTCCTCGAAGCCGTCGAAACCGCCTTCGGCGGCATGCCCGTCACGTATTCCGTCGAAGGCGCGCTGCGTTACCCGGTGCGTATCCGTTATCACCGCGAGCGCCGCGACGATCCCGACGAACTCCTCGATCTCCAGATCGGCATGACCGGCGAACGCGGCTCCGTCCCGCTCNNCCGACGACCTACACGCTCGCCTTGCCGGCGCCCGCCACCGACTTCCTCGCCACGCTCTCGCTCACCGACCAGCGCAACTTCGTGCCGCTCGGCAATCCGCCCCGTAGCGCAGACTTCCAGTCTGCATC
>DFYA01000022.1:1825-2355 GCA_002382525.1 Opitutaceae bacterium UBA4094
AAACGCACGCAATACGTGATGTTCAACGTCGCCCCCGGCGCCTCCGAAGTGGACGTCGTTCGCGCCGCCGACGAACGCCTCAGCGCCGCCCTCGCCGCCGGCGACCTCGAACTTCCGCCCGGCGCGACCTACCGCTGGGTCGGCCGCTACGAACAAAAGCTCAAGGCCGACCGAACCCTCGTCTGGGTCGNNGTCGGCACGCGCTCTTGGCTGATCACCGCGGTCATCGTGGCCTGTAATGCCATTGTGAATACATCGGGCGGTTTTTTGATGGTTTGGCTCTGGGACGCGCAGCTTACGATCGCGGTGACGGTGGGCTTCCTCGTGCTTCTCGGCGTGATGTTCAACGACAGCATTCTGCTCGGCACGTATATCCGCGACAAATTCGTGACCCCGCCCCGCGACGTCGCCGAAGTCCACGCGCGTATTTTTGAGGCCGGTCTCCGCCGCCGCCGCCCTGCGCTGATGACGAGCATCACCACGCTTTTCGCCCTGGTCCCCGTTCTTTGGGCCACCGGACGCGGCGCCGA
>DFYA01000022.1:2367-2497 GCA_002382525.1 Opitutaceae bacterium UBA4094
GTCACTTAATAAGTGACAAACCGTCCGGCCGCCGCTCACTCGGCCTCCGCGCGAGCCAGCTTGAGAAACTCCCGGTCCGGCGAACTCATCCCCAAGGGCGACAGCGGTGTCTCCGCGAGCCACGGCGATA
>DFYA01000022.1:2615-7013 GCA_002382525.1 Opitutaceae bacterium UBA4094
GCGCGCCTCAGTGACCACCGGCAAGAGCGATGCCGTGTTGCAGAACATAAGGTAACGCCGACGCGAAAACCAAAACTCATGCGCACACCAATCCGCCGCGCGGTTCCGCATAGCCGGTTCTCCTCCGGCGATCGCCTCAATCCCCAGTCTNNCGCAAAGTTTCGACGAACAGCCCCTACAGAACCCGCCGTTCCGATGCCCACTGTTAAAATCACCGATCTCACCGACGCCCTCGAAATGGTGCCTGACGAATCCTCCGCTTGGCTCGATCACGACACCGGCCAAATCCACATCATACAAGATCGCCTCATGGCGATCGCCACAGGCGACTCCGATGACGACCCCGAGGACAGTGATACCGTCACCGATTGGGACGACGCCGAACTCGCCCGCGCCCGCGAACTCTGCTCGCGCCCCGACCGCGCCATCGCCCTGCCCACCGCGTTCGATTTCCACGAATACCGCCACATGGAGCGCTTTATCGAATCGCTCCCCGAATCCGCCGCCACCGACCAACTCTGGCGCGCCATCAAAGGCCGCGGCGCATTCCGTCACTTCAAGGACACCGCCGACCGCCTCGGCGTGCTCGACGCCTGGTATGCCTACCGCGACAACGCCGCCCGCNNGCTCGATTGGGCCGCAGACAACCACGTCGCCGTGGACGAATCCCCCGGCCGCCGCGGCCCATAAAGGCTCATCCCGGTGGCCCGAGCGCGAACTCGGGGGATGCACCCCGCGCCGGCCTTATCGCCACCGCGTCACTCCACACTACCGCGTCACTTCGCGCCTTTACGATCGCCCCGGCTCACGCTGTGATAGTCGGCCCCATGCCACATCCGCTGTCAGAGCCGCGTCGCACGCTGGCGTTGCACGTCCTCAACGCCGTGCTCGTTCTGTGCGGAGTCGGAGCTCTCTCGCTCTTTGTCGTTATCATCGGCTGGCCACTTTCGCCCGAGGCACGCGCGGATTTGCGCGTGGCAACATCGGTCATCCTCGCGGCGTTCGTCATCCAGCAGATTTTCCGGCTGCTTCTGCAACCCCACCCCGGCGCCTACCTTCGCGCTCATAAGCTGGAAAACGCCCTCGCCTTCGTCGCCGGTAACGAACTGCTCTGGCGCGAGGCCATGCTCTCTTGGCTCGGCCGGCTTTGGCCCGAGCTGCCGGGATCCACGCTCACGTTATTTTACCTCAGCGGTTCGCTCCTCACGTTCCTCGGATTTGTCGGACTGCGCCTCTTACGCGGCAGCCGGCTGTTTTCGCACCAACGCCTGACCCCCGGCATGGTGCTCACCCTTAGTTTTGCGGGCCTCATCATCATCGGCACCTTGCTGCTTAAAACCCCGCAAGCCACCCCCGCCGGCATCAGTTGGACGGACGCCGTGTTCACCTCCACCAGCGCCGTCTGCGTGACCGGCCTCATCACCGTGGATACCGCCACGGATTTCACACGTGTCGGCCAATGGATCATCCTCGGGCTGTTTCAAGCAGGTGGACTCGGCATCATGACGCTCACCTATTTTTTCGCCTACTTCCTCGCGGGCGGGGTGTCGCTGCGTGATCGAATCGCGCTACAGGACTTGCTCAGCGAAGAAAACCTCGGGCAAGTCGGCAAGGTGCTCGGCCTGATCGTCGGCTTCACCTTCGCCTGCGAGTTGATCGGCACGCTCACGATCCATGCCTGCTTGACCACGGGTGGCGCGGCGCCGGAGGACGCGTGGTTCTTTTCCCTCTTCCACGCCGTGTCCGCCTTTTGTAATGCCGGATTCTCCACCCTCAGCGGAGGACTCGCCGATCCCGTGGTCCAAGGTCGCACCGCGTTCCTCGTTCCCATCATGCTGCTCATCACGGTCGGTGGGCTCGGGTTTCCCGTTCTGCGAAACCTCTGGGATACGGCCATCGCCAAACTCCGACGCCGCCTCGGCCTCACCAACGCGATCGCGCCACGTATCACCGCCAACACCCGCATCGTTCTCGTCACCAGCGCCTGGCTGGTGTTCGGCGGAGCNNGCCTGCATCTACGTCACCGAGTTCGTATTCGGCTCCGGCGTCGAACGTTCGTCCGGCGTGCTCACCGCGCTCTTTCATTCCGTCACCGCACGCACCGCCGGTTTCAACATCACGCCGGTCGAGATGCTCACGCCCGCCACGGTCGTNNCTGGTCATGTTCCTCATGTTTGTGGGCGGCAGTCCTTCGAGCACCGCCGGCGGCGTGAAGACGTCTACCGTCGCGGTCGCGGTGCTGGCCGTGCGCCGCATTATTTTTGGGCGGCGCGACATCGAGGCATTCGGTCGTCGGCTCGGCGACGAGATCGGCAACCGCGCCTTGGCCATCCTCATGCTCGCGATCGCCTTCATCACCGTCATCGCGGTCGTTCTCTGCGCGNNTGCATCCCGAGCTTCCGCCCGCCGATCTCGCATTCGAAGCCGTAAGCGCCGTGGGCACGGTCGGGCTGAGCCGCGGCGTGACCGCGCAACTCGGCGATCCCGCCAAGCTCACGCTCGTCGTCGCGATGCTCGTCGGCCGCGTAGGCGTGCTCGCCTTCGTGCTCGCCTTTGTCCAACGACACACACCCTCCGGCTACCGGCTCCCCGAGGCGCGTATCGTCATCAGCTAACCCACCACCTCTCCTCTTTCTCTATCATGAAATGCTGCATCATCGGCCTTGGCGTCTTCGGTAAAAACCTCGCCATCGACCTCGCCGAACTCGGAGCCGACGTCCTCGCGATCGATCGTCGCGAAGACAACATCGCCTACATCAAAGACCACGTCGGCGCCGCGCTCGTGATGGATTTCGCCGACACCAGTCCGCTCTCTCGCCTGCCCATCGCGGACATGGACGCGGTCGTGATCGCCATCGGCGACGACTTCGAGGCCTCCCTCGCGATCGCCATGAAGGTTCAGGAACTCGGCGCGAAACGTCTCGTCTGCCGTGTGCTCTCGCCTATGCACGAGCGCCTGCTGCGCCTCCTCAAGGTTGATCGCCTCGTCGTTCCCGAGGAGGTCGCCGCCCGCGGTCTCGCCCAATCCCTGCTCATGCGCGGCGTGGTCGAAGGCTTCGATCTAGGTGACGGCCACGCGATCATCGAGACGCGCGTCCCCGCCAAGTTGATCGGACGCAACCTCAAAGACACCGCTGCGCTCTTCAAAGATGCCGATGTCCGCCTCGTCACCATCAAGCGCCTCGACCGCCGCCTGCTCGGCAAGTTGCTCAACACCGACAACGCCAAACCCGTTCGCCGCACGCTCGGCGTCGTGCCGCTGGAGGAACCGTTCGATGCCGAAGACATCTTCGTTCTCTTCGGCCCCGACAAAGGCCTGCGAGCATTCCTCGACGATCTCGCCGATTAACCGCCCGCGACACCCGCTCGCACGCCGACGGCCCACTCCGCCCTCATGGCAACTCAAGCCGCCCCCCTCCGCCAACTGATGGCCCGCCGCGAAGCCTTCCTTGCCTTCCTCACGGGTCGCCTGAACCACAACCGCGCCGATGCCGAAGATGTGCTTCAACACGGTTTCGCCAAAGCGCTCTCCTCCGCCGACACGCTTCGCGACGACGAGCGCTTGATCCCGTGGTTCTATCAACTCCTGCGCCACGCGGCCGTGGACCACATCCGCGCCCGCCGCGCCGCCGCCGACCGGGAACACGACTGGAGCGACGACGCCCGATCCGCGCCCGAAACCACCGCACACCTTTGTGCCTGCATCGAGCCGCTCATCGCCTCCCTGCCGTCTGCCCAAGCCGCGCTCATCCGCCGCGCCGAACTGGCCGATGAATCCGTTGCCACCGTCGCCGCGTCGCTTGGACTCAGCCCCAATGCCGCCAGCGCCGCACTCCACCGGGCCCGCGCCACTCTGCGCGTGAAACTCCAATCGTTCTGCGGCGACTGCGCCAGCGGCGCCTGCCTCGATTGCGACTGCGAATAANNGTTTAATTTTTGTCCGCGTAAGATTCCCGAGACGACTCCGTCTCTTGGACAAATGCACTCGCACCCTCCCGCCTCTCCCGACGCCTCCTCCTGCCACGCAGCCGCCACCACGCCGGCCTCCGGTGCCGCGCCGGTTTACATGGGACTCCCGCACGAGCGCGTCCTGCGTCCACGCTTCTACGTCGCCCTCGCGCTCACCCTGCCCGTCATCGTCCTCGCAATGGGGCCCATGCTGTTCCCGTCGCTCGCGCACACGCTTTCGCCGCAGCTCAGCGGCTGGCTGCAACTCGTGTTGACCACGCCCATCTTTTTCTGGAGCGNNCGCGATCCCAACATGTTTACGCTCACCGTGACCGGCACCGGCGCCGCCTATTTCTACAGCGCTGCCGCCGTGCTCTTCGGCCAACACTTCCCCGCCGCCCTACACACCGACACCCACGGCATCCCGCTCTACTTCGAAGCCACCGCGTT
>DFYA01000022.1:7148-7315 GCA_002382525.1 Opitutaceae bacterium UBA4094
ATGCTCACCGGCGAACCCGAGCCCGTCACCAAGACCGTCGGCGCCAAGGTCAGCGCCGGCACCCTCAACACCACCGGGTCCTTCCTCTTCCGCGCCGAACGCGTCGGCGACGCCACGCTCCTCGCGCAAATCATCCACCTCGTCGAAGAGGCCCAAAACAGCGAAGC
>DFYA01000022.1:7371-8538 GCA_002382525.1 Opitutaceae bacterium UBA4094
TCGCCTGCCCGTGCGCGCTCGGCCTCGCCACGCCCGTGTCCCTCGTCACCGGCATCGGACGCGGCGCTCAAGTCGGCGTCCTTGTCAAAGACGCCGCAGCGCTCGAACGCCTCACCGCCGCCACCACCGTCCTCATCGACAAAACCGGCACCCTCACCGAAGGAAAACCCCGCGTCGTCGCCCTCCTCCCCGATCGTTCTCTTTCTTCGTTCTCTTTCTCGTTCTCCCCTCCGACACCCCTCACGCCCGAAAACACCCTCCTCCTCCTCGCCGCCTCCGCCGAATCGCCCAGCGAACACCCGCTCGCCCGCGCCCTCGTCGCCGCCGCCCGTGACCGCAACCTCACCCTCGCGCCCGCCACCGACTTCACCGCCGAGCCCGGCCAAGGCGTCTCCGCCCGCGTCAACGGCCACGTCGTCCGCGTCCACCGCGCCTCCGCCGACACCACGCTCGCCGCGCACCCGCACGCCACCCTCGTCTCCATCACCATCGACGACACCCCCGCCGGCCTCATCGCCCTCGCCGACCCCATCAAGCCCACCACGCCCGCCGCCATCGCCGAACTCCACCGCCTCGGCCTGCGCATCGTCATGGTCACCGGCGACCGCGAAGCCACCGCCCGCGCCATCGCCGACGAACTCGCGCTCGACGCGTTTCACGCCGGCGTCACGCCCGCCGACAAACAACGCCTCGTCCGCGAACACCAGGCCCGCGGCGAAGTCGTCGCCTTCGCCGGCGACGGTCTCAACGACGCGCCCGCCCTCGCCGCCGCCGACATCGGCATCGCCATGGGCACCGGCACCGACGTCGCCATGGAAAGCGCCGGCTTGGTCCTCGTGAAGGGCGATCTCCGCGCGCTCACCCGCGCCGTCCACCTGAGCCGCGCCACCTTGGCCAACATCAAACAGAACCTCTTCTTCGCCTTTTTCTACAACGGCCTCGGCATCCCCGTCGCCGCCGGCCTTCTGTATCCATTTTTTGGATGGCTCCTCAGCCCGATGCTCGCCGGCGTGGCCATGAGCCTCAGCTCGATCAGCGTCGTCACGAACGCCCTCCGCCTCCGCAACGCCAAACTCTAGCATTTCACCCGCGAGCTGACACGTCGGCTATCCCGGGTTTGCGTTTATCGATTCAGTCCACCCTGTTCTCGACCGCTTCGATTTTCTC
>DFYA01000334.1 GCA_002382525.1 Opitutaceae bacterium UBA4094
TTCGGCCCGCGCTCCCTGCGCTTCCGCAACGTGGACCAACTCGCCGCCAATCACCTCGTCGCCACCGCCGCCGAAGCACCCGCCCTCAACATCGGCGGACCCGACGCGCGCGTCACCGTCGTCGCCTGGATCAAACGCGAGCCCTCCACCTACACGAGCTGTGAATTCATCGCCGGCGTCTGGAACGAACACCACCGCCGCCAATACGGCCTCTTCCTCAACCTCTCCATCTGGAACTCCGCCCAACAGGTCGGCGCCCACATCTCCAGCCACGGCGGTCCCACTCCCGGTTATCCCTACTGCATGGACGTCGCCATCGGCGCGACTGCGGTGAGCCGTGAGACGTGGCACTGCGTTGCCTTCAGCTACGACGGACTCCACGCGCGTGCCTACCTCGACGGCGTGCTCGACACCCGCGAACCTCAAGGCGAACCCGGTCGCAACCCGTTCCATTATCCCGGCGGCCTGCTCAAAGGCTCCGCCGATTTCACCGTCGGCGCCGTCGCCCGCCCGGCGAAAGTCGAAAGCGACGGCCAAGGCGGTTTCCGCGAAAGCGGCGGCCTCATCGCCAACCCCTTCGTCGGCCTCCTCGGCGGCCTCGCTGTCTTCGACCGCGCCCTCACCGACACGGACCTCGCCGACCTCGCTCGCGTCACCGCGCCCTGACCGCCCCCAGGTGGATGGGCGCGTCCCTGCGCCCGTGGCTCGACTCACCAGCGCCCGCCGGCCCCACCCCGCCAAACGCGACTTCCCTGCTTTACCCGGCGATAAAACCGCCCACGCTCGCCGCCATGATTCGGCCCCGCTCGTTGATTGTCCTCTTCGCGTCGTTTGTCCTGCTCACCGGGCATCTCGCCCGCGCCGAACAAACGGTCTCCGAATCCGAGCTGACGTTCTCCTTGGTCCTGAACCTCACCAGCGAGGAAACCACCGCGCCCTCGCCCGACGATCCGACCCTCGTCATCGAAAAAACCAACATCGATCGCGCACGTTTCACCCACCGCGATGTCATCGCCGCCCTGCGTGAAGACGGCACGATTCCCGCAACCGGACGTTGGCAACTCGTCGCCGTCTGGGCCGACTGGCCCGACGCCGATCCCGTCAAGGGCCTCGGCCCCCGCCTCTATGTGCGCAACGCCAAGTCGTCCGAGCCGGCGATCCGCGTGCCCTCCACCCTCGCCTCCGTGGAGATTCTCGAACGCATCCGCGCGCAATCGCCCGGCTTCGACGCCAAAGGTCGCGTGATCGCCGGTCGCGAAGATTACCACGCGCTCACCCGCCTGACTGTCCGCATGGGCGATCTCTCCGCCAGCGCGCTCGGGCTCGAAACCGGCCGCATCCTCTACCGCAAACCCACGCGCACCGCCAAAACCGCCTCCCTGCGACTCGCCCGCGCCGATGTTCCCCAGCTCGAAGGCGTCGGTAGCCTGGTCGAGGCCGACCGCGCCGGTGTTGTCACCGGCACCCTGTCCCTCAAACCCGCCCGCTTCACGCCCCTCACGATCTTCGTCCCCGAGCCCGCACCCGGTCACAACTACTCGGGAGACAACTCCTATTCGGCAGGCCTTCACTCCCTGAGCCCCATCGGCGGCTGGGCCAACCCGACCAGTTACGCCGTGATCGTATGCCCCGTGAAGATAGACCTCACGCTCTGGCGCGAGAGTTCGGTCGAAGAAACGATCCCCGGCGGCAATCGCCGCAGCGTCGCGCGCACGAAAAACCAAACGCTCACCGAAACCGATCTGTTGGCCTCCACGCTCGCCACCCATGCCATCACCGACCCGACCGGCTGGTCCCTCGTCGCCTGTGCCCGCAAAGACAGTTTCAAGTCCTTCGCCGACTTCGACCTCATGGCCCGCCACGAAGATGGCAGGCTCCTCGCCCTGTCCAAACCGTCATGGGGCGGCACCGTCGAACTGGGTAATTCCACGTATTCGCCCTACATACACACTTGGACTCAGAGCGCCGTCCGCAGCACCCGCACGACCACAGCAGAAGGCGCATCCATTGAGAACCGCACCGCGCTCGCCTACGGACAATACCGCCAAAACCTTCCTCGCGACAACACCAAGCTGGCCCTCAGCGGCCTCTATCGCACCCGCGATAACGCTTCCGAGGCGGATATCTTGGCCAACCCGGCGAAGGTCATCGTCACGCACCACTCCACCGCCGCGACCTTGGTGGGCACTTACGAAAGCGCCAGCGGCGACGGCATCGCCCGCCTGGTGCTCAAAATCGGCGAGGCACTCCCGGGCGACCACGTTTACCAAGAACCTGCGGGCCGGGGACCGTCGATCAGCGACATCAACACGATGATCCGCGTCCCCTAGATGGATCTATCGATGCTGTATCAGCTATATCTGAGGGATCCCTCCCTCCCCGCGCTGGTCACACCGATTGTCCCGTAGCACACGCTTCGAGCGTGTTTTCGAGAGTAGGGCGGACCGGCCGGGCCGTCCGCTCCGTTAGGCTCTCTAGAACACAAATTCGAGAACCACGCGCAGCACTACTCCCGCCCGGGTGGCACGACGACCACCGGACACGGCGCCTTCTTCAGCACCGCGTGAGTCGTGCTTCCCACCAGCAAGTCGTAAAACGCCGTGTGTCCGTGTGACCCCAGCACGATATACGAAGCCTGCAACTCGCCCGCCTGCTCGACGATGTTGCCCGCCGCATACCCGTCCACCAAACGCGTCTTCACCGGCACGCCCTTCGCGGCCAACGCCTTTTCGAGGTGCTCCACCTGGTGCCGCGCCGCGCCTTGGTTGGCCGCCATGGTCTCCTGCAGCACGTCAACGGTGAGCCCGTAGTCTGTCGTGATCACCGGTTGCTGCACCGCATGCATCAGCACGATCTGGCCGCCCATCGACCGCGCGAGATCCTCCGCGACCGCAAGCACGCCACGCGTCGCCGAAGAGAAATCCACCGGCGTAAGGATTGTTTTCATAGGCAAACCCTACGCCTTCGCCACGCATTCGCAATTCCAACACGGGAAGAGAGCCCGCAAGTCCCGATTGATTTTAAAACCGCTAATGAACGCTAAGGGCCGCTAATGCCGGAGCCGATTCTCCGAGGATCGGATTAGTGAAATTTGATGCCGATTAGTGGTTTAATCCGGATCGCAACGGGACCGCCTCTCCGCTTCCGCCCTTTCGTGTCTTTTCGTGTGTTTCGTGGGCAACACCCCTCCCCCGGTTCGCCGTATTCCTACCGTTCCCCCTCCACTTCTAACCACAAATGAACGCTAAGGGCC
>DFYA01000342.1:0-3594 GCA_002382525.1 Opitutaceae bacterium UBA4094
GAACTCGCCCTCGATGAGCGTGAGGTTGACGTCGTGGAGGACGGGCGTGCCGCCGAAGGCTTTGGAAACGTTTTTGAGCTCTAAGAATGACATGGGACGAATGGTGGCGGAGAGGGACTCAGGCGGAGGAACTGCGGCGGATGCTGGCCGCGGCGGAGAAGGCAATGGCGCAACTGACGGCGGGCGAGAGCAGGCTCTTGGCGACGACGCCCGCGGTGATGGCACCGGCGAGCCAGGCGTCGCCTTGGTTGATGGCGACCTGGACGAGACCGACCGGCAAACCGATGCGCAAGGTGCGGGACCACACGGCGCGGTCGCGACACGCGTCGCAAAAAGTGGATACAGGCAGGTTCATTGTCGGCAGGCGCGGTGATTTATGCGGTCTTGAGGCGGCCTTCGACGACGCTCATGAGACGGTCGAGGACGAAGCCGATAAGACCGATGGTGATGATCGAGAAGATGATATTGCCGTAGTTGGCGTTGTTATACTCGTTCCAGAGGAAGGAGCCGACACCGGTGCGGCCGGTGAGCATCTCGGCGGCGACGATGACGAGCCAGGCAATGCCGAGCGACAGGCGGAAGCCGGTGAACATGTAGGGCAGCGTGGAGGGCACCATGATCTTGAAGAGCATCTTGGTGCGGGAGAGCTTCAGGACGCGCCCGACGTTGAGATAGTCCTGCGGGATGGCGCGGACGCCGACGGCGGTGTTGAGCACGGTCGGCCACATGGCGCAGATCGCGATGGTAAAGAGCGCGCCGTTTTCGAGGGCGTTTTTCCCCGTGCTGAGGAAGAGAACCATGCCGAGCGGCAGCCAGGCGAGCGGCGACACCGGGCGGAGCACTTGGACGATGGGATCGAAGATCCGTGAAAACCCCTTCGACAAACCGAGGAAGAAACCGATGGGCGTGCCGACGATGAGCGCGATGGCGTAACCCTTGGCAACGAGAGCGAGCGAGTAACCGACGAGTCGCAGAATGCCTTGGTCCTGTTCGCCGCGTTTGGCGAGCGGTTCGAGCACGTAGGGTTTGGCGACCTCCCACGTGGCGGCGGGCGTGGGCAGTTCTTTCGCGACGGTGGCGCTGAGAATCGACCAGAAGGCGAGGGTGAGGAGGAGACCCACGAGGAGACAGGCGGAGTTGACGAGGAAGGTGCGGACATTGGCGTTCATGGGCGGCAGGAATCGATTCGGTTGGAGAGGGCCCCGCCTCGGACTGCCGAGGCGGGGCGACGGGGTGGGACGTTGCGGTTTAGTTCTTCAGCGAGTGGATCGGGAAGCCCGTGGCGTAAGCCTCGAGGTCGCCGGTCGGATCGAAGGTGACTCCGTCGAAGAGCGTGACCGGGGAGTTGTCGAGGGTGCGATCGGTGACGCCGAGCTCGGCCATGGCCTCTTCGTAGATGTCGGGTCGCATGACGCGTTTCACGATGCCCTCATAGTCCGGCGCGCCGGTGACCATGCCCCAGCGGCGGAACTGGGTGAGCCACCAGAGGCCAAACTTGGGCTGGGGGTAGTTTGCGTTGCGGATGGAGAAGTGCATCGGCGCGTGGTCGGTGACCTTGCGTCCGTCGCCGTAATCGAGCTGACCGAGCATGCGACCGAGGATGATCTCCTTGGGGCAGTTGATGTAGTTGGGTTTGGATACGATGGCGCAGGCCTCGTCGCGGTTGCTCATATCGTCGAGCCAGACGGAGGCCTCATGGATGGCCTTGAGGATTGCTTTGACGGTTTTCGGATTCTGGGTCGCCCAGTCCTCGGAGAATGCGAGCACCTTTTCGGGATGGTCTTTCCACATGTCCTGGGTGGTGACGGACGTGAAGCCGATGTTGTCGGCAATCGAGCGGGCGTTCCAGGGTTCGCCGACGCAGAAGCCGTCCATCTTGCCGACCTTCATGTTGGCAACCATCTGGGGCGGCGGGATGGTGACGAGGGAGACGTCGGTGTCGGGGTTGATTCCGCCGGCGGCGAGGTAGTAACGCATCCACATCGCGTGGGTGCCGGGCGGGAACGTCATCGCGAAGGTGAGCGGGGACTTTTTCGCTTTGGCGGCGTCCACGAGCGGCTTCAGCGCTTTCGGATCGGCGCCGACCTTGCCCTTAAAATCGTTGGAGAGCGTGATGGCCTGGCCGTTGCGGTTCATCATCCATGGGATGATCATCGGCTTGGGCGTGGCGCCGCCGAGGCCCATGGTGGAGGCGAACGGCATGCCGATCAGCATGTGGGTGGACTGGATGTCGCCGGAGCTGAGCATGTCGCGGATCGCGGCCCAGCTGGCGCCTTTTTTGATGGTGGCCTTGATGCCGTATTTGGCGAAGAAGCCCTTCTCGTGGGCGATCACGATGGGAGAGCAGTCGGTGAGGGCGATGAAGCCGAAGGAGACGTTGGGCTGCTCAGGCGTGTAATCGGGATTTGCCTGTGCGAGCGCGGGGGCGAAGCAGGCAACGGCGGCGAGACCGAGGCCGGCGAGCGCGGTGGACAGGAACGAACGCCGGGCGGGCAGGGCGACGCGGCGGGAATCAGGCGTGGACGAGTTTTTTATCATTGCGAGGAGTGCGGGTGGATTTCTGAGCGAGAGAGAAGAGGTCCGAGCGAAAGGTGCGGGCGCCTAGGTCGGTCGGGATGACGACGCCGGGCGGGAGAAAGCGATGGCGGTTAAACCCCTCGATGAGCCACGCGGCCTTGGCGGCGGTGGGGTTGTTGGCGCCGTTGCGGTGGTAGTGGATGAAGTCGTCCGCGGAAACGGTGTTGCCGTGGCCGTAGTCGAAGGGTCCGACGAGGCTCGCCTGGATCACACGAGCCGGGACGTTCATGTATTCGCGGCGGGCGAGAAGGGTGCAGAGCTCGGGGCGGAACGCGGGGTCGTCGCACAAGGCGGCGGCTTCGGAGAGCGCGGCGATCATCGCGAGGTGTTCGCGGGCGCGGGATTCGGCGAAGTCGGCACGCACCATGAGGACCTTCTCGGCGTGGCCCGGGGCGAGGTCGGGGCTGATGGCGGGGCACCAGCCAATTTTTTCGCGCACGGCGAGGGAGTTCCACGGATCGCCGACGCAGTAGCCATCGATGGTGCCTGCGGCGAGGTTGCGGAAGAGCTGCGGCGGCGGGACAACGACGACGCGCACATCTTTTTCGGGATCGATGCCGCCGGAGCGCAGCCAGTCGCAGATATGGATGCGGTGCGAAGAGTGGGCGAACACCACGCCGAAGACGTAGGTGCGTTCGTGGCGGGAGCGGACAATCTCGTCGCGCATGGTGGCGGCGTCGCGCACGCCGCGTTTCCAGAGATCCTCGGACAACGTGATACAGTTACCATTGGTGTTGAGGACAAAGGCGGTGAGCACCTCGCACGGCAGGCAGTTGAGGCCGAGCTGCGTGCTGATGACCATCGCGCCGAGGGCGTGGGAGGCGTCGAGCTCGCGATGGATAATCTTGTCGCGAATGGTGGCCCAACCCACCTCGCGGCTCAGTTCGACGCGCAGGCCGTGTTTTTGGAAAAAACCATTTTCATGGGCGACGATGATCGGCGCGGCGTCGTTGAGAGCGATAAAGCCGATCCGCAGCGGGCGCTGCGTGGGCGAAGGGGAAGCGGCTTTTCGGGTGG
>DFYA01000342.1:3720-6550 GCA_002382525.1 Opitutaceae bacterium UBA4094
GAACGCGAAGCGGGTGCGGCACTCTTCGATCGTGTGGGAAAAAAGGTGCACCTCACGCAGGCGGGCGAGCAGTTGTTGCCACACGCCGAGCGGATCCTGCGCGAGATGCAGGACGCGCGCACGGCGTTGGAGGAGCTGCAAAACTGGGGACACGGACGGCTGCGCGTGGGCGCGAGCACGACGGCGTGTCACCACATTTTACCTACAGTGTTGCGCGAATTTAAGCAGAGCTTCCCGACCTGCGTGATCAAAATCGAATCGGGCGATCATCCGCGTCAGCTCGAGCTGTTGCGCACGAACCAAGTCGATATCGCGCTCACGCTGGAGTCGGAAGCGAATGCGGCGGATCTGGAGTTTCGTCCGTTGTTCGAAGACGAGCTTCGGTTCCTGGTGTCGCCGATGCACCCGTGGGCAGCTAATCGGCGGGCACCGCGAGAGGAGATCGCGGCGGAGACCTTGGTGCTCTATAACAAGAGCAGCTACACGTTCCGATTGGTGGCGGAGTATTTCCACGACGAAGGCGTGCAACTGCAGAACGTGATCGAGCTTGGCAGCATGGAGGCGATCAAAGAACTCGTGAAGATTGGCATCGGCGCAGGCGTGCTCGCCCCGTGGATTGCGCGCGACGAGCTGACCAAAGGCGCGCTGGTTTCGATACCGTTGGGCAAACGAAAACTGAAGCGCCGCTGGGGCGTTTCGTTTCTTAAAGGACGGAAGCTGCCGCTCGCCGAGGAGACATTTGCAGGGCTGTGCGAAGCGGTGACGGAAGACTTTGGTCGGGTTGCGGGAGCGGATTTGGACGGCAGTTAAGCGGTGAGACGAAGCGCCCGGTGCAAGACCCCACAAGGCGTGGGGCGAAGCACCTGATGCCCGGAGCTGGACCGTGCAGGTAACATCCTTGCTTTGCGCCCACCCGTCGCAGCTGTCCCCAAAATAATCTGATTCGCATGTCGATTTTGCCTTTCTCCCGAGCCGCCTCGCGCACTGTCGCATGGTTGAGCATTTTCGTCGGTTGTGCGCTTTACTCATGGGGAGCGACGGTCGTGTTACCAGCGCCTGTGAAGGTGGGGGGCGAGAACGGCCATTATCACGTTTATGTGAGCAACGAGGGTGCGGGCGACATCTCGATCATCGACAGCAAGACTCACGATGTGGTGCGCACGATCATTGCCGGTAAACGTCCGCGAGGACTCCGGGTGTCGCCGGATGGTCAGTTGCTTTATGTCGCCACGAGCGCGTCGCCGCGCACGGAACCGGGGGCAAAGAACGAGCGTGCGGCGCCGAACGCAGTTGTCGACCGGTCGGCGGACGGGATCGCGGTCCTCGACCTCGTGACGGGCAAACGCGTGAAACAAATACAGGTCGGCCCTGACCCTGCAGAATTCACGCTGAGCCGTGACGGCTTGCGCTTGATCGTGGCGAATGCGAACTCGGCGGAGGTCTCCGTCTGGGATGTCGCGACCGAAAAACAACTGGCAACGGCGCGCTTGTCGGCCGAACCGATAAGCGTGCAGCTTCATCCGACGCGCGACGAGGTTTACATCACGTGCGGGAAACCGGGGGCGATTTTTGTGCTCAATCCGGAGAGCGGCCGGCAGATCGCCAAGGTGGAACTGGGTGGGCGTCCCCGCACGTTGGTGTTTTCCGCGGATGGCACGCGCGCGTATGTTCCGTTGGAGGAGACGCCCGAGATCGCGGTCATCGACCTTAACACACACGCGGTGGTGAAAACGGTGAAGGTGCCCGCGCCGGTTTCACCGGCGGGAGCGGCGATTTCCGGTGATGGACGCGAGGTCTATGTGACGACGGGACGCGAGGGCAATGGCGTAGCGGTGATCGACGCGGAAACTGGAAAAATCGTCGAGCGGGTCGCGACGGGCATGCGTCCGTGCGGCGTCGCGTTGACCCCGGACGGCTCGCTCCTCTTTACGGCCAACGCCGAATCGAACGACGTTTCGGTGATCAGTGTGAAGTCGCGCAAAGAGGTGGCGCGCGTGCCCGTGGGCAAGGCGCCGTGGGGCGTGGCGATCGGGCCCATCATCGTGCCGTGAGGGGGAGGGCGTGCGCTTGCGCTCGCGCGGTTGCGTGCTCCTTCGGGCTCACGCTAGGGCCACGGCTGCGGCGGAGGGACTCGCTGGCGATCAACGGTTAATTTAGCCGTAGACATTCAGTTGGAAGGGTCGTGTCGAGGCAACCTGACGGCACCTTTCGGTGCTTCACTTCCATCGAAATACCCTCCGGGTTTTCCTTGGTCGTTCACCACCGAGATCTGCTCGTCATCTTGCCCCGCTACTCCGCACCCCAACTGAATTCTTACGGCTTAGAACTGCTCCGCCATGGCGACGGCTTTGAAGAGGGCCGAGGCTTTGTTGACCGTTTCCTGGTATTCGGAGGTCGGTATCGAGTCCGCCACTACACCGGCGCCGGCCTGGATGTGGATGTTGCCGTCTTTGATGAGCGAGGTGCGTAGCATGATGCAGGTGTCGCTGTTGCCGTCGTAGCCAAAGTAGCCGAGGGCGCCGGCGTAGAAGCCGCGTTGCGACGGTTCATTTTGAGCGATGATCTGCATTGCGCGGATCTTGGGCGCGCCGCTGACGGTGCCGGCGGGGAAGGTGGCGCGGAGCAGATCGTAGGCGGTTTTGTCGGCGGCGATCTTTCCTTCGACCTGCGAGACGATGTGCATCACGTGCGAGTAGCGCTCGATGACAAAGCTCTCGGGCACGGTGACGCTGCCGTATTCGCAGACGCGGCCGATGTCGTTGCGGGCGAGATCGACGAGCATGAGGTGCTCGGCGCGCTCCTTGTCGTCGGCGAGCAGGTCTTTTTCGAG
>DFYA01000342.1:6656-7799 GCA_002382525.1 Opitutaceae bacterium UBA4094
AAGCGTTGTGAAGGGACGAACTGGATGATGTCGCCGGAGCGGATGAACTCCTTGCAGTTTTCGACGACGGCCTCGAAGGCGGGCTGCGTGAAGTTGCCGGGAGGCACGGAGACTTTCGCCGGCTCGACCAGTGGGGCCGGGGCGAGCACGCTTGGTTTTTGGAGAAGGGCGAAAAGCGATTCGAGTTCGGCGACGGCGGCGTCGTAGGCGGCGCCGGGATCGGCGGCGGTGCGCAGGTGGGCGTTGACGCAGAGGCGGAGGGTTTGTTTGGCGCGGTCGAAAATCAGGAGCGAGTCCGACAGCATGAAATAGAGCAGCGGCACGCCGAGCTCGTCGGTCTTCGCGGCGGGCACGGTGGGCTCGATGCGCGTGACGTATTCGTATCCAATAAACCCTACTGCGCCGCCGGTGAAGCGGGGGAGGCCGGGCAGGTTAACCGGGTGGTGTCCGGCCATCTCGGCTTCGATGAGCTTGAGCGGATCTTGCGGGGTGGGGACGGTTTCGATGCGGGCGGGCTGGCCGGGTTGGGCGGGGATGCGGATCTCGGTNNTCGCCGCCCTCTACGGACTCGAGGAGGTAGGACGGGCCGGCGGTCTTGAGTTTGGCGTAGGCGGAAACCGGCGTCTCGAAGTCCGCCATGAGATCGGCGTAAACCGGGATGACGTTGCCTTGGGCGGCAAGCTTAAGGAACTCGTCGCGGCGCGGGAAGATGTTCATGGGAAAGGCGGAGGGCTGAAACTTGAAGGCTGAAACCTGAGGCCGAAATCCGAATTCAGCTCTCAGGTCTCAGCCTTCAGGTTTCCTTAATCACTCGACGGTGACGGATTTCGCGAGGTTGCGGGGTTTGTCCACGTCGCAGCCGCGTTCGCAGGCGATGTAGTAGCTGAGGAGCTGCACGGGGATCGTGGCGACGATCGGCAGGACGGCCTCGTGGCACTCCGGGATGGTGATGACTTCGTCCGCGAGGCCGGCGGGTAGTTCGCAACCCTCGGTCACGATGGCGATGACCGGGCCCTTGCGCGCCTTCACCTCCTGCATGGACGAAATGACCTTGTTGAAGATCTCGCCTTTCGGAGCGAAGAACACGCTCGGGCACAGCTCGTTGATGAGGGCGATCGGTCCGTGTTTCATCTCGGCGGCGGG
>DFYA01000342.1:7980-11126 GCA_002382525.1 Opitutaceae bacterium UBA4094
GCGACGCCGATCTCGGGGCCGACGTGTTGGTAGATGCCGCCGTCGGCTTCGCGGGCGATGGTGGAACCGACGGTATTGTTAATCGCGAGCACCTTGTAGCCTTTGCGCTGGGCTTCGCGGAGGGCGCCCAGCGTGTCGATGGTTTCGCCGGATTGGCTCATCACGAAGAAGAGCGGGTTGCCGGAGAGCGGGGCGTTCCGGTAACGGAACTCGGAGGCGTAATCGACCTCGACGGGCACGCGGGCGAAACGCTCGATCAAGTGCTCGGCGACCATGCATGAGTGCCAAGCGGTGCCGCAGCCGAGGAAAACGAAGCGGTCGAGTTGGCGGAAATCGACGGGGCCGAGGTTGAGTCCGCCGAATTTGGCGGTGGAGCCATCTTCGGAGAAACGACCGCGCATGGAGTTTTCAAGGGCGGCGGGCTGCTCGAAGATCTCCTTCTCCATGAAATGCGCGTAGCCGTTGAGCTCGGCGGCATCGATGGCCCAGGTGACCTTATCCACAACCGGGGAGACATCCTCCATGTCGAGGGTCGAGATGAAGAATTGCTTGGCGGTGACGTGGACAACTTCGCCGTCTTTCAGGTAAACGACGTTTTGCGTGCGGCTGACGAGGGCGGAGACGTCGGACGCGAGGATGTATTCATTATCACCCACGCCGAGGATGAGCGGGGATCCTTTGCGGGCGGCGACGATCTCGTTGGCGGAGTCGCTGCAGAGCACGGCGATGCCGTAGGTGCCCTCGACGTGGCGAAGGGCCTTGCGCACGGCGTGGACGAAGCGGCTCTCGCCGGCGGGGGCGGCGGGCTCCTTGGCGTAGTGGTAGGCGACCAAGTTTGAGAGCACCTCGGTGTCGGTTTCGGAGCTGAACGAGTAGCCCTTGGTGAGGAGGAATTTTTTGATCGTGCCGTAGTTCTCGATCACGCCGTTGTGAACCAAGGCGATCATGCCGTCGCTGGAGAGGTGCGGATGGGCGTTGGCTTCGGTGACGCCGCCGTGGGTGGCCCAGCGGGTGTGGCAGATGCCGGTGGTGCCGCTGGCACGTTGTTTGGCGACCTCTTTGACGAGGTTGTCCACGCGACCGACCTTGCGGGTCACGTCGAGCCGGCCGTCCTGTTGCACGGCGATGCCCGCGGAATCATAGCCGCGATACTCCAGGCGTTTGAGGCCCTCGAGCAAAATTGGGGATGCTTTTTGACGTCCGACGTAACCTACGATTCCACACATAATTTTTTGCCTGTTTAGGCTCGCGAATTTACGGACCCGTTTAAACGTTGCGCAAGGTTTTACCCCGAATCCTCAACTCACCTGTTTCTCTTCAACTTATTCGTATGAGCACTCAGAAAAAAGTCCTCGCAGTGGTCATGGGCGGCGGCCGCGGCACCCGTCTTTACCCTCTCACCATGGAGCGGTGCAAACCGGCCGTGCCCCTCGCTGGCAAGTATCGCCTTGTCGATATTCCCATCAGTAACTGCATCAACTCCGAGATAAACCGCATCTTTCTGCTGACGCAGTTTCACACCGCGTCGTTGCACCGGCATACGCAGAGCACGTATCATTTCGATCCGTTCGGCGGCGGCTTTGTGGACATCCTCTCGGCCGAGCAAACCGAGAAAAACGCGAACTGGTATCAAGGCACGGCCGACGCGGTGCGTCGCAACCTACAACATTTCCGGGGATTCCCCCATGACCTCGTTTTGATCCTTTCGGGCGATCAACTTTATCGGATGGATTTCCGGAAGATCATCGAGGATCACATCGCGTCCAACGCCGACGTGACGCTTGCGGCGATTCCGTTCGCTGTATCCAAAGTGGAAGGACTGGGTTTGATGAAGGTCGACGACGACCTCGCCATTAATCAGTTCGTCGAAAAACCGAAGGACCCGGCGATCATTCAGAGCCTCACGCTGAGCGATAAGCTGGAGGCCTCGCTGCACGGCTCGGGCGGAGAGAAACACTGCTTGGCTTCGATGGGTATCTACGTGTTCAACCGCCAGGTGCTCGCCGAGGCGTTGGATAACAACATGACCGATTTCGGCAAAGAGGTCATCCCGAGCCTTCTCGGCAAAAAGCGTCTCTTCGCCCACATCTTCGAGGGCTATTGGGAAGACATCGGCACGGTGAAGGCGTTCTTCGATGCCAACATCGCGCTGTCCGACCCGCTTCCGCCGTTTAACTTCTTCGACCCGACCGCGCCGATCTACACGCAGGACCGCTACCTGCCGGCGTCCAAACTCAACAAGTGCAACATCGATCACGTGTGTATCGGAGACGGCTCGATCGTCACGGATTCGACGCTGAAGCGCTGCGTGCTCGGTATTCGTTCCTTCGTGGGCGAAGGCACCAAGTTGACCGAGGTGGTCATGATGGGCGCCGACTACTACGAGACGCCGGAGCAGCAGGATGACAATGATGCCAAGGGCGTGACGAGCATGGGCGTCGGTTCCAACTGTGAGATCGAGCACACGATCATCGATAAAAACGCCCGCATCGGCGACAACGTGAGGCTCTCGCCACACGGCAAACCCGATGGCGATTACGCGCACGGGATCATCATCCGTGACGGGGTGCTGGTCGTGCCTAAGGGCGTGATCGTGCCGAACGGCACGGTGGTTTAAGTGGGGATGCCCTAGTGGCCGTCCGCTAGAACAGATTCGAAACCGCTCGTCGGCGCTCGTGAAAACGAGGCTGGCGGGCGGTTTTTTTGTGTCCGGTTGGGGCTACCGACTGCGCCGGGAACTCCTGAACTCACGTTCAGGGCCACACAGGTATCAGCATCTTGCGGACGCGTGATAATGCGACGTGGGGCCGTGGCCGAAAACGGGCACTAAAAAGGCGCGACCCCCATCCCTAGGGGCCGCGCCTTTTTTTGCGCGCATACCAGAACAGGACGGTGAGACGCCCCGGTTGCTCAGTTGTTAAAACGGAACAACGCGACGTCGCCGTCCTGAAATACGTATTCTTTTCCTTCGAGACGGTATTTGCCGGCCTCACGCGCCGCGGCGGTGCTGCCCAGGCGCGTCAGGTCGTCGTAAGCGACGACCTCGGCCTTGATGAAACCCTTCTCGAAATCGGTGTGGATCACGCCGGCGGCCTGCGGGGCCTTCCAGCCCTTGCCGATCGTCCAGGCGCGCGACTCCTTGGGGC
>DFYA01000342.1:11279-11788 GCA_002382525.1 Opitutaceae bacterium UBA4094
GCGTAGAGCACGGGCTTGGCGCTGAGCAGCTGGAAGAATTGAAGCATCTTCTTCTCGTCGTCCGTAGCAGGGAGAACGTTGGCGGGCTTGTTTTCGTTGAGATGCGGCACGAGGCGCTCGAGCAACGCGAACTCGGCCTGCGCGTCTTTGTCGCCGGACTTCGCGAGCTTTTGCGTCTTGTTGAGCCGTTTTTCAACGGCGTCGAGATCGGCGAGGACGAGCTCAGTCGTAATTATCTCGATGTCGCGCACAGGATCGACGCCACCCATCGTGTGGATGACGTCGTCGTCCACGAAACAGCGAACGACATGCACGATGGCGTCGGTCTCGCGGATTTTGGCGAGGAACTGGTTGCCGAGGCCTTCGCCCTTGCTCGCGCCGGCAACGAGACCGGCGATATCGACGAACTCGATGGCCGCCGGGACCACGACGTTGGTCTTCGCGATTCCCTTCAACACATAGGCGCGCTCATCCGGGACCACCACGACGCCCACATTCGGGTCGATGGT
>DFYA01000243.1 GCA_002382525.1 Opitutaceae bacterium UBA4094
TAGTTGGCCACCAACGTCGCGTCGTTGGCCTTGGCAATCGCGAGCGCGTCGCCCGTGTGGTCCTCGTGCCCATGGCTCACCAACACGTAATCGCAACGCACCTCGGACGCCGCGATGGACGCCTTCGGGTTGTCGGTGAGAAACGGATCGATGAGCAACCGAGCCGTGGATGTCTCGACGAGAAAACAGGAGTGGCCGTAGTAGGTGATTTTCATGGGCGGAGAAAGGATACGGGGTGAAAGGGAGCGCAGGTCGCGCCCGCCACGCGTCCAGCGAAGTCACGACAACGATTTCGACAACTGCGTTTTGCCGACGCGCGCCGCGCCTCGATCGTCGTGGCCCTGAACGTGAGTTCAGCGAGCGTTCGTCTCTCGGCCCACGCGCCCGCTTCAGCCCCTTGCTTATGGCCTAACCGTGTCCATCGTGAGCCGTCCCCTCCGCGTTCTCCGAGGCCTTCAACCCCACGATTCCCCATGGCCCTCTCCGGCAGATTCTCGTTCCCTTATTTCCAACGCAGCCTGGCCTTCGCCGTCTTAGCAGCCGCGTCCGCCGCCGTGCAGGCCGACGAAGAGTCCGATGTGTTCTCCCTCGGGCAGGCGCTGTTCGAGGCCTACGCGCCTGCCGACATCCAAGCGGAGTTCGCGATGCCGACGCGTGAGCAATGGGACGCGTTCGCCGCGCGCCTGGAGAAGACCCGCGAAAGCGGGTCGTTCGCCGAACTCGCCGCCTACGAAACGGAGGCGCGCGCCGCGTTACTCGCGCTCCGCGCATTGCCCGACTACCAAGACTACGCCGACTGGCTCGCCGCGCGTCTCGATGAAATTGCTGTCGCCAAAGACACCACCACCCCGCCCCCATCCGACACGCCGAGCGCTCCCGCGCCCTCAAGCCCGCCCACAACGCCGACGCCGGCGCCCGCGCCGCAGGTGCTCGCGCCGGGCCACGACATTCCGCTCTACGACGTCTGGGTGAGCCGCCTGCGCACGCGTCCGCGACCGGCGCGCGCCGACGAGTTTCTCCCGCTGCTCAAAAAGTCGTTCGCCGCCGAGGGCATCCCGGTCGAACTGGTGTGGATCGCCGAAACGGAATCGACCTTCAACCCGCGCGCCAAAAGCCCGGCCGGCGCGCGCGGCTTGTTTCAATTCATGCCCGTCACCGCCAAGGCGCAGGGGCTCAGTTTGCTGCCGTTCGACGAACGGGTGAACCCCGAGAAAAGCGCCCGCGCGGCCGCCTCGTTGCTCCGCCGGTTGCACGGCATGTTCGATTCGTGGCCGCTCGCCCTCGCGGCCTACAACGGCGGTGAAGGCCGCGTGCGCCGCACGTTGAAAGCGCAAAACGCCACCACGTTCGCGCAAATCGCCGACGCCCTCCCGACCGAGACGCGTCTCTACGTGCCCAAGGTCCTCGCCACGCTCGCCGTGCGCGAAGGCCTCGATCCGTCCGCCCTCGCGGCGCCGAAATAAAACAGGAACGGGGCCCGAAGGCCCCGTTCGTCCGCGCGGAAAAGCAATTCCCCTTAACTGCGCTCCTCCGGCGGAAAGTGTAGCTTCACATCGGCGAATGGCTCGCCGGTGTTCGTCGTTAACATCGCACGACTCGGTCCGTATCGAAATGGGGCGAACGCTGGCCTCGCGGATAAACCGCGTCACCGCTCGACGGACGGTGGAAGCAACCCGCGCCCAGTCGGGCGAGTCCGCGAAAAAGCCATCGGGTATCCGCGGAGGTTATCGCCGAGTCGGCGCCCCGCCTACCGGCACCACTTCACCACGCGCACCTTGTGCGTTTCGCTGTCGCCGATGTAGAGGTCGCCGTTGGCCGGATCCACACCGAGCCCGTGCAGCCGCGCCATCCGGCATGCCAGCGGATCGGGTGCGTCGGGACCGTCGCCGCGTTCGCCATCGCCGACCACGAGGTCCAACGTCGGCGGCGTCCGCGCGAGATCGATCGCCCGCACCGTGTGCGACTCTGTATCCGCCAGATAAATACGTTGTCCGTCCGGCGAGATCGCGACGCCCTTCGGTCCCGACAGTGTGGCGTGTTTCGCCGGACCGCCATTGCCGCCGAACCCACGTTCGCCGGTGCCCGCGACGTGTTCGAGCCGCCGCGTGCGCGCGTCGATCCGGTAAACCGCGTTGCCCTCGCGCAACACGAGCCAGAGGTCGCCGTTGGGCGCGATGTCGAGCGCGCGCGGACCATTCAGCGACACCGTATCGCCCACGCACGCGCTGTCGGGAGTAGGCTCCGCACGCCCCGTGCCGCACCACGTCGAGATTACGCCCGTGGCCAACGTCACGGCGCGCACGCGGTGGTTGCCGATATCGCAAATCAACAGGCGCTCGAAGCCGACCTCGAATTGAATCGAGTGGGGCTGGCACAACCGCGCTTCGGTCGCCGGCCCTCCGTCGCCCGAAAACCCTTCGTGCCCGGTCCCCGCCACCGTGGTCACGCGACCGGTCTTCGCGTCACGTTTCCGCACGACATGGTTCACGCGCTCCACCCAATAGAGATCACCGTTCGGGTGAAACCGCAGTTCGTAAGGTTCGTTGAGCGCCGCCTCGACCGCCGCTCCGCCGTCGCCTGTGTATCCCGGCGTGCCGTTGCCCGCGATGGTGGTGATCACGCCGGTCGTTTTTGAGATGCGGCGGATCAC
This sequence comes from Opitutaceae bacterium UBA4094, assembly GCA_002382525.1. Taxonomy (GTDB): domain Bacteria; phylum Verrucomicrobiota; class Verrucomicrobiia; order Opitutales; family Opitutaceae; genus Rariglobus. The sequence continues at coordinate 2,651 of DFYA01000243.1, forward strand.
GTGATTAAACGTGTCGCAGACATACACCGCGTTGTCCGGCCCCACGATCACGCCAAACGGCTGATTCAACTCCGCCCGGTTCGCGTCGCCGCCATCACCGCCGTAACCCGGCACGCCCGTTCCGGCAAAGGTGGCGATGGTGGCGGGAGCGGGTCGCACTAGCGGTGAAGCGCACATGCCCGCACTGTGGACGGTTGCCATCGTCCGGCGACGCCAAATCCCGCCCACCGACACTCAGGGCCGGTCCTTCTCCTGCCCCGCGTGCTCCGCCTCCTGCTGCCGCTTGGTCGCCGCCATGTTGTCCACTAAGTTCGGATAACGCCGCCCCGCCTTCTTCGCGCGCGCCTTGGCCCAGGCGATGTTGGCCGGCGAGAGCTTGGTCTTTGTGCCTGCGGACTTCGGTTTCGGTTTCTTCCAAGGTGCGGTCGCCATACGCGCAAGGTTGCCACCATTGCGCCAATTTCAACCGGACGAGGTGTGGCGTGAATCTCCGCGCCCATCTTGCGACCGGGCCGGACCGGACTCCCTTTTCGGTCGTCTCCACGATGGTCACCCGAGTCAACCCGCCCGCCGCCGACGATTCCTCCGCGCTCGACGCGTTGCATCCGGAATTGGCCGCTTGGGTGCGCTCCCGGTTCGGCAACCTCTCGCCCGCTCAACGCGCCACGTTGCCCGAGATCCTCGCCGGCCGCTCCACGTTGCTCTCCTCGCCCACCGGCAGCGGCAAAACCCTCGCCGCCTTCCTCGGCGTGTTCGACCACCTCGCCCGCACGCATGACCGCGGCCAACTTCCGAAAGGCATCGTGGCCGTTTACGTTTCTCCGCTCCGCGCCCTCGCCTACGACCTTCAGAAAAACCTCCAGGCCCCGCTCGCCGAACTCGGCTGGGACCACATCCGCGTCGCCGCGCGCACCGGCGACACGCCGCCGAAAGAGCGCGCGGCGCAGAAGCGCAAACCGCCCCACATCCTCGTCACCACGCCCGAGAGTCTCACGCTGCTCCTGAGCCAGCCGTCCTGGCTCCCGCTCTTCAAAGACACGCGTTTCCTCATCATCGACGAACTCCACGCCCTCGCCGAAAACAAACGCGGTGCCCTCCTCATGGTCACCGCCGAGCGCCTCGAACACCTGCTGCTCCACGTGACGCCCCAGCCTATTTGTCACTTAATAAGTGACAAACCTCCGACTTCCGCCGGCCGCTCGGCGCTGCTTCGGATCGGGCTTTCGGCAACGGTCGCCCCGCTCGAAACGATGGCCGGTTACCTGACCGGCCCCGGCCGCCCGTGCCGCGTTATCGAGGTCGGCGGAAAGAAACCGGCCGAGGTCGAGGTGTTCTCCCCGTTGCGATCCAATCCGTATCCACCGGCCGGTTACACGGCGACGCGCGTTTTGCGCGAGCTGGCCGACGTTCTTCGCACGAAACGAACGACGCTCGTCTTCACCAATACGCGCAGCGGCGCCGAGACCATCGGCCTGCGCCTCAAGGAACTCCTGCCCGAGTTCGCCGCGCGTATCGAGGTCCACCACGCCTCGCTCGACCGGGCCATTCGCCTCGATGTCGAGGACCGGCTCAAACGCGGCGATCTGCTCGCGGTGGTTTGTTCGACGTCACTCGAAATGGGCATCGATATCGGCTCCATCGATCTCGTCGTGATGGTCTCCGCGCCAAAGGGCGTGAGCCGCGCCCTCCAGCGCATCGGCCGCTCCGGCCACTCGCTCGGCGAAACCAGCCGCGGACTCCTCGTTGCGAGCAACATCAACGACCTCGCCGAATGCATCGCCACCGCGCGCATGATGGACCTGCGTCAGCTCGAACCCGTGAAGCTCCCCGAATCGCCGCTCGACGTGCTCGCGCAGCAGCTCGTGGGCTTGTCGTTGTTCGAGTCAATCACCGTGGACGAGGCGTTTGAACTCGTGCGCCACAGCCAACCGTTCGCCACGCTCGCCCGCGAAAAATTTGACCGCGTCGTTCACTATCTAGAAGGCGGGGGCGCCTCGCTCGAAAAACGTTACAGCGCCGTCTTTGGAAAAGTCCGCGTCGTGGACAACGTGCTCCTGCCCGCGTCGTCCCGCACCGCGCGCGACTACTATCAAAACGTCGGCACCATCACCGCCGACGAGATGATTCAGGTGAAACTCAAACGCCGCACCCTCGGCACCGTCGAGGAGTCGTTCATGAAGCGCCTGCGACCCGGCGACATCTTTGTGATCAACGGTCGCTGCGTGCGCCTCGTGGACACCTACCTGCTCACCGCGCGCGTGACCGAAGCCAAATCCGCGTTGCCCACGATCCCGCGCTGGAACGCCGCCAAGATGCCTCTCGCCAGCGGCGTGGCCGACGAGGTGGCTCGCCTCCGCACCGCGCTCGCCGCGCATATCGCTTCACCGCACCCGGACGCCGCCGGGCGTTGGCTCGTCGATCACTACGCGCTTTCGCGCGGCAACGCCGAGGCGCTCGTGCGGCACTTCCAACTGCAGGCCCGCGTCTCGGCCATTCCGACGACCGACTTTTTTCTCGTCGAGCGATTTCTCGAACGCGAACTGCGCCACTACTTTTTCCACTCGCTACTCGGTCGCGCCGCCAACGACGCGCTCTCGCGCATCATCGCCCAACGCGTGCAGGCAACCAAGGGCGGCAACGCGCTCGTCACCATCGACGACTACGGCTTCATGCTCACGCTGCTCGAATTTCAAGAGATGAACGAAGCCGAGTGGCGCGCGCTCTTCCAGCCGGCCGGTGCCGAGGACGCGTTGCGCATCGCCCTCGCCGACGCACCGCTCGTGCGGTGGCAGTTTCGCGTCGCCGCGCAAACCGGCTTGATGGTGCCGCGACGCGTGCGCGGCGCCGAACGCGGTGGACGCTCCCTCCAGTGGAGTTCCGAGGTGATCTTCGACGTGTTGCGCCGCCACGAACCCGACCACCCGCTCCTTGAAGAAGCCTACGCCGAGGCGACGCTCCGTTTTTTGGATACACCGCGCGCGGTCGCGTTTCTCAAACACGTTTCGACGATGCGTTGGCGGCTGTTGACGCTCGACCGCGTGAGCCCGTTTTCCTTCGGCATCTTCGCCAGCAAAATCAAAGAGACGCTCACGCTCGAAGATCCCGAGACCACGATCGAGCGCCTGTTCAATTCCATGTATGGAAGTCTGGTCAACGAGGGCTCCCTCGCCGAACCCGCCGAGGCGCGGTCGTCGCCATGATCTGCGCCGACATCGCACCTGGCATCCGACTCGACTCGCGCCGCGCAGTCTTTTTCGCCGACCTCCGCCTGCTCGTCGTGAGCGATCTGCATTGGGGTTACGCAGCGAGTCATCGCGCGGCCGGCAACCTCCTTCCCGAGTGGGGCGACGAGGTGATCGCGCGCACCCTCGATGCTTTGATCGCCGACCACCAGCCGGCCGAAATGCTCTGGCTGGGCGACTCCCTTCATACGTTGAAAGGCCGTGAACACGCCGAGCATTATCTCCAACGCGCCTCCGTTCCCGTGACGATCTTGCCCGGCAACCACGACGCGCGCTGGAGCGCGGTTTCCGCGGAGCGCGTTCTCGTGCGTGAGCCGTTCGTCTTTCATCACGGCGATCATGGAACACCGCCGCTCGCGCCCGGAACGACCGAAGTCGTGGGACATTATCACCCCGCTTTCAGCTGGTCCGACGGTGCGGGCGGACGCCTCAAGTTGCCCGCCTTGGTCCACGGTCCCGCGCGCCTGATCCTGCCGGCGTTTTCCCCATGGGCGGCGGGCACCCCGTGGAATCAACGCCTCCAACTGGACGAAAAACTGTGGGTTGTCTCCGCCCGCCGCGTGTTCGCCGTCACCGCGCCAGTTGCTTGAACGCAAAATATCCCGCGCCCGCCAAACCCGTGAGGGTCGCCGGAAACAACAACGTCGCAAAACCGATGTGCACATAACCCCAGCTCCCCAGAATCCCTCCGACAAAAAAGCCCACCAACAACACGACATACAGTCCCGCGCGCCGTCCGTCGATCGGCTCGCCGCGCAACTTCAGCCCGACCGCGATGCCCAGATCCGTGATGATCCCCGTCATGTGCGTCGTGCGAATCACCGCGCCGCTGTAGTGCGTCGCCATCGCGTTTTGCAGCCCGCACGCCATCGCCGCCAGACAGTCGCCCGCGTAGTGTCCCGTCATCAACATCCGGCACGCGGCAAACAACAGCAGCGACTCGACAACCAAAGCCACGCCGTAACGTCGTCCGAGCTTCAACGCGCTTTGTCGGATGATCGCCGCGCTCAACACGCTGCCGGCGAAAAACGACGCCACCACCGCCACCGCATAAAATGCCAAGCCAAACTGGCCGGTCGCGAGTTCGTTGCTCAGCACGGTGACCGATCCCGACATATGGGAGATCGCCTGATGATGCATGCCGAGAAAGCCCACCGCGTTTACGCTACCCGCCGCGCAGGTGAGCACAAAGCCGCCCAGCAAGATCCACGGAGGCACCGGTTTCGAGAGCATGATCTTTCCTCGCTATCGCGTGGCGGCCCCGCCCGCAAGTCAGCCACGTGTTCATCCGCTCGAATAGGCCGCCCATCGTTTGGCTTGTCATCCTACCGTGCTTTTCTGTGCATCGCACCCCGTCGCCTTTCCGCGCCTCGATCCCTTCATGCCCAACCGCACCGCACAACTCCCCGGAATAAGCCGCCTCCAAGGCGCGCTTGCGGTGGTGCTTGCGACGGTGGTGTTCGCGCTGGGACTGCTCTCGGTTTCTCCGACCGCCCACGCGCATTTGCACGCGGGGCATGACGAATGCCACGACACGTCGTCTGAACCGCACACGCACTCGCAACCGCACGACGACGCCGGCTGCGCCGTCACCCTTTTTCAACACGGCGTCACCACGCCGGTCGATCTGCCGCGCGTCGCCGCGCCACTCGCCGCCCCGGTCGCCAGCGTCTCGCCGACGCGCGACACGCTGGAGCTTCCCGCGCCGCCGCACTTGCTCCGACCTGCGCGCGGACCTCCCTCTCTCGGATAACAGTCCAACCCTCGCGGCGGCTTCCTGCGCGAAGCTCCGCTTTGCCTCAGCTCCTATTTTGTCGCGTTCGCGCCTCGTGGCGCGCGCGCACCCATTCCGTCCAAAAATCTGTTTCCGAACATGCATCTTCCTACCCGCGTATCTCTCGCGATCCTTTCCGCCGCCTCCTTGGCGCGCGCCCACACCGACCACGCGCACGCCTTCAACGACTCCGCGCTGGTCCTCGACCACGTGGTCGTCACCGCTTCGCCGCTTGCCCGCAGCCAAGCCGAACTCACCTCGGCCACCAACGTGTTGGCCGGCCGTGAACTCGACCTGCAACAACAAGCCACCCTCGGCGAGACGCTCTCCGCCCAACCCGGCATGAGTTCCACCTACTTCGGTCCCGGGTCGAGCCGGCCGATCATCCGCGGTCTCGGCGGCGACCGTATCCGCGTGCTCCAAAACGGCACCGGCGCCCAAGACGCGTCCGTCTCCAGCCCCGACCACGCGGTGAGCGTGGAGCCGTTTCTCGTGAAACGCATCGAAGTCGTCCGCGGTCCCGCCTCGCTCCTCTACGGCAGTTCCGCCGTTGGCGGCGTGATCAACGTCATCGATCACCGCATCGAAACCGACATGCCCGAACGTCGCGTCTCCGGCGTCGTCGACACGCGCTACGGCAGCGTCTCCGACGAGTTTGCCTACGGTGCCACCGCCAACGTCGCGCTCTTCAAAACCGACCGTTCCGCCTGGGTTCTCCACCTCGACGGCTTTCAACGCGAGTCGAACGACGTGCGCACACCGGTCGGTCGCCTCGTTAATAGCGCGGTCGATTCCGAAGGCGGCTCCGTCGGCGTGTCGTATGTGAGCGACATCTTCGACGCCGGAATTAATTACAACGGTTTCAACACGCTCTACGGCGCCGTCGCCGATCCCGACGTGGAAATCGACCTGCGCCAGCGCCGCGTCGATTTGGCCGCCGAGGTGAAACAAGAGTTCGGCATCTTCACCGGCGCGCGCTTCAAGCTCGGCGTCGCCGACTACCAGCACATCGAACTCGAGGACGGCGATCCCGAAACCCGCTTCACTAACGACGGCTTCGATGGCCGCATCGAACTGCTCCACGGCCCGCTCGCCCACGTCACCGGCGCCTGGGGCGTTCAGGCCACGCGCAGCGATTTCAACATCATCGGCGACGAGGCGTTTATGCCGCCGTCCGTCACGGAAAACTACGCGCTCTTCGTCTTCGAGGAACTCGAGGTCAACGCCTTCACCTGGCAGGCCGGCGCCCGCGTCGAACGCCAATCAATCGACACCCGCTCGAACGCCAACTTCCCCACCGAGCGCTCGCGCGACGACACCACGCTGAGCCTCTCCGGCGGCGTCGTTTACGCGGTTAACCCCAACTACTCCCTGACGTTCTCCGTCACCGGCACCGAGCGCGCTCCCAACGCCCAAGAGCTCTACTCCGACGGTCCGCACATCGGCACCAACGCCTACGAACTCGGCGACCCGACGCTTAACACCGAGAAGTCCATCGGCCTCGAACTCGGCGTGCGCAAGCGCACCGGTTTTGTGACCGGTTCCTTCAACGTGTTCGCCAACCGGTTTGACGGCTTCATCTTCGAGGAAGACACCGGCG
>DFYA01000179.1:0-1300 GCA_002382525.1 Opitutaceae bacterium UBA4094
GGGGCTACAACATCTCGTCCTGCCATCCGTATTTCCGTCGTTCGCCCTGGCCGACGCGCAACCTCGCGCTGTGCGGCAACTTTAACATGACGAATACCGAGGAGCTCAACCGCTCCCTGATTGCCATGGGCCAGCACCCGATCTTCGCCACCGATACGCAGGCGATGCTCGAAAAAATCGGCTTCTTCCTCGACGAGGAACACGAGGAGCTTTTCCGCAAACTCCGCGGCGATGGCCTCACGCCCGAGGAAACCTCGCGCCGCATCAGCGACGAGCTCGACCTCGCGCGCGTCATCACCCGTTCCGCCACGAAGTGGGATGGTGGATACACGCTCTGCGGCCTCATCGGCAACGGCGACGCCTTTGTCGCCCGCGACCCGTCGGGCATCCGCCCCTGCTGGTATTTCCAAAACGACGAAGTGATCGCGTTCGCCTCCGAGCGCGCCCCGCTCATGACGGTGTTTGATCTCTCGCTCGATGAGCCGAAGGAAGTGCCGCCCGGCAACGTGGTCGTGATGAAGAAAAACGGCTCCGTAAGCACCTCGGAGTTCACCCCGCCGCTGCCGCGCACCTCGTGCTCGTTCGAGCGTATTTATTTTTCCCGCGGCAACGACATCGAGATCTACAAGGAGCGAAAACTCCTCGGCGGTCGCCTCGCCGATCAGGTTTTGAAAGCTGTGGACTACGATTGGGAACACACCGTGTTCAGCTTCGTTCCGAACACCGCCGAGGTTGCGTTTTACGGCCTCATGCACGCCTTGCGCGAGAAGCGTCGCGCCGAGGTGAAGAAGGCGATTCTCCAAGCGTCCGCCGACGGCACGCTCAACGACGAGCTGCTCGACGACCTCATTCTGCGCAATTGGCCGCGCGGCGAAAAGGTCGTCTCCAAGGACATCAAGATTCGCACCTTCATCGGCCAGGAAGGCATGCGCAATCAGCTCGCGAGCCACGTTTACGACATCACCTACGGCTCGATCAAACCGGGCGACCACCTCGTGTGCGTGGACGATTCCATCGTGCGCGGCACCACGCTTCGCCGCTCAATTCTGCGCATCCTCTCGCGGCTCAACCCGAAGAAGATCGTGATCGTGTCCACCGCGCCGCAGATCCGTTTCCCCGACTGCTACGGCATCGACATGTCGGAACTCGGCAAGTTTGTGGCCTTCGAGGCAACGGTCGCGCTGCTCAAGGAGCGCGGACAAGCCCACGTCCTCCAGGAGGTTTACGACCTCTGCCGCGATGCCGTCGCGAAAGGCGAGTGCGTCAACCACGTTCGCAAGATCTACGAGCCGTTCACGCC
>DFYA01000179.1:1355-5933 GCA_002382525.1 Opitutaceae bacterium UBA4094
TTCCGCGTGGTGAATCAGGCCTATCTGAACTACTTCGAAAAAGGCGAAGGGCGCAGCTACTGAGCTGCCCCTCGGAGGTATTAACCGCGAAGGGCGCAAAGAGCCGCGAAGTCATCGGGCAAGACGGGAAGCCGTGGCTCCGCCCCAACTTTGCGTTCCTGCGAGACCTTCGCGGTTAATAAATCCGAATTTAACGTTTATCAGCGTCCATTAGCGGTTTCACTTCGTTTTCCACGCATGTCCCTCAGCTACGAATCCTCCGGCGTTAACTACGACCAACTCGACGCCTTCAAGCGCGCTTGCCAAAAGGCCGCCAAGACCACCGCGCCGCTCCTCGCGTCGCACGGCTACGCCGAGCCCGCCAACACGCGCGGCGAGAGCTGCTACCTCATGGAGGCCGACACGCACTTCCTCGCCCACGTCGAGGAAGGCCTTGGCACCAAGAACCTCGTGGCCGACGCCGTCTATGCGCAGACGGGCAAAAACTTTTATCGTGAGATCTCCATCGATACCGTCGCGACCATCGTCAACGACCTCGTGACCTGCGGGGCGCTGCCGATCTCGGTCGCGATGCACGCGGCCGTCGGCGAGTCGGCGTGGTTCACCGACGCGAAGCGTATGGAAGCGCTCGTCGAGGGCTGGGCCGAAGGTTGCCGCCAAGCCGGCGCGGTCTGGGGCGGAGGCGAAACGCCGACCCTGCGCGGCATTGTCAACGCCGACGCCATCGTGCTCGCCGGCTCCGCCATCGGCAAAGTCGAGCCCAAGTCGCAACGCATCACCGGCGACGTGAAGGACGGCGACCAGATCGTGTTCCTCGCGTCTTCCGGCGTGCAGACCAATGGCCTGTCGCTCTGCCGCCTCATCGCCGGAAAACTCCCGCAAGGTTATCAGACGCCCATCGGTCACGGCGATACGCGCACGTATGGCGAGGCGTTGCTCGCGCCGTCGGTCATCTACGTGAAGTTCGTCGCCGAATGCCAACGCGCCGGCATCAAACTCAACTACGTGTCGCACGTGACCGGACACGGCTGGCGCAAACTCATGCGCCTCGACGAACCCTTCGTTTACGAAATCACGAATCCCGGCGAAGAGCCCGCTCTCTTTAAGTTCCTGCGCGAGGCGGGGCCGATCTCACTGCGCGAAGCCTACGCGACGTTCAACCAAGGCATCGGTTTTGCCGCCTACGTGTCACCTGACGCGTTGGACGCGACGCTCGCCGCCGCGAAAGCCTCGGGCTACACCGCGTGGCACGCCGGCAGCGTGAAAAAACAAGGCGACCGCAAGGCCGTGGTGATTCCGTCGCTCGGACTCGACTACGACGGTAGCACGTTGCAGGTGCGTTGAGCGCCCCGCGCGACGCGCGTGGCGTCCACGGTTCGCGTTACTCCAGTCACGACACGAAAAAAGGCGCGCCTCGAGGCGCGCCTTTTTTTGTGACGTAAAACCGCATTGAGCGGACGGCGGACGGGGCGAAATCAGCCTTTCGACTGCGTCTTGATTTCAACCACGTCGTGGGGGCTGGCCTCTTTTTGGCCGGCGGGGGAGACGCGAATGTAGCGGGCTTTTTCGCGGAGGGCCTTGAGGTCTTTCGCGCCGAGGTAACCCATGCCGCTTTGCACGCCACCAACCAACGTCGCGAGCACGTCGTCCGTGGAGCCGGAGACTTCCTTTAACGCCTCGATGCCTTCGGCGGTGAGTTTGCGAGCGTTGTCGGTCTTGTCGTGTCCATAACGGGCGGCGCTGCCGGCCTTCATCGCGGAGAGGCTGCCCATGCCGCGGTATTGTTTATAGAGCTTGCCGTTGATCTCCATGATCTCGCCCGGGGCTTCACGGCAACCCGCGAGGAGTCCGCCGAGGATGACCGCGTCGGCGAGCGTGAGGGCTTTCACGATGTCGCCCGACTTGGTGATGCCGCCGTCGGCGATGATTTTGACGTTGCGGGCCTTGGCACCTTGGGCGGCGACGTAGAGCGCGGTGAGCTGTGGAATGCCGACGCCGGCGACCACGCGCGTGGTGCAGATGGAGCCGGGGCCCTGACCGACCTTGATGGCGCTGGCGCCGCAGCTGCCGAGGTAATCGACACCGGAGGCGCTGGTGACGTTGCCCGCGATGATCGTGAGGTGCGGGAACGCGTCGCGAACAAGCTTCACGATATCGCCCACGCCGGCGGTGTGGCCGTGTGCGGTGGAGACGGCGACGGCGTCAATGTGTTCGTCCACCAACTGGCCGACGTGCGTGATGATTTTGTCGCGGTCGAGCGAGCCGTCGGGTAGGCGCACGGGAGCGATGGCGGCGCCGACCACGAGGCGGAAATCGTGGTCGCGCGCAGGCTTACGGCGGGACTTCGATTCGGTGAGGATGCGGTCGATGTCGGAGAACGTGACGAGCCCGCGGAGGCGGTCTTGGTCGTCCACGACGAGCATCTTGTGGATGCCTACGTGTTCGGTGAAGAACGCGTCGGCGGCCTTGATCGGGTCGGGCTGCAGCGCCTTTTCGTGGATCGTGAGAATGTCGCTGCGCGGGGTCATCGCCTCGGCGACGGAACGGGATTTGTAGCGCTCGCGCACGGTGCTGCCGGAGAGCAGGCCGACGAGTTTGCCCTGTTCGTCCACGACCGGGAAGGTGCGGAAGTCGAATTTGCGGTTCTCGATCAGGGCGAGGACGTCGCCGACGAGTTGGTTGGGCGAAACGGTGATCGGGTCTTGGATGAGGCCGTGGATGTGGCGTTTGACGCGGGCGACTTCCTTCACCTGGTCGCGCGCCGGCATGTTGTAATGGATGAGACCGAGGCCGCCGTTGAGCGCCATGGCGATGGCCATGCGGGCTTCGGTGACGGTGTCCATGTCCGACGAGATGACCGGGATGGAAAGCTTGAGCGCGTCGGAAAGGACGGTGGACGTATCGGCGTCCTTGGGGAGGATCTCGGAGTAAAGCGTCGCGAGAGAGACGTCGTCGAACGTGAGGCCGACGGGCAAGTTGGCGCGGAAGAAGGCGTCGGCCGGCTGATAAAATTCAGCGTCGAAGGCGGTGGCGAACGGTGTGGCAACCTTTGTCATAAGTTGCCGGGAACGTAGTAGGCCGATTGGCAGGGAGGGCAAATGGTTTTTCGGAAAGAGGGTCGGCGGGATACGACGAAAGCAAAATCGTGAGAAGGCGGCGGCGGGGGCCTTGTGGTTTGGCGGGACGGCGATTTGCTATGGGGCACATGCGCCTGCGTCTTGCTTATCGTCGTTACTCCCTGCCGTTCCGCACTCCGGTGCGCACCGCGCACGGCGTGTGGACGGAGCGGGAAGGCGTGATTGTTCGTATTACGAACAATGAGGCCGGCGTGGGTTATGGGGAGGCGGCGCCGATTCCGTGGTTTGGCACCGAGACGTTTGATGAGATCGAGGCCGCCTTGGTCGCACTCGGTGAATGGGTGACGGAGGAGCAACTCGCGNNAGCTCGCGGCCCACGACTGACCGGCGTGAGGCAGGTGAAGGGGCGGCGGCGTATTTGCCGGTGGCGGCGTTGCTGCCTGCAGGGCGCGCCGTGTTGGCGGCGATCGCGCCGAAGGCAGAGATGGGTTTTCGCACGTTCAAATGGAAGGTGGGCGTCGGCGATATCGCGGACGAACTTGCGTTGCTTGACGACGTCGTCGCGGCGCTGCCTTCGGGCGCGAAACTGCGGCTCGATGCCAACGGCGCGTGGGATGCGCGGCAGGCGGCGCGATGGCTGGAGCGCGCGGCGGAGCGGCCGGTGGAGTTTGTCGAACAACCGTGTTTTGCGCCGGCGAGGCATGGGGCGACTGAGGTGCGGAAGATGGAAGATGTGTTACGCGGCTTAGCGGAGGATTTTCCCACACCGATCGCGTTGGACGAATCGTTGGTCGGCGCGAATGACGTGGAGCGTTGGATTGCCGACGGCTGGCGCGGCGTGTTTGTGGTGAAACCGGCGTTGCTCGGCGACCCCGCTCCCGTGCTGGCGCGGCTGGCGGCGGCGAAGGCGGACGTGGTGTTTTCTTCGGCCTTGGAAACGGCGGTAGGCGCGAAGGCGGCGTTGCGTGCGGCGTTTGCCTGGCGCGCGGCGCATACGGAAAAACCGCGCGCGCTGGGGTTCGGCGTGTGGCCACTGTATCAGAATAACGACTACGACGGGCCGTTTGCGGCGCCGTTCTTCAAGGCCGAGGACGTGGAACGGCTCAACCCGGAGACTTTATGGAACGCGCTGAACTGATTCGATTGCTCGGAGTGCCCTCGCCTGCGGAAGCGGCGACGCGCGATGTCATCGTGGAGGAGCGCGAGCCGGCACTCTTCATGAAGTCGTTTGCCGCCGCGGTGGCGGCGGGTGGCAATGTGTTCCTGGCCGATCCGTCGTGGGGCGAGGGAGAGCGCGTGCAGTTCAACGAGCTGGCGTCCCGGTGCGCGATGGTGAACGGGCCCTCGGACGAGGCGCGCGGCTGGTTGTGTATTCCGACCGGCGGGTCGTCGGGCAACCTCAAGCTGGCGCGTCATGACGAGCGGACGATCGCTGCGGCGGTGAAGGGGTTTTGCGCGCACTTCAACGTGGAGAAAGTGAACGTGGTTGGGCTGCTGCCGC
>DFYA01000179.1:6106-10945 GCA_002382525.1 Opitutaceae bacterium UBA4094
CCGCTGGCGTTTTCGTATGGCATGACTGAGACGGCCGCGATGGTGACGGCTTTGCGCCCGGAGGAGTTTCTCGCGGGCGGACGTGGCAACGGCGCTGCGCTCCCGCACGCAACCGTTACGATCGCGGACGACGGGCGCATCGGCGTGGAGGGCGCGTCGTTGTTTTGTGGATACTGGCCTGACTGCCGCGCGGACGGCGCGTGGTGGACGGAAGATACGGGGCGGTTTGACGAGCGCGGGAGTTTGCAGGTGCTCGGGCGTCGCGACGCGTTGATCATCACAGGCGGGGAGAAGGTTGATCCGGCGGAGGTGGAGCGGGTGTTGCGCGGCACGGGGCAGTTCACCGACGTGGCGGTGATCGGCGCGCGCGATCCGCAATGGGGCGAAGGTGTGGTGGCGTGTTATCCGGCGGAGTTCGCGCCGCACGATCTCGCGGCGGTGGAGCGCGTGCTCGGGAGCCACTTGGCGGCGTTTAAACACCCGAAGCGTTACGTGGGGCTCGACCGCTGGCCGCGCAACGCGCAAGGCAAAGTCAACCGCGCGGAACTGCGTCGGTTGGTGGAACGGTGAGGGCGGAGTGAATAGAAAAGCATCAAGTGCATCTGGCGCTGTGAAACCTGAGGACAACAACGCGAAGCCGCCGGTGGCATCGGCGGGCGATTGGGAGGTGTTGAGGCGAAGCCGTCCGGAAGATTTCGACGGCCATACCGGTTTCGAGCGGATGACGCCGACCGAGCGGTTGCGATGGCTGGATCAGGCGGTGGAGTTTGTCTCGCGGCAGACCGCGTTGGCGCGCTGTCGAGACGTGGGTGCGAGTCGGGAGCCGACTCCCTGAGCTCAGGGCCACGCCGAGCGGTTATCCCGCAGCGACCCAGGCGGCGATCTGCGCGGGGAGGGGGAGGCGTTCGCGGGTCTTCGACGAGATGCACACATGCTCCGTGCGCACGACTGCGGCGCGTTTTTCGGCGGAGCCGACTGTTTTCCAAATCACGTAGTCCAGTGCGAAACTGTGGTCGGTGAGACGCGACGGGGTTGCTTCGATGCGCAGTTTGTCTCCGCACACCAGCGGACGCAGGTAGCTCGCTTCGCTTTTGGCGATGGGGATGACCGCGCCGTTGTCGGCGAAAAACGTCCCCAACGGCACGCCCGCCGCGCCCAGCGCTTCCTCGTAGGCCTCGTGGCACATCGACAGGTAACGCGCGAAAAACACCACGCCGGCGGCGTCGGTGTCGGGGAAATGGACGGTGCGTTGATAAGAAAAAGTCATGGCGATAGCGGTGAGTTAAGACTCGGAGTTTTGAAGCACTGCTGCTCACTAATGAACACTATTTCCCGAACGTCACCGCTTTCCCGACCATGACCAAAAACGACATCGCCGACGTGCTCACCGAAATCGCCACCTTGCTGGAACTCAAGGGCGAGAATCCCTTCAAGACCCGCGCCTACCTGGCCGGCGCGCGCGTGCTCGAATCCATGGAGCAGGAAGAACTCGACACGCTGGTTCGCGAAGAACGGTTGAAGACGGTGAAAGGCCTCGGCGACGCGCTCGCGCAAAAAGTCTCCGAACTGCACACCACGGGTCGCCTGGAGTTTTTCGAGAAACTCAAGGCCTCCATCGAGCCGGGCCTTGTCGCGATGTTGGACGTGCCAGGGCTCGGCCCGAAAAAGATCAAGGCGATCCATGAGCAACTCGGCGTCACGACCATCGAGGCGTTGGCCGCCGCGTGCACCGATGGGCGGGTGGCCGCGCTCGCGGGTTTCGGCGCGAAATCCCAGGAGAAAATCCTCGCGGGCATCCGCAATCGCGAAGCCTACGGCAAACGTCATCTCTGGTGGGAGGCCGAGGCGGTCGCGACGCCCATCGTCGCGGGTTTGCGCGCGTTGCCCCAAGTCGTGAAGGCCGAGGCCGCCGGCAGTCTGCGTCGCGGCATGGAGACGGTGGGCGACCTCGACTTCATCGTGGCGGCGAAAGACGTGGCGCCGGTGGTCGATTGGTTTGTGACGCAGCCGGGCGTCAAGGAAATCACCGCGCGCGGCGAGACCAAGGCCAGCGTGCGTTTCGAGAGCGGTCTTCAAGCCGACTTGCGCCTCGTGCCGGAGGAGCAGTTCGCGTTTGCGCTGCACCACTTCACGGGCTCGAAGGATCACAACGTGCAGATGCGCCAGCGTGCGCTCGCGCGTGGTCTTTCGTTGTCGGAGTGGGGGCTCGCGCCTTCCGAGGGCGACGAGACCGTGAAACAAAAAACACAAGCCGCGCTGCCCGTCGCGGCGAATTCCGAGACCGACCTGTTCGCGGCGCTCGGGCTGCGCTTTATCCCGCCGGAGTTGCGCGAAGGGCTCGGCGAAATCGAAGCGGCGGAGGCCGGCGAACTGCCTCGGCTCGTCGAACTCGCGGACCTGCGCGGCGCGTTTCACAACCACACTACGGCGTCCGATGGGCGCAACACGCTCTCCGAAATGACCGCCGCCGCCGCCGCGCTCGGTTGGGATTACCTCGGTATCGCCGACCACTCCAAATCCAGCTTTCAAGCCAAGGGTCTCGACGAAGCCCGCCTCGCCGCGCAGGTCGCCGAGATCCGCGCACTCAACGCCTCCGGGCGTTTCAAGACGCACGTCTTCGCCGGCACCGAATGCGACATCCTGCCCGACGGCCGCCTCGACTTCGACGACGCGGTGTTGGCCACGCTCGATTACGTGGTGGTCTCGGTGCACAACGTCTTCACGCAATCCGCCGCCGACATGACCGCGCGCATCATTCGCGCCATCGAGAATCCGCACACCACGATGCTCGGCCACGTCACCGGACGCCTGCTTCTCCGCCGCGAAGGTTACGCGGTGGACTTCACGAAGATCATCGACGCCGCGATCGCCAACCACGTCGTCATCGAACTCAACGCGAGCCCGTGGCGCTTGGAGATGGACTGGCGTCATTGGCGCAAAGCCGCCGCCCGCGGCCTGCTCTGCTCGATCAACCCCGACGCCCATGAAACCGAGGGCTTGAGCCACGTCCGCGCCGGCATCAACTCCGCGCGCAAGGGCTGGCTCACGCGTGAGCAGGTGCTCAACACTCGCCCGCTCGCGGACATCAAAACCTGGCTCGGCGCCCGCCGATAAGTCGCTGAGCCGAGGCTGTTTTGCAGCTCTTCGGCAACGCGGCTTTTTTTGTCCGTAAACTCCTGCCAGCCGGGCATCGCGCGGCGTCGTGCGAAATCACGGCTCGCGAAATGGCCGCGCACGTGTTCGTTTGAACACACCGTTCAACTGAACACACGCCATGCAGCTCACCGAACGACAAGAAGAGGTCCTCGCCTTCGTCAGCGATTATCAGCGGGAGCACAAAGTGCCCCCTTCCACCCGTATCATCCAAAAGCACTTCGGCTACGGTTCGCAGACCTCCGTCGTGCGCCTCCTCGCCGCCCTCGCTTCGAAGGGCGTGCTCGAACAACTCGCCGACGGCGCGTGGGGCGCCAAGGCCAACGAAATCCAAGCGCTCTTCGCGCTGCCCATCTACGGTGCCATCCCCGCAGGCACGCCCACGGCGGAGGAGCAACAAGCGCTACACACCGTCGCCATCGATCCCGCGCTCTTCGGCGTGCGGCCCGCGCGCTCGCATCTTTTGTGGGGTTTGAAAATCAAAGGCGACTCGATGATCGACGCGCAGATCGCCGACGGCGACCTCGGCATCTTCGAGCGTCGCGAACCGCGCGTCGGCGAGATCATCGCCGCGCTGGTCGATGAAACCACCGTCACTTTAAAACGCCTCGTCGAGGTGCGCGGACGCCGCGTGCTGCGCGCGGAAAACAAAAACTATGCCGACATCGTGCCCGCNNAGGGACGACCTCCGTGTCGTCCGCTCGTCTCAGCCGCCGTCCGCACAGCTCAGCGGCCGTCCGCTTCGTCTCCGTTGTCCGCCATTCCACCGCGGTCCACACGGAGGTGGACGCTCCCTTGCCGAATGAATCCGCCCACCCATGTCCACGACCGCCACGCTCGCCGATTTGCGGCGGCTCCTTGCCGACCGCTTTCCCACGTCACCGACGCGGGACGGGCGCGTCGTGGCCTCGGGCATCGCGGCGGTTGACGACGCGCTCGGCGGCGGCTTTGGCACCGGCACATTCACGGAGATCGTTCCCTCTGCGCCGAGCTGTGGAGGACAACTCCTCATCGCCGCATTGGTCGAAGCCACCCGCGCCGCAGGTCAACGCCTCGCGCTCCTCGACGCGGCCGACGCGTTCACGCTCGACACGCTGGGCGACGACGATGCGTTGACCGCGCACCTCGTGTGGTTTCGCAGCCCGTCGCTCAAGGCGTTCTGGCAGGTGGCCGACATCGTGTTGCGCGACGCCAATTTCGCCGCCGTCGTCATGGATCTGCGCACGTTGCCCGAACGCGAAGTGCGGCGCACGCCCGCCACGACCTGGTATCGCCTCCAACGGGCTATCGAGCAGTCCGAGGCCGCCGTGGTCGTGCACACGGACTTCGCCACCGTGCCCTGCGCCGCGCGCCGACTCGTGCTCGCCGAGCCCCTGACGATGGCGGCGTTCAAAACCCCGCGCCGCGAGCTGCAAGCCGCGTTGCGCCCCGAACTCCACTTGCAGCGAAACCACCGGAGGGTCGCGGGATGAACTTCGCCGTGCTCGAAGTGCCCGAGTTCCCGCTGCGCGCGCTGCTGCGCCTCGACGCCGCGCTCGCGAAACGTCCGCTCGCGATCGTGCACGGCGAGGGCAAACGCGCGCGCATCCTCCACGCCACGCCCGCCGCGTTCGACGCCGGCGTGCGCCTCGGCATGGGAAGCTTGCAGGCGCTCGCGGAGTGTCCGGCGCTCGACTTGCGCAACGC
>DFYA01000330.1:0-1518 GCA_002382525.1 Opitutaceae bacterium UBA4094
GGGGAGCTTGGACCAGCATGAACGATATTGATCGTCTGGGTCTGCCCTCCGCTGGTTACCGTCGCCGAAGTCACGTTTCCTCGTGCAACGCTCGCCACTGCGAGAGCGACAGCGAAAACGGACACATAGTAGGTCAGATTTTTCATTCCGCATCCCCTCCATTCACAATGTATACCTTGGCCACTCCGGCCTGGTCCGTTCTTACCACGAGTTGATCGAAAGGCACTCCCCCGGGGCTCTCGGCGAGTTTGTGCCCGCCTTCCTCTACCGCGAAAGTCACCGGCGCGTTCGAAAGTGGGTCCCCTGAAGCGCTCGAGACCTTTAGTCTGATAATCCCCTCCGCACCACCGGAACCATCGTCTGCCAAGGCCGACATCTGTGGCAGGACTCCGTTGTAGTAATCGATCGGGCTGCTCCCCCGCTGAAACTCCTCCCCGTCCGTGAGCCCGTCGCCGTCCCAATCACCCGACGAGTCCCCATCCCGGTTTCCAAAATAGGTAATCTCCCACAAATCGGGCAGCCCGTCATCATCATCGTCGGTGATTGGTGGCCGAACCAAAATCGGCAGCACACGCTCACGAGCGCGCACCGACAGCTCAGCCGAGGCATACGATACGAACTTTATATAAACACGGGCGATGCCCTCGGCAT
This sequence comes from Opitutaceae bacterium UBA4094, assembly GCA_002382525.1. GTDB lineage: Bacteria > Verrucomicrobiota > Verrucomicrobiia > Opitutales > Opitutaceae > Rariglobus. The sequence continues at coordinate 652 of DFYA01000330.1, forward strand.
CCGTCCGCGCAGTCAGTTGTTGAACAGTTGGGCCACCGACGAACAGGCCAATCTGCGCGACTGAAGATCCAAGTTCAAAAGCAACCGGTGCATTCTTTAGGATACCCCCTTCCGCAGTGGTGACTCTCACCGCAACAAGGCCATTTTCACCGGCAAAGCCTGATTGACCGAGTAGCGAGGTGAGCACGGGGGAGACACCATTATAGTAGTCCCGCGGATCCGTTCCATTCACGTATTCCTGTAAGTTCGAAATGCCATCGCCGTCCAAATCGGTTGCACGATCATTCATGGCCGGGCTCATTCCATTCGCCCTCTCCCAATCATCGTCGATTCCATCGCGGTCTGCATCAATGAAGATCGGGTTTTCGAAACCTGCATAAAATGAGTCGAAGAAAGTATCCTCAGACGAATGGCCGGATATGGAAAACTCCGGGAACGGAGTTGGGATGTCTTTGCGGAACCTGAGATCAGCGGCTATCAAAACTCCGTTCACGTAGAGGTCCCATCGTTTTTGCAGATGATCTTCCCTCAACGTCACACGTGTCCAGTTCGCCACCCGCCCGTCGCTGTCCAACGTGTGCACAGCCGATGTGGCATGCCAGCGTCCGCCGCCCTCACCGTCGCCATCTAAGCAATAAAACGTGCCGTGAGAACCCGTTCGCTGAAAGGCCACGCGCGTGACCTCCGTCTCAACGATCGTAGACGACTCTAACTCGGCGTCGGCGACCGGCATCACGAAAAAGTCCGTGAAAACGACCGCTTCATCCGGATCTCGAGCAAAATTCTGCATCACTCGCGAAGGCGGCTTGCGCGCCTTGAGCAGCACGGACCAATCACCCGAAAAAGATTCCGAACTGATTATTGTTA
>DFYA01000330.1:1546-2231 GCA_002382525.1 Opitutaceae bacterium UBA4094
GCGCCGAGATCGTCATAGGCTTTCGCCTCCAAGAGGTATACGCCCACAGACGGAGCCCACATGATAGAGAACGGCGGCTCAACCGCTTCCCCTGTTTTCGTCCCATCTACATAAAACTCAACTTTAGCGACCGTCCCATCTTGATCGCTCGCCGTCGCCACCAAGGGCACTGGCTTGGACACCATGGAGGTCCCTGCAGTTGGATCTACCAAACTGACCACGGGCGGCTGATTCACGAGCCGGAGCAACGCGTTCCCTTCAACGATCAGACGATTACTGCTCACGCCACCGACAAATTGACTGCCGCCTCGCAAAACAAGAGAGCCCAGCGGCGAAACCACGTTCGCAAAAACCCTAGCGCCCCCATTCAGAACGAGGCCGTCAGACGGGAACCTAATTTGTAGCCAATGCGGATGCTCTGCAGAGCCCACAGCACTGTTGACGATCACCTCGCCCCCGAGCGTAAGCACCACCGGGCTGATGACGTGTAGCTCGGTCTGCCCGTTTAGACTGAGCCGCTCGAAGCTATACGCCACGGGTCGAGTGCTCCCCTCTACGCCGAGGGTAAAGCCGCGTGACCCATTGGCGGCAAATGCACCATAGGCACCGGGAGGAACAGCGACCGAGCCGCCCGCCCCGGTAACGGTGAGGTGACGCACCGTTGAGAAATCGCCTACCTCTTGTG
>DFYA01000330.1:2377-3243 GCA_002382525.1 Opitutaceae bacterium UBA4094
ACTGAACCCTCAATCACCCCACTTATCTCCGGAGCATGGTTCACCGAGGCCGTCCCGCTCTGCGCACGGCCTGAGTGCACGAAAACCACGATACAGCCGAGCAGCGCAGCCCGACCGGAAAGGAGAAGCATTCGTATGATTTGTTGTGAGCAGGCCAGATGCATTAAGGCGGCATGCTGGCGCACAACAAATGCATCAAGCACGAATCTCATGACGGACAAATTAAATAAGTTTTTTTGCAATAACCCCCCCAGAGTTTATAGCTCCGCCGGCCCTGAGTGCGCCGGGAGGCTCGCATTTCGGCCCTACTCACTGTATTTAACCTGTAAACCGTTGATCTCTATGCTCCACGACGCGCACAACCACCTCCAAGACGAGGGGCTCGCGCCGCACCTCGACCGTATCGCCCGTGCAGCCGCCGACCTCCGCATCACGGACATGGTGGTCAACGGCACGCACCCCGGGGATTGGCCGCGCGTCGCCGACCTCGCCGCCCGCTTCCCCTTCGTCCGCCCCGCCTACGGCGTCCACCCTTGGCACGCCGGCAACCTCCTCGACTCCGTGCATCGTGACACTTGGTTCGCCGACCTTGAAGCCCGCCTCCGCGCAGACCCGCGCGCCAGCGTAGGCGAGGTCGGAATCGACCAATGGGTCATCGAGTCCGCTCGCCCCACCGACCCCCGCCTCGCAGGGCTGCGGCGTGCCTCCATGGACGAACAGACCGCAGTCTTCCTGCCGCAGCTTACCCTCGCCGCCCGCCTAAACCGCCCGGTCTCGATCCACTGTTTGCAAGCTTGGGGTGCCCTTGACGCGCTGCTTCACGCCCACCCGGTTCCCGCCCGCGGCTTCCTCCTCCACGCCTATGG
>DFYA01000024.1:0-2184 GCA_002382525.1 Opitutaceae bacterium UBA4094
TTGTTGGTGATGCCGACGACGAGATAGTTTTCGTGGTTCAGCGCGGCGACCATTTCCGCGATGTGCCGTTGAACCCATTCGGGACCGCGGTAATTATTCCGACCGGCCCAGATGACGGTGAACTCCTTGTGCAGCGCGGGTTCGGCGAGCATGCGATCGCGGATCTGCTTGGAGGATTCTCCGCCCACGCCCTTCTTGATGACATTGATGCCGCTGAATTCGGTGAACCACCGCGGCCACGTCTTTTGGCCCTTGTGCGGATGATCCGCGCCCGTGCCGTAAGTCATCGAGTCGCCCCAGGCGATGATGTCCGCTTGGGCGGACACGGTCGCCGAGACGAGGAGCAACGCGCAGGCGAAAGAGTTCAAGAGGGTGCGTTTTTTCATGATAATTGAAAGGGAGTAGGGGCGCCGTATCGCGGTGGGGCCGGTCTTCGCGGGAGATGGACGGCGTCGCGCTGGGCGCAACGCGCGTGGGGTGACGTGGACTCTGCCTAATTGCTAAACAGGCACAATCGTTTGGGTTTGACTCACGAATCATCCCGGAGGCTGTTGATTGCGAAATCCGTATCGTTTCTTCACGGACAACCCCAGTCCCGCGCCGCCGCCCATGCCCAACCAAAGAGAAATCGCCCGCTCGCTCGGTATCGCCCAGATCACGGTTTCGCGAGCGCTGAGCAACAGCCCGCTGGTGACGGAGGAGACGCGGCGTCGCGTGTTGGAGGTTGCGGATAAACTGGGCTATCGCGCGAACCCATATGTGACCGCGTTGATGGCCAACATTCGTTCGGGGCGGTGTCCCACCGATCAAGGCTGCCTCGCCTTGGTGTCGGATGCTCGAACGCGGGCGCAGCTGCTATCCCACTCGGTTTATCGCACCTGGTGGGAGCACTTGGAGAAGCGTGCCCACCTGAGAGGTTATCGGGTTGAGGTATTCTTGACCGGTGCGCCCGGGATGAGCGGGAAGAAAATCAATCGCATCCTCACCGAGCGCGGCATCCGCGGAGTGATCGTCGGCAATTGTTCGGACAAGTTCTTCCCCGCGAATCGCGACGTTTTCGACTGGGACCGTTATGCCTGCGCCACGCCGATGGAGGACTACAATACCTACGGCATCGACTGCGTTTGCACCGATTGTTATCACAACACCGTCATGGCGTTTCAGCACACGCTGGCACGTGGCTACCGTCGTATAGGCTTGGTGCTTCCCAAAACCGTCGTCTCCGGAAGCTATGTGAAGGAGTGGCTGGGCGGTTATCTGGCCTGCCAGCAATGGGTGCCGGCGAAGCAGCGGCTGGCGCCGTTTCTTGGCTCTCCCAATGAAGCGTCACCGGGCGAGTTTGCAGCTTGGTATCGTCGGTGGAAACCGGACGTGCTGCTATGCCTTTGGGGCGAGGAAATGAAGTGGGTCAGCGCGATGGGGCTAACCTTGGATGAACTCGCCATCGTCTGCCTCAACCGGCCAATCGACTCCACGTTTTCCGGCGTGGAGGAGAACAACGAGCGGGTGGGTGAGATGCTCTGCGACGCGGTCGTCAATCAACTGACGCATAACGAACGCGGATTCCCCGCGCACAGTCGCACCCTCCACATTAAAGGCACGTGGAGAGAGGGCGGCAGCTTGCCGGAAAAAAAGCCGACGTGGCGGCGGAGGAGGTAGGCTCCACCCGCGTAGGCGACGCCAGCACAAGAACGAACGGAGCCGGGGATTTTGGCGGATAATGATTCGTGAGTCATATCGGCCTCATTGCGCCACGCTATGCGCGGGACAAGCTGAACGAGAATCTTAACCCCAAATGAAAATGCATTCCCGTTTCACCCCCCGGAGTCTGAAGACCCTCGCCCCCTCGATGATTCGTTCTTGGAGCTGCGGCTTAAAAACCGCGGTGTTCGGCCTGTGCCTGCTTCCTCTGGCCGGCGGCGTCGCCCATGGCCAAACCGTCCTGCTCAACGAAAATTTTAACAGCTACGCCAACAATGCCATCCCGACGGGCTGGTATAGCATCGGCACCACCACCAATCCGCCCACCGTTCAAGGCGGGGAGTTGCGGTGGAGTTACATCCGTCCGGCCGACGTGACGTCTTTTCAGTCAGTGGCGTTGGTTAATGCCGGCGACTATATTCAAGCCAGCTTTGATGTGCGTTACACGGTCGCGCCGACCAGTTCGGCGGTCACCACCGGACC
>DFYA01000024.1:2229-6232 GCA_002382525.1 Opitutaceae bacterium UBA4094
GATCGTTACTCGAATACCGTCCTGAAGCAGGAGGCGAGCGGCGCGACCATCGCGTTGAACACGACCTACTCGGTCTCCCTCAACATCACGCGCCAAGCCAACAATGATCTCCAGATCAGCTATACGTTTGGCAACCTGACCGGCAACCACACCGTGGTCGCGGCAAGTGCCATCTATACCTTCGACGAGATAGGCATCAATCTGTTCGCGGGCGATTTTCCGGGAATTGGGTTTCTCGACAACGTTCTTGTCACGACGAACGTCTCCGTGATTCCGGAGCCGTCCGCCTCCGCCATCCTTTTGGGTGCGGCTTCGATCCTTCTCGTTGGTTGCACCCGCCGGCGCGTCCGCTCCTGTGCCTCGGTGAAGTAGCCTGCGCTTCGCCCGGTCTTTTTTCGAATTCTCCTTTCACTCGCCGGTTAAACGAAACGGCGGGTGCGAGACGCACAACGACGCTTCGCCGCCGCTGTGCGCGTGGTCTCGCGCGTAGTTGAACCCTCAATACGCGCGGTCTCTAACGCATCTCTATCTATCCATATGAAGACGATTCCATCAACCGGCCAAAGGCTGGTGTTCACAGGCAAAAACGAGGTCGAGCTCCAGCCGTTCGCTTTGAGCGCCCTGGCTGCGGGCGAGGTCTTGGTGGAGAACCAATATTCGCTGTTGAGCACCGGCACGGAGACCATTGTCTTCGCGCGCAAGTTCGATCCCGGCACGCATTGGGACGCGTGGGTGCGTTACCCGTTCCGTCCCGGATACGCGACGGTGGGACGCGTGCTCGCGGTCGGTGAAGGCGTCGAGGGAATCGCGCCCGGTAAACGGGTCGCAACGCGTATGGGCCACGGATCGCATGTCGTCATGAAAGCCGAGAACGCGTATCCCATTCCGGACGACGTTGCGGCGGAGGATGCGATCTGGTTCGCCCTCGCCAAGATCGCCGGCCATGGCGTGCGTGCCGCCCAGATCTCGTTGGGCCAGTCAGTGGTTGTCATCGGTGCCGGTCCCATTGGCCAGATGGCCGCGCGCTGGGCGCTCGTCTCCGGCGCAGCCCGTGTTCTCGTCGCCGACCTTTCCCCGGAACGACTGAAGCTCGCTGCAGGTGCCGGCGCGATTCCCGTGCACGGATCGGCTGCGGACACGACTACCGAAGTTCGCCGTCTTCTAGGCGGCGCGCGGCCGGAAGTGGTAATCGACTCCACGGGCAACGCCGAGGTTCTCAAATCGGCCTTCGGCATGGTCGAGACCGGAGGCACGGTGGTCTTGTTGGGCGACACCGGCACCCCCACGGAGCAGCGTCTCACCGGCGACGTCATCTCGCGCGAGATCAAACTCGTCGGCGCACACGACGGTCGCAACTCACCCCAATGGAACAACCCCGTGGCGGCGGATCGCTTTTTCGAGTTTATCCGCACCCACCGCTTCCCCCTCGACGGGCTGATCACCCACCGGTTTCTGCCCTCGCAGTGCGTCGAGGCCTACACGTTGGCGAGCACCGACCGACTGCGCACCTTGGGCGTGCTCTTCGATTGGCGCCGAGCTGCGGAAACCCGTTCGGCTGAAGTCACGGTTCCTTCCGAGAAAGTAACTGCCTTGGCCGGTGCGGCCGGCTGAACTCGTTTGTCAGGCCCTTCGTTACCCCGATGAGATTCTCCCCCAAATTGTTTGGCCCCCTGTTTGCCGCCTTGCTGCTGCTCATATGCGGGCTGGCGCCCGCATCAGCCCGCGCCGAGGAACTGCGTGCCTCGCTCGAGCTACCACGCGGATGGAAGGTTCAGCCAGCGACCAACCCCGAGACGCCGCCCGACGCGGCGGACTGGGGCCGCACGACCTCGGGGTCGTGGAAGCAGAGCCCGAGCCGGCAGGGCACGCGCTGGCAATCGGCTAACCTGCGTTCGATCCACTCCGTGTGGTTTGAGCAGGAACTCGCCATCCCCGCCGCATGGCAGGGGAAAAGTGTCACGGCTGATTTCCGCCGGATCGAGGGCGACGTGATCGTGTTTCTCAATGGTCGTCGCGTGGCCGAGCTGCTTCGTCCGGGTGGCGAGGTCGATCTCACAGCATTCGTCGCCTTCGGCGGAGCCAACACATTGCGCGTGTATTTAACCCGGGACTACACCGGCATCTCGCGAAATCAGGAGCAGGATGTGTTGCGACGCTATGTGCGCGCCCGCCAACGCATCCCTATGGAGCAATGGGGACTCGGCATCACCGCCCCTGTCACGCTCACCGCGCGGTCGCAGACGGCGGCCGTCACCGACGTGTTTGTGATCTCCTCCTGGCGGAAGAAACAACTGAGCATGGAGATTGAAGTCGCCGCCGCCCAACCGATCGCGGCGGTGCGCGCGGTGGCCACCGTTTTCGACGCGCACAAGAAGCCTGTGCTGACGCTGACCAGCGAGCCGCTGTCGCTACCCGCAGGCCGGAGCACTCACACCGTCTCGGCGCCCTGGGCCGATCCTATTCCGTGGGAGCTCGACCAGCCCTATCTCTACACGACGGACCTGCGCCTCGAGGTCGCCGGGAAGACTGTTGACGTCCTTCCTCCTGTAACCTTCGGCTTTCGTGAAATCTGGACGGAGGGCAATAAGCTGCTCATGAACGGCCACCCCTCCCGCTGGCGGTTGACCGAGATCTACGGCGCGAACAAACACGGCCTCTCCCTGTATCGACTGCTTGGTTACAACGTTGGTCAGATCCAGCCCCATGGTGATCTGTGGTGGTGCTCCACCTGGGCGCCGGAGACCCCTGTCTTCGATGAGGAAGTGCTCGCGGAAATGGACCGCCTTGGCATGGGCGTGACGTTGCCGGTGCCGTCCGTCTCGTATCTGCGGGAGAATTTCCGCAAGGAAGGCGTTGTTGAAGCCTACGAGCGCGAGGTCGGCTACCACCTCAAGAGATACCGCAATCACCCGTCCGTGCTGGCCTGGGTCGTCGCGATCAATAGCTACGTTCCCCAGAGCGCGATCGAGCCGGAAAAAATGGGCGTCCGTGAGACGAACCCGCGCGGCCAGGCCAAAGTCATCAACGACGCCGTCGCGGTCGTCCACAAGTGGGACCCGACGCGCCTCGCCTTCGCCCACGCCGACGGCAGCACCGGCGACATCGCCACCGCCAACACCTACCTGAACTTCGCGCCGCTGCAGGAGCGCGAAGAGTGGCCCAAGGCGTGGTCAACCCAAGGCGACATGCCTTATTCCGCGGTGGAGTTTGGCGCGCCGTTCTCCGCCAACTATTGGAAGGGGAAACAATTCCTCCTCACCGAATACCTCGCCATGTATCTCGGCGACCGCGCGTATCTGGACGAAAGCGAAGCCGGCCTGCGGAAGACGCTCGACCACGGCCTGCTCAACAAGAACGGCTTTGGAAAATGGGGTGCGATCGATCTCGAGGCGTATCCACGCTACTGGGATTTCGTGAGCCTTTTCGTGCGGAACAGCAACCGCTCGTGGCGCACCTGGGGCATCAACGCCGGCTGGCTCTACTGGCTGATCGGCGAACGTTTCGGCCACCCGACCAAGACCACCGACGTGGCCGCGTATGAAGAACTCAACTACAACTTTCTCACGGAGCCGCTCACCGAGAAGCCGTCTTGGGCCAGCCCCAACTGGGAGGTTTTTAAGCAGGCCAACCAGCCGCTCCTCGTCTACCTCGCTGGTGGACCGCTGCACACGGACAAGACGCACGCCTACTATGCCGGTGAAACGATAGAAAAACAGATCGCGGTCGTCTGGGACGGCGCCACCCCGACCTCGGTCGCGGCGACCTGGACCTTGAAGGACGGCGACCGGACCCTCGCCTCGGGCAAGGAGACGCTCGCACTCGCGGCGGGTGAGATTCTCCTCAAGCCGTTCTCCGTTGAGTTGCCGAAAGCCGTGACGCAACGCACCGCACTCACTCTGGAGCTGACCGCCACGCAGGACGGCCGCACGGTCGGCGAAGACCGCTTCGCGCTCGAAGTTTTCCCGCCGTTCAAGCCCGCCGCGCCTCGTGTCCGCATCGCGCT
>DFYA01000024.1:6253-12199 GCA_002382525.1 Opitutaceae bacterium UBA4094
GCCCGGCGAGCCCTTGCCCTACGGTGCCGCCGATATTCGCAACGGTCTTAAAGTGCTCGTCCTAGAGCAGTCGCCGCTGGCGTGGCGCTCGCTCGGCTTTGAGACCATCGAAACCATGCCGCGTTATGTGTTTGCTCGCGATGCCGCCTCGCCGGTGTTCGCCGGACTGGAAGCCGCAGATCTGATCAACTGGCGCGGCTCGCCCGATCTTCTACCCGAAGGCCGCCAAGTGGTTTCATCGGACGCCCCGCATGCGCCCAAGTGGACCAATCGCCACGCCGTCGCCTCGGTCGTCATGAAGACGCCGCACGTCGCGGGCTTTACTCCGTTGATCGAGGCCGAGTTCGATCTCGCCTACACGCCCCTGCTGCAATGGCGCGAAGGCAAGGGCTCGGTTTACTTCAGCTCGCTCGATTTCACCGGCCGCCTCGGCGTCGATCCGGCCGCCACGTTGCTGGCCGGCAACCTCATCAACGCCGTCGCCGCCTCGGTGCCGTCCGCGACCGTGCCCGTTCATTACCTGGGCGGTGACGCCGGGCTTGCCCGGTTGCGTCAGCTCGGCGTTGAGGCGGTTCGCGGCATACCCGCGAAACCCGTCGCGGATGCCCTCCTCGTGATCGGTGACGATCCGGGCACGCCGCCCGCCAATCAACTCGCCGCATTTGCGCAAGCTGGGGGCACGGTGCTTCATTTGACGCGTCCGGCCGACGAGTTGCAGGCACGCGGACTCCGCACGACGCGCCGCACCGTCTATCGCGCGACGCCGACCTCCGCTTCGCCGCTGCTGCGCGGCGTCGGTCCGAATCTCCTCCGCTGGCAGGACGCGCTCGAGGTGAACGCCTTTACGGCGGACAACCGTTCCGACGGCGTCAACGTGTTCGTGGACGGACTTCTGCTCGAAAAGAAAACCGGCAAGGGACGGGACGTGTATCTGCAAGCGACCTCCGCGCTGCTGGAGGGGCGTTACGCCGACAACACCGACAAGCGAGAAGCGATCCAGCTCAGCTTCCCGCGCCTCGACCGATTGGTGGCGCAAGTGTTGACGAACCTCGGCGCAACGCCCGCGCCTGAAGTGTCGCGCCGACTGACCGAATCGAAGAAACCCGCCGCCATCACCACGCTCGGCTCGTGGCGCGTGATGGGGCCGCACATCAGCACCAAGGCCAAGGCTCCTGAGATCCTGGCCGAGTCGTTCCCCGGCCAATGGGAGGCGCTCCACGGAGCCGAGAATCCCAATGTAATCCACAAACGCGCGGACGGGATGATTCTCGATTGGCGCAAGACCGTTGATGCCAATCAGGACGGCTTCGTCGATCTCCAGCCGGCGATGGGGCCGGCCCGTCACGGACACGTCGCCTACGTCACCCGCAGCGTGGACAGCGACGAGGCCCGCACGGTCACGCTTTCCTTCGGCGTGGACTACTGGATGCAGGTCTGGGTCAACGGCCAATCGGTGGCCAAGATCGACGAAGGCCATGGCACGCCGGTGCCCAACGCGTTCAAGACCGACGTGCGCCTCAAGAAGGGTAAAAACATCCTCACGCTCAAGGTGGCGTCGGGCTCGAACGGCTTCGGTTTCTGGTGCCAGATGAAGGCCAAAGACTCCGGACCGGTCGATGACGACACGAGCGCGTCCGCCACTTTCTACACCCCGCTATTCCGCGCGTTCGATCCCTACCTGTTCACCTACTGGTAATCCGACGAAGCCGGTCCCCACGTAAAATAAATCTGTAACCGAATTATGAATACTATCCCTAAAAAACTTTCGTTCGCCGTCGCCCTGATGTCCTGCTTCTCGGCGTCCGCTTTTGCCCAAGGCACGCCAGCCGCCAACGTGCTCGTTAAGGACGACTTCAGCGCGACCCGTAAGAACTGGGACTGGCACGGTGAAATCGCGAACGGCGAGTTGGTCATGACCGCCCTGAACGCGAGCCGGTATGGTGGCACCCAGACCCTCCTCAAAGAGCCTGTCGTGCTGCCGCCGCCGACGGGCGGCCAGGCGATCCGCATCCGTCTAAAAATCGTGGATCTGGCCGACGCCGCGTCCGGCAAAGTGGCGTCCGAAGCGCGTTTTTTTCTGGTGCCCGATCCGTTGAGTAATCCGACCTTCGCGGATCCGCATTCCAATCCCAGCGCGCTTACGCTCCTCGTGTCGGCCAACAGCGAACGAGAAACCGTGCAGGTAAGCCTGTTTCACAAAACGGAGCAACCGAAGGGCGGCTACGGCATGCCGCTCTATTCCGCGACCCTGCCGTTGACCGCGTTTCCGCTGACGCTTGACTGGTGGATATCCCCGCGCGCCTACAAACTCGACCTGGAGCCGAAGGGTATGACGGTCGATGGCGTGCGGCAGGGCACCTTGGCTCTCGGCGCGGTTTGGGAAGGAGAACTCCGCTACATCATGCGTGCGGTGAATGTGAACGAAGGCGTGAAAACCCGGCTTCGGATTGACGACTTTTCGATTACGACCGGCACCATTTCGGAGTAGATTAACCTCAACCCGCCCGTCCCAACCCCAGGACAAGATGAACTTACACCCCATTCCTCGCAGGCTTCATTCCCGCACCGGTTTCACGTTGGTCGAGTTGCTGACGGTGATCGCCATCGTGGCGATCTTGGTGGCGATCACCATTCCGATTGTCGGGAAGGTGCGTGAGAACGCCCGGTCTACTCAATGCAAGAACAACCTCAAGCAGCTGATTACGGCCTACTTCCTCTATTCACAGGATAATAAGGGGGCGGTGCCCACGGATGGTGCAGGCGCCGTGTGGTGCCGACAAATTGATCCTTACATGACGCAGGTTACGGATAATAATATGCGCCAAATGTATAAGTGCCCGTCCGTAGAGCCTGATCCGACTGCGGAGTGGTGGCGGTCAGATTATGGAGCAAATATTCACGGAGCGGTGAGGGATGCCAATTTTACTACCACGGCCCCTGCACTGGTGAACGGGATCGCCAACCCTAGCCAAACCATCGCGTTCATTGATTGGATACCGAAGTGGAGATTCGCCCGCGCGTTCGAATACGCGCAGGTAAATGGGGCCGATAAGGAACGAGTGTTCCGACACAATGGGCAGGTGAACGCGGTTTTTGTGGATGGGCGTGTGGATGTATTACCTTGGCCGCTCCCGACCGACCATACCAGGTCGCCTTGGAGATAGCGCCATCGTCATTAAAATCTGAATACCGCGGTGAAACTCCCCTGTCTTTTAATCGCGCTGATCGGATCGTTCGTCGCAAACGCTGCCGTGATGGGGCAGTCCAAGCCCAAACCGATTCCAGCATCCCCTTTTGGCGAAAAGCCCAGCGAGATACTGCTGTGGGATACCGAGCCCCCCGGCTTTATAGAAGGGGCGCACAAGGCCTGGCCCGGAGTTGCGAACGGGGTAAGGCTGGTTTCCCGCATCGGCATTCCCTCGATCATCCTGCACAAGCCGCTCGCTCCCGGGAAAAACAGAAGAGCGGTGATCCTGTGTCCGGGAGGGGCCTATCAGGCGCTGGCCTCAATTGATAATGGCAACGGCACGCTGGACCCTTTCTTGCAGGATGGATTTGTCGTGATCGTGTTGAAATACCGCACCGTGCCGAATCCCAAACAAGCCGAGATCGATGCGCTGGTTGATGCCAAGCGCGCGGTGCGTCTGGTGCGTCATCGCGCGGCGGAGTGGGATATTGATCCGGCACAAATCGGCGTGGTGGGATGGTCGGCCGGGGGCAATCTGACCCTCAACCTAGCGAGCAACACGGATAGCGGAAACCCGCAGGACGCGGATCCGATCGAGCGCCAGAGCTGCCGCCCCGATTTTGTCGCGATGTTGTGCCCTTGGCCGACCACTCGCCCGGCGAGCGCATACACGCTCTCGAAAGATTCTCCGCCCGCCTTCATCGCCTCGGCCAAGGATGACAAGGATGCCCCCACGCGCTTCGCCACGGGCATTGCCGCGAGTTACGAAAAGGCCGGGGTGCCGTGCAACCTTTGGGTCATCGAAGAGGGTGGTCACCGGGCCTTCAGCTTCGATTCCACCGGGGAGGGATCCCACTGGCGCGAGCGGTTTGTGGAGTGGCTCCAGACCGTCGCTCCTCGAAATTTAAGGCTTTCAACAACCTCAGCTCCATGAGTCCCGATCACGCTTGGTTCAACGAGGCCCGCTACGGGCTCTTCATTCACTGGGGCGCCTATTCGGTCGCCGGCCGCGGCGAGTGGTTTCGCAACCGCGAGCGCATCCCGCAGGACGAATACGTGCGACGCTACGCGGAGAATTTTCGCGCGGAAAACTATGACCCGGCGGCGTGGGCCGCGCTCGCGAAGGAGGCGGGTGTGGGCTACGTGGTGCTCACCGCGCGCCATCACGACGGCTTTGCGTTGTGGCCCACCAAACAAAGCGAGTTTCACGCGGGGACGATCGGACCGAAGCGCGATCTGGTCGGGCCCTTTGTCGAAGCGGTGCGCGCGGCGGGGCTGAAGGTCGGGCTGTATTATTCGCCGGCGGACTGGAGTCATCCGGATTATCCGGGGCCGTTCTTTCGCGACTGGCCGGGCACGCGGGATTGGGCCTCGCCCGAGGCGCGCGAGCGATTCATCGCCTACTACAAGGCGCAGCTCGTCGAGCTGATGAGCAACTACGGCAAAATCGATTACCTGTGGTTTGACGGATGCATTCCCGACGATTTGCAGCGCGAGGACGTCAACGAGGAGATGCTGCGGTTGCAGCCACACCTGTTGATCAATGTGCGTAATGGTCCGCCGTCACACGTGCACATCAGCGAGCAGGCCATCTGTGCGCCGAAGGACAAAAACGCACTCTGGGAGGCGTGCATGACGCTCAACGGAAACTGGGGCTGGCACGCGGGCGACTTGCGTTGGAAAGACGCCGGCGAGATCGTGCGTATGCTCTGTGAGACCGCTAGGGACGGCGGCAATCTATTGCTGAACGTGGGACCGAAGTCGGACGGCACGATCCCGACGGAGTCGGTGGCAATGTTGCGTGAGGCGGGTGGTTGGGTGCGTCGCAATCGCGAGGCGATCACGAATAGCGAACGCAATCCGTTTCCGTGGAACAACTGGGGGCGAACTTGGGTGAAGGGTAACCGGATCTACCTGGCCATCCGTTGCTCGCCGGGGCCCGAACTTTGCTGGGCCGAGTGCAAGAATCGCGTGTTGAGCGCGCGCTGGCTCGATGGCGGTCAACCGGTCTCCTTCGAGCAAAGAGGTGGGCGACTCTTCCTGCGCGATTTGCCGGTTCCTTTACCCGATCGGCTGGCCAGCGTCATCGAGCTGGAGGTCGAGGGCACGCCGGAGCCGATTACCGCGCAGACGACCTTTTGGATTCCGGGTATGGATGCGTGAGCGCAGAGGACGCGGGCGGCACGGAGCGGCACATCCCTGTCGAAGGCGCGCTCGCGGTTCAGCTCGAAGCGCTACGGTTCGGCAAATTTCGAATTAAGAGGGTGTGTTTCATACCGGGAGCGCGGTGCGTTTGATGACTTACGAAGTCACTTTGCGTCGCGCTCTTTTGATGCGTGGGCCCTCGTCTTTCTCAGCTGCGGGGCAATGGGCGACGACGAGGCAGCGGGGCTCCGGATCGATTATGGTTTCGTTCTGGAAGGCTTCGTTGCTGGGTGGTTTCTCGCTCTAGAACATCGGCGTGAAATCGCCGGCAACATGCAGGCGAACATCAGTCCCCCTCCGATACCGATGCTCGCGTAGGCCATGACGCGGCTGCTCGTGGGTGGTATCGTTTGGTATGACATCGTGGGGTTGTATCGATGGCCTCCTATCGTCGCCATATGAGGACGCGGGGCTTTGACCGCTTTGATTCCTCCGACCATGAGAATGAGCCCGATCACGACGAACATGAGTTTCATGTGCGTCCGAAGGTGGCGTCGGTTACCCGAAAGACAAAGGCGACTTTTCTTTTGGTTTGGTCGGGCGCTGAGGTGGAA
>DFYA01000024.1:12275-14347 GCA_002382525.1 Opitutaceae bacterium UBA4094
AGGGCGTCGAGTGGGCGGGCGTTCAAGCTGACGGACTCGGTGTAGTTGATGACGGAAGGGTCGAGGCCGCTGGTAGTGATCGTGAACGTGCGGCCGGCGGGAAGGGCGATCGTAACGCGGTCGAAAAGCGGGGCGGTGAGTTGGTAGCGCGCGGGGCGTTCGCAAGCGCCGGTGGCGCTGAACAGCCCGATGGAGACGAGCACGTTCCAAGCGCCCATGATACCCTGGTCTTCGTCGCCGCCCCATGTATCCGTCGGAGCATTACCCGATTTGATCGTGTCGATTACGCGGCGGAGCCAGAACTGCGTGCGGTCGGGGCGGCCGGCGAGTTGGAAGAGGTGCGCGGTGGCAAGTGCGGGCTCGTTGCCAAAATCGAGCGGGATCACGTTGTGGTGATCGCGAGGGGCGAAGAAGCGCTGTTGTTCGGAAAGCGTGAAGGCCTCCTCCAGTCGGGCGAGGAAGGCGTCGCGGGAGCCAAAGCGTTCGATCAGCCCAGGAACGTCGTGGGCGGAGTGATAGGTGAACGTCCACGCGTTCGCTTCGGTGTAGCCTTTTTGCTGCGCGGGTTCGAACGGCTCTGTCCACGTGCCGTCGCGATTGCGGGGGCGGCAGAAGCCGACCGACGGATCGAAGAGGTTGCGGTAATTGCGGGACCGGGCGGTGAAGAGTTCGGCGTCGTCGGTGCGGCCGAGGGCGGCGGCGAGTTGGGAGAGGGCCCAGTCGTTGTAGGCGTGTTCGATCGTCTGTGCGGCGCCGTGGGTGTGGACGCCGACCGGCGGCAGGTCTTCGGGAATGTAGCCGAGGGCGATATAGTCTTCGATGCCGCCGCCGAGGCACGTGGTGTGTTCGTAACCGGCCTTGCTCATGAGGCCGCCGGGGAAATGGTTTTTACGGAGGGCCGCATAGACGGCGGCGAGGTCGTCGGGGTGGTGGAGGTTGTTGTTAAGCGCGCAGGCGAAGAGCGGGGTGGTTTGCGCGCTCGTCATGACAAACGTATCGGCGCCTCCGGTCGGACCGCGCGGAATGAGTCCGCCGTTGCGATACATGTCCATGAAGCAGTGGCAGAACTCGTCGACGAGCTCAGGGTAAACGAGCGCCCAGAGCGGAACGAGGGACCATTGCGCGCCCCAGAAGGCGTCGGAGCTGAAGTGGCGATAGCGGGGGAGTCCGTCGGGGTTGAGCGGGATCTGGCGGATGCGCGGAGCCGGGCCGGTGTTGTCGATATAGGTCCCGGTGATGTCGCTCACGGTGCGACGCCCGAGGAGCGAGAAATAGAGATCGGTGTAGAAGCGGGCGCGACGTGTTGGATCGCCACCTTCCACGACGATGCGGGAGAGGAGGCAGTTCCAGTCGGCGCGGGCTTCGGTGTGGAGTTGGTCGAAGGTTTTGCCGGCGGCTTCGGCGTGGAGGTTGGCGTGCGCGGCGACGATGGACGTATAGCTGATGGCGATTTTTACGGTGACGGGAGCGACGGGGCGACCGAGGTCGAGACGAGCTTGCACGCGGTCGGGGTTGAAGGGCGCGAGCGTGGCGTCGGTGTCGAGGACGAGGACGAAGTGGACGGTGTGGGGCTTGGGCTTGCGCTTGGTGGGGCCGTTGACGACGTGGCCTTGGAGCGTGCGGGCGTCGAGTTGGGTGAGGCTCGCGGAGAGCGTCGCACAGGGTCCGCACTGGGAGGCGAGGTCGATGAGGAGCGCGGCGGATTCGGTGGTCGGGAGATCGGACGGGAACGTGTAGCGATGGATGCCGACGCGGGCGGTGGCGGTGAGCTCTGCGGTGACGTGGTAACGGTCGAGGTGGACGCGGTGGTAGCCGGGTTTGCAGAGCTCGGTATCGCGGGAGAAGGATGATTTAAAACCCTTGGGACCGGCGGTGGCGGAGACCTCGCCGGTGACGGGCATCACGAGGATGCCGCCGCTTTGCCAGTCGTGGATGTGGCTGAAGCCGACGATCTCGGTGTCGGCGAGATTGTAGCCGCAGCCCCAGTCGCCGTTGCCGTCGATGCGGGTGTCGGGCGAGAGCGCGACGAGGCCGAGCGGACGGCAGGCGGCGGCGAAGGAGATCCAGCGGCC
>DFYA01000073.1 GCA_002382525.1 Opitutaceae bacterium UBA4094
CACGCGTGCGAGATGACGTGGGGCTGCTGAGCGAGTTGCGCAACACGCGTTCGTTGCGGCGGGCGATCATCCTGCGCGAGGTGTTGGGCACGCCGGTGGGATTGAAGTGAACGCGGGTGAGCGGGCGGGGTGGATAAGTTAGAGCTTGGCTCGTGGTCGGGGCGGCGATCACGAGCGGGCCGGACCGGCGCTGAGGAGACGAATCGCGAGCAAGCTCGCTTCCCACGGCGGAGTCGGACGCGTGTTCGGGGGACCGTGTGGCTGTGAGCGTGAGTTCAGAGGACGCGGGGTGGGCGGGTGTCGAACCTCTGAACTCACGCTCAGAGCCACGTAGGAGCGGCCGGGCGCCTACAGCCAGCGACGCTTGCGCATGAAATACGCCATGCCTCCGATGCTCGCGAGCGTGAGCACGGCGGCGATCGGGTAGCTGTAGCTGCTGTCGAGTTCGGTCATGTGCTCGAAGTTCATGCCGAACCAGCCACCGATGAGCAGCGGGGGCAATGTGAGGGCGGTCAACGCGGTGAGCACGCGGATGCCTTGGTTGGCTTCGTGACTGGATTTGTTGAGGTAGACGCGAAACGAGAGGATCAACTGGTCGGCCCACGAGATGGCTTGGTTCTCGATATGCGCGAGGTCCTCGGCGAGGTCGCGCAAATAGGGGAGAATCGTCGCACGGATAAGGCGCGCTTTGCCCAGTGCGAGTTCGGTGGCGACCTCGCGTTGCGGGCGCACGATCTGGCGGAGTTGGGTCAGCTCTTTGCGCAGGGCGACGACGCGGGGGAAGAGGTCGCGTCCCTGGACGTTGGCGAGCACGGCGCTTTCAATCCATTCGATCTCCTCGCGCAATTCGTCGAGGGCCGGTTTGTAGGCTTCGACCATGAGGTCGAGCAACGTGTGGGCGAAACGATCGGGGCCGCGGACTGGTGTCGTCGGCGTGCGTTGGCAGCGGTCGAGGGCGGCCTGCACGGGTTTGAGCGGCTGGCGGTGAAAGGTGACGAGAAAGTTTTTCCCGAGGATGAGGTCGAGCTCGGTCGTGGTGAACTTGTCCGTTTTTGAGTAGTCCACCGCGTGCATGACGAAGTAGAGGTAGTCGTCGTAGGTTTCGAGTTTTGGGAGCGGTGAGTCGCTCACGCAGTCTTCGATGACGAGCGGGTGAAAACCAAAGAGGTCTTCGAGGATGGCCTTTGTTTCCTCCGGAGTGGGGTCGGAGAGATCGACCCATAGCATAACGTTGGGCTCGGCGCGCAGAGCCGCCAGCGACTCGACGGGAGGGTTGTGCCCGTGGAGCTTGTGGTCGCGGTAATAGAGGGTGGTGATCATATCGACGGCTTCGCCGTAAATCCTAAATTCTAAGCGGCTAAATTCTAACGGGGAGCCGCGGTGACGAGGAGGCGCTGAGGGGATCGGCTTTTAGGATTTAGTAATTGGGATTTAGGATTTCCGCGCCGCAGGCGCGGCTAGATCCAGCGGCGGCGTTTGCACCAGGCGAACATCAGCGCGGTGAGCAGGAGCGTGATACCGATCACGATCGGGTAGGCGCGCGGGGAACGTAGTTCCGGCATGTTGGAGAAGTTCATTCCATACCAAGTGCCGATCAAGATACCGGGAAGCGTGATGGCGGTGAGAGCGGTGAGGACCTTGATGCCCTCGTTGGCCTCGAAGCCGGAGCGGCTCAGATAGAGATCGAAGGAGATGAGCAACTGGTCGGCGTAGCTGGCGGCGGTTTCGTCGATGCGCACGAGGTTGTCGCGCAAGTCACGAAAATAGGGATACATCACGGAGCGGATGATCTTCGACTCGCCGTGGGCGAGGCGGGACGCGATGTCGCGTTGCGGGCGCACGATCTGGCGCAAGTGGTTCAGTTCGGAGCGCACCTCGATGAGCTTGGGCGTGAGGTTTTCCGTGTCGGCTGCGAGCACGGTTTCCTCGATGAGTTCGAGTTCGCCGCGGAGTTCGTCGGTGATCGGCTTGAAGTTGTCCACCATCGCATCGAGCACGAGGTGGGCGAGACGGTCGGGGCCGCGTGCGACTTGGCCGGTGGCCTTGACGCAGCGCTCCATGACGGAGGACACGGGCTTGAGCGGAAGGTGGTGGAAGGTGACGAGGAAGTCTTTGCCGATGAAGAAATCGAGTTCCGTGGTGTTGAACTTCTCGGTGCGAGTGAAGTCCACGGCGTGCATGACGAGGAACAGGTAGTGGTCGTAGTCCTCGAGTTTGGGCAAGGCGCTCGGGGTGACGCAGTCTTCGATAGCCAGCGGGTGGAACTGGAAGACGTCGGAGAGGACGGCTTTGATTTCCTCCTCGGTGGGGTTTTCGAGATCGACCCAGAGGATGAGGCCTTTGTCGGCGCGCACGAGACGGAGCGCTTCCACTTCGAGGTCGCGCCCGACGAGTTTTCCGTCGCTGAAGATAAAGGAGTGAATCATGCCGCGCGGTGGAGGATTGCGCGGCGGGGCGAGGCGGCAAGCCCCGTGTGCGCGAGTGGGGCGGTGCGCGTGAGAGGCGGGTGCGGAAGCGGGGCGAGGCCGGTGGGCGAAGAGGCCGGGAACGAGAAAGGGGAAGAAACCGGGCGCCTCGGTCAGGTGGGGTTGAGGAGTTTTTCTTCGGCGGTGGTGATCGCCTGGATGAACTGCTCGGGGGTGGACGCGGTCATGAGGGCGTCACGGTTCGCGGGGTCTTTGAAGATCTTGCAGAGGGCGCTGACGACTTGGAGGTAGTCGGTGGGATTCGACTTGGGGGTGCCAAGGACGAAGAGCAGCTTCACGGTTTGTTTGCTGTTCTCGAAGAGCACGCCGGTGTCACTGCGACCGACCGCCATGACGATCTTTTGCACGTGTTCGGTGCGGGCGTGGGGCAGGGCGATTTCGTTGCCGAGGCACGTGGTGTCGAGGCGCTCGCGGGCGAGGAGTTCGTTATAGAAACCTTGGTAGTTCGAGATGTCGGCGTGGCCGTCGAGCATACGTGCGACCTCGTTCAGCGCCACGGTGCGTTTGTTGCTGTGCACCTGCAGGCGGATGCGGGAGGGATCGAGTAGTGAGGAGAGACGGCCGGCCATGCGAGGACGAGGGGAACGTTGACGAAAGGGTCAAAGTGATGCCCCGCCAAAATCATTGGCAAGCGTCGATTGGCGAATGGCGGAACAACCTGCGGACGAGGCGAAAAACGCGTTCGGATCGTGCCTTAAACGCAAGCGCGCGGCGTGTTCGGCGAGCGCGGCGGGGGGAACGCCGTTGCGCGGCCCGCGCGGGTGCGTTTGGGTGCGGGTATGATGCGCGTTTTTTGGATGGGATGTTTGCTGGGGGCGTCGGTGGCGGCGGCGGACGCGGGTTTTTCCGAGCGTCTGTCGGAATCGGATTTCAAGGCGGCGGGACTCGACAAACTCACGCCCGAGGAGCGCGCGCGGCTCGATGAACTGGTGGCGGCGGAACCACGCGGCGCGTCCGCTTCGGGCCGAGTGGTGCGGTCGGGAGAACCCGCGACGCCTCCGGTGACGCGCGGGAAAATCGCCGGGCGGTTGACCGGATGGAAGGAGGGCACGGTGTTGACGTTTGAGGACGGCAGTCGCTGGCAGATTGTCTCGAAAGGCAGCTATCGCGCGGCGCCCGTGCGAAACAGCCCCAAGGTCGAGCTGGTGCCGCTGGTAAACGGCGACTTTGTGATGACGGTGGACACCGTGCCCCGACGGGCCGAGGTGCGGCGGATCGCGGAGTAAGGGCGCGGTTTGATATAGAGGGGGGCGCGCCCGCCACACCTCGGAACTTCTGGAACAACGGCTCGCCTCGCGCACGGTGGCGCGCACAGTTGCAGGTATGGCGTGGCGCATTGATGAACAACTGGTTCGAGGTGAAATCGACAACCGCACGCGCGGCCGGGTGACTGGATGCCTGTGGTTTATGGGACGCGAGGAGCCCGTGACGCTTAATCTTGAAGGCAACGCGTGGCGCGATGTCGCGGGGCATGTGTTGCGGTTTAGCAATCCGACTCCGAAGGCCGGCGATCCCGACGACCTTACGCATTTCGCCGCAGTTCAGCACGGTGTGGTCGGTGACATCACGGCGTCGCGCAAGGTGAAGGTGCCGGAGTGCTCAATGGACGAACTGATGGAGTATTACAAAGCGCGTAAGCCGTTTCCCTGGCACTGGGGCAACAGCCTCTATCTGGAATGGCACAGCGAGTTTAATGGACGCGTGCTGATCGAATCGGCGCACTACACGTTGGAGCTTGATTCGACGGCCACGTGGTCGATGACCGAGGCGGAGGAGGAGGCGCAACGGGAGGCGAATGGACGGGCGATCATGGCGTTTACGGAGCGGTTAAGTGGCGTGTCGGCCGACGAGTTGGCCGCCGGCGCGGAGTTGGAAGACAACGGGGAGGGGGAGGACGACGACGATGAGACCGAGGCCGAGGCGCAGGCGGACGCGGAGCAGGCGCGCATGGATCTGTTGCTCGACCGGGTGCAGGCGCGCATCGAGCGGGCACGCGACGCGGGGGAGGAGCCGGATTTTGAACGCATCATGGGAGAAGAGCGCGAGCGTCTGCGTCTCGACCGGGGCGAGCCCGAGCCGGAGCCTTTGACGCCGGAGGAAGAGGCGGAGCGTGCCGCGTGGATCGCCGAGATGAACGCAATCACCGAGGAAGCGCAGGCGGAGGTCGGGGCGGATTCGTGGAAACGCGCGGAGGGTGCCGACGACCCGGACGAGGACGACCGTTGGCATCCATTGGTGGAACGTTGCAACGGGTTCGGCGAACGGATGCGGAAGGCGGTTGAGGCGCACCGCTGGCTGACTGCGACTGATGCGGCCGAGCACCCGCTGCGCGAACTCCTCAACGGAGTGATGATCGCCGGCGGAAAGCTGGCGGGCGCGCTCGGTTCGGCCGAAGACGCAGAGGAGTGGCCGCCGGAGGTGTTGTTTGCGGGCTCGGTGCTGGTGCGGTTGAAAAAGGCGCGAGAACACCTGCGGGATGCGTTGGCGGGCTTGGCGGCGGCCGACGAACAAGGACTGGCCGATACGCGTTGGCGGGCGGAGGCGCGGCGGGAGGTAACGGAGATTTTGCACGACGTGCGTCGCTTGATCGCAGAGGTGCGCGCGGTGTTGAAGGATTCCGAAAACCCCGGCGGTGACGCGGGGGAGGATTGACCGGTTCCAAGGTAGTAGATCTGGGAGGTTAGGTATCGGGACATCAGAATGCCGTATTCTGCGGACGCGTCGGCCTACTTATCCGCCGAGGATGCAAGTGGCCGGCTGGAATTCGCGACGGAACCGGTTTAGTTTGGCGTGAGTCAATGCCGGCGGCTCCGGCCGGGGTTGGCCTTTTTCAAACTCCCACATGCACCCTCATTATGAACTCCTATATTTCGTCTCTAAATTCGTCTTCGCCGTATGGCGAACTCACTGTCACCCATGAAGCCATCGCTGAGCGCGCACGCGAGTTGTGGCGCGAGCAGGGTTGTCCCACCGGTTGCGACCAAGCGATCTGGTTTGAAGCCGAGGCCGAATTGAAGGCCATTCAGGAAAAACGTTATCGGCATCCGCATCTGCAGCTCGCCGGTCGCGACGAGCGCTGAGCGCATTGGTCTTAAAGGGTCTTTCAAAACGCGGCCCTCGTTTAGGGTCGTCCAGCCCCCGAGCCTACTTGCGCTTTTCGTCGCGCTTGCAGGCGGGCAGGGGTGAGCCGGTGCCGTTGCACGACGACGGCTGGTTTCAAAATGACCGCGCTCAGGGCAGCACGGTGACTGGCAGGCCAACCCACGCGAGGGAGAGAAGGGTGCGTGCGTCCCAGTTGGCCAAGCGGAAACAGCCGATCGACTCGGTGCGGCCGACTTGCTCGGGTGTATGCGTCCCGTGAATACCGTAGCCGGGTCGGTCGATGCCGATCCAAGCGACGCCGACGGGGTTGTTCGGTCCCGGCGCAAGGATGAGTTTGCGAGTCGGGTCGACGAGCGCCTCGGGAGATTCGGGGAAGTTGGCGGGGTCGAACGTGTAGTTGGGATTCGGGATGACGACGGTCACGCGCAGATCGCCGAGGGGGCGCTTCTCGGCCTTGCGGGCGATGCTCACCGGGAAGTGCACGAGGAGGTTTCCGTGGATGTCACGGGCTTGAAGGGTGCGGTCCGCGAGACGGATCTCGATGTGGGCGGCCTTTGCGGGAAAGGGGGCAAGCACAACGTGGGGAACGATGAGGCGGGTGTCGGCGGAGACGGATGATGGCGCGTCCCAGTTGATGGACGGGTTGAGGCGCTTGATGAACTTGGGGTTAGCGTGGGTGCGTTCGGCGACGAGTTCGAGGGCGGTTTCGTGGGCGAGGGCGGACTGCTGGGATTTTTCGAGCCAACTTTTGCCGGTGGGCTGAAGTCCCGCGAGATCGGCGGCGGTGACGAGGAACGTGGAGAGGGGCGGGACGTCGAGCGTGAGCGCGGCGCGCGTGGCGTCGTCGAGGCGACCGGTGACGGGAAGCGCGCGGGATTGTTGAAAAGCCCGCAGCGCGGCGGCGGTTTGTGGGCCGGCGACGCCGTCAATCGGGCCGGAGGAAATGCCGAT
>DFYA01000033.1:0-3880 GCA_002382525.1 Opitutaceae bacterium UBA4094
GGCCCTCCGAAGCGGTGGCAACGGGGGCGACGAACGGTTGACCCGGTTCAAATCCACAGGCGAAACGCAGCAGGTTCGCCACGCCGTCGCCAAACGGCGCGGCCGACGGGGCGCTGATCGCGAGGTTGTCGCGGTCGGTCGCCGGGAACATCGTGTCGCGCCAGAGTGCGAAGCCGCCGGAAGCGCCGGTGACCAGCAACCGACCGATGCCGGTGAAGCGCGCGGAGGTGTTGGGCGCGCCGGATCCCACGGCGCCCCACTCTCCGGGGGCGACAAACGTGATGCCGCCATCGAGGGAGAGCGCGGCGAGAGTATCCACACCTGAATACGCGAGCTCGACGGTGGCGGTGGCACCGACGACGAGCGTGGCGGAGTCGGCCAGGTAGTTGTGTGCGATACCGGAGGCGAGACGGAGCCGGGCGCCGTTGGCAACGGTGACGTTGCCCGAGCCGAGCACACCGTCGGCGTGGGCGCGCAATATGCCGGTCGAGACGGTCGTGCCGCCGGCGTAGGTGTTGGCGCTATGGGTCAACGTGGTGTGGTCGGTGGCGCTCGCCATGCTGACGGAGAGCGCACCCATGCCGGTGATCTTCGAGGCGATGGTGAGGTGGCGATTGGTTGAGGCGGAGTTCACCGCGAGACCGCCGCCTTGAAGGGCCAACTCGCCGCCGAGCGTGAACGATCCGTTGAGCGCGAGCGTGATGACGCCGCCGGCGGATCGGAGGTCGTCGATGAAGACGGCGCCCGGAGACGTGGTGCGCATAACGAGCGCGCCGCCGTCCATGAGGACCAACGCGTCGCCGGAGAAGGTGTGCGTTTGGGTGTTGCCCGGACTGCGGAGGCTGATGCCGTCCACGACGTAAGTCGCGCCGGCATGCGGCACCTGACCGTCGCTCCAGCGTGCGCCGGAAGTGAAGCTCGTCTGCTCCCAGGTGTCGCTTGCGAGCAAGTGCACGAAGGTGGTCACGCCGACCTGCAGACGACCGCTGCCGGTGAGACGCGGAGAGGTGTGGGTGGCGCCGGAGCCAATCGCGCCCCATTCGCCGGCGGCGGCAAAGGTGGCGCCACCATCGAGGGAAAGCGCGGCAAGGTGGTCCACGCCGGTGAAAGCGAGTTCCACCGACGCGTTGCTCCCGACGATGAGGGTGGCGGAATCGGCGATGTAGTTGTGGGAAACGCCTTGGGCGAGACGCAGGCCGGCGCTGTTGGCCACGGTGACATCACCGAGACCGAGGGCCGCGTCGGCGTGGGCGCGCAACACACCCTGCGTGATGACCGTGCCGCCGGCGTAGGTGTTGGCCGAGCTGGTCAGCGTGGTGTGATCGTTGGCGCCGCCCATGCCGACGGAGAGCGCACCGGGGCCGCTGATCGGCGCGGTGATGACGAGGTGTCGGTTGGCGGAACCGGAGACGACCGCGAGGCCGCCGGACTGAAGCGCGAGTTGTCCGGCGAGAGTGAAGGTGCCGTTGAGCGCGAGATTGATAATGCCGTTGTCGGCGCGCAGATCGGGGATCGTGACCACACCGGCGCCGGTGGTGCGGAGGAGAAGGCGGCCGCCGTTGCTCAACGTGAGCGAATCGCCTCCGAACGTGTGGGAGGCGGTGCCGCCCGGGGAGCGCAGGTCGCGCCCCTCGACCCGGTAAGGCGCGCCGGTGTGCGGGACCTGACCGTCGCTCCAGCGCGCGCCGCTGGTGAAGCTCGTCTGGTCCCAGGTGTCGCTCGCGATCAAGGTGCGAGGCGGGGCCGCGCCAAGCGCGGTAAGGTTGACGGGAGCGGAGCGGCCGGGGTTGCCGTGTAGGTCGTAAGCGATGGCGACGAGGCGATATTGACCCTCGACCGGAAGCGACAAGGTGGCGGCATAGGGAGCGGTCTCGGCGATGGCGACGCGCTCGCCGTTTAAGAGAAACTCGACGAAGTCGATGCCGGACGGGTCGCTCGCAGTGGCGGTGGCGGTGAACGACGCACCCAGGTTAAACGATGATCCGTTGGGGGAGGCGACGGTGGTCGTGGGGCCGGTGACATCGGGCTTTTCGATGATGAAGTTGTCGAGGCGGACGGTGTGGGCGGTGTTGTTCGCTGGCAGGCCCTCGAAGGCGAGGCGCTCGATGCGCTTGGTCCCGGTGAAGGAGGCGGTGACAAACGCGGAAAGCGGGATGCTGACCTTCTGCCACGAGCCGGTGGTGGTGACGTAGGCGGCGGTGTTGACCTTGGCGCTTTGGGCGAGGTCCACGTCGCGCAGGAAGATCCGCACCGACGAACCGGCGGTGCCGCGGATGGAAAAAGACAATACGTGATTGCGGGCGAAGTTGGGTTCGAGCGCCACACCGTTGCTGATGTGCATGCCGGCGCCGGCCCACCCGTTGGAAGGCACGGTGTAGTCGAAGCGAATGCCATTCATTCCATTGTAGTTGCCGACGGCGGAGGTAGGGTCTTCGAAATTCACCGCCATGGACGCGTTGTCGGACTTGTAATGGTAGGTGTAGCTGCCGGCCGGGCTGGAGGCGACCGAGTCTCGATACCACGTGTAGGAGGGCCAGTGGCGGGTGCCGACGCCGGAACCGTAGGGGATGAGCACGCCCATCTGCGGGGCTTCCTCGTGCAAGCGGCGCATCTCGGTGGACAACGTGTAGGTGCCCCAGACGGGACCGCCGGCCCAGTAGGTGCCGCTGATGTTGTTGGCGACCATGTAGGCGAGCGCGTTGTCGAGCACGGTGAGCCAGTTGGGATTGTTGTCCGGCACGCCGTATTCGCCGATGAAGCCGCGCACGCCGTTGGCGTTGCACCAGTTGACGAATTGAGTGAGGCGCGAGACGCCGGTGTTCGGGGTGGCGCCGGAGGCGGCGTAGGAGAGCTTGTATTGGCCGGAGCTGTCCTCGTCGAAATACTGGTGGGCCTCGTAGATGACGTTGTTGGATGGGTCGACGACGGTGATGAGGTTCGCGCCGTGAGTGAGCCACCAGTGGGCGCCGCTCCACTGGTCGCCCGGCAGCAGGATGGCATGACGTGTATCCTGGCTGCGGATACCATTGACCGCGTATTGGGCGGAGTCCTTCCACGTGTTGCCGTTCATCTTGTTGGGCTCGTTCATGATTCCGTAGGCCCAGATCGAGTCGCGGTGTTTTACGTGGGCGGCGATCTTGGCCCACACGTCCTGAAACGCGGCGCGCGGGAGCTCGGGGGTTCCGATGATGTGGACCGTGCCATCGAGGTTATAACGCGCGTAGTTGTGCATATCGAGGATCACGCGCATGCCGCGCGCCTCGATCAGATCGAGCACGCCGTCGATGCGCGCGAGCTCCCCGGGATCGAGCGGGCCGTAGAGGGTGCGTTGGAGCCGTTCCCACTTGAACGGCAGGCGGATCAACTCGATGCCGCGGGACTTGTAGTAATCGAAATTGGCGACGCCGGGATAGGTGTAGTGGGTGCCGTGGGTGCCGGGGATGGCGGAGCTGGTGAACTCGCCGCCGGCGAGGTTGACGCCCCACATGGGAGGCGTGGTGGGGGGGGCGGCGAGGAGTGCGAAGGATTGCAGCGCGACGACGGCGCCGCCAAAGGCGGACAGGATCTTACGAGATGTTTTCATGGGGTAAAAACAAGTGGACGGGGTTGAGGTAAAGACGCACGAAGCCTCATCCAGGAGACGACGGCTGCTGCGGTGGGCGGGCGAACAAGTTGGGGGTAAGGGGTAGTTCGCCGACATGGTCAGCATGGCCGGACGTTAAAAAAACAAGAGAGCGGCGTGTGGTTACCGTCACCACGGTCCGCGGCGTTGGCGCAAAAAAAGCGGCGGGGCGGTGGGGCCGCCTCGCCGCTGGGGTTGCACGGCCTGGTGCCGTGCGTGAGATCAGTTGTGTGTGACCTGCAGGCGGCCGGTGCCGGT
>DFYA01000033.1:4036-4514 GCA_002382525.1 Opitutaceae bacterium UBA4094
TTAACCAGCGTGCCGCCCGAGTAGGCGTTGCCGCCATGGGTGAGCGTCGTGTGGTCGGTGGCGTTGGCCATGCTGATCGACAAGGGCCCAGGCCCGGCGATCTGCGAAGCGATGGTCAACGTGCGACCGGTGGAGGCCGACGAGACGGCGAGGCCTCCGGTTTGGAGCGTGAGGCCGCCGGCGAGGGTGAAGGCGCCGTTCAGGCCGAGAGACATGTAGCCGCCATTTGAATACATGTCGGGCACGGTCACGATTCCACCGCCGTTGGTTCGCATCACCAGGCGTCCGCCGTCGAGGAGGAGCAGCGACTCGCCGGAGAACGTGATGCTGGACGTGTTGCCCGGGGTGCGCAGGTCGAGGCCATCCACGACGTAGGTCGCGCCCGCGTGGGGAACGAGGCCGTCGCTCCAGCGGGTGCCGGCGGTGAAGCTGGTCTGTTCCCAAGCGTCGCTGGTGGTGAGCAGGACGGCGGGGGCCA
>DFYA01000033.1:4579-6369 GCA_002382525.1 Opitutaceae bacterium UBA4094
ATGAGGTTGGCCGCAGTGACGGGCGCGTCGAGGGCGGTCCAGTAGAAGCGCAGGTTGCCTGCGGTGTTGTCCTGGCCGTTGTAGGACACGGCGACGTGGAACCACTCGTTGGCGGTGAACGCGTGCGGGCCGGTGGTCGGGATCGGCGCGGATAGCGTGGTGGAGCCGGTGTAGAGCCGCAGCTGGTTTCCGTTGAGGTGGAAGTGAAAACCGCGGGTGCTGCTGCCGTCGTGCGAGAGAATGGCCTGCTCACCTGAGGTGGTGGTGATTGAGATCAACGCCTCGTAGGTGAAGGAACCGTTTGCTCCTTGCAGGCTGGACTGGGGAACGCCGGAGGCGGTGATCAAACCGCCGCCGACGGGCGAGCCGCCGGTGCTGGAGTGGTAGGTGCCGTCGCCGGAGGCGAGCACGTTGAAGGCTTTGCCGTAGCCGGGAAAGGCCGCGGCGGAGTAGCCGCCGGCTCCGACGTTGTCGCGGCCGGTGGTGCCACCGGTGTTGGTGAGGTTGAGCGCGGAGCCGGCGGTGCCGATGTTGATGATGGTGCCGGAAGTCGCGTCGAAGGTGTAACGGCCGAGGATGCCGGGTGCTTCGGGATGAGACGGCAACGTCGCCGTGGCCATTTGGTTTTTGGCGATCTGGCCCCACGGGGTCGGAGTGTAATTCCAGTCGGAGACCATCTTGGGTCCAGCGCCGGGGTTGAAGGACCAGCCGGTCCAGTGGTAACCGTGGTTGTTCATCCAGGCGATGAGGCCGTTGGACCAGTTGATGACGCCTTGAGGCGTGAGGGGTGTGCCGCCGCCTTCGGGGTTTTGGCTATCATCGGCGCCGCATTCGCCGATCAGGATCGGATGGGTGGCGGCGGCGATGGTGACCTTGGAATCGCGGTCGGTTTTCCACGGATACACGTGGGATGAATAAATGATACCACGACCGCTCGGCGTGTCGGTGAGCGCGTAGCCGTTCATGACGCCGGTGAGATCGTAGCCGTAGGCGATGCCACCGACGACCACGACGTTGTTGGCGCCGGTGGCGCGCACGGCGTTGAGCAAGCCCTGCATGCCGGGTGATTGGTAGATCGTGGTGACCCCGGTGGTTTGATTGGTCTGAGTGACCGTGCCGCCATTGCGCCAGATCTCCCAGTTGCCGAGGTAGGGCTCGTTGTAGAGGTCGAAGAGAACAGACGGGTTGTTTTTGTAGCGCGTGGCGCAGTCCGTCCAGAAGGTGACTGAGTTCATGTCGGGCATCGCGGCTTGACCGAGGTGAGAGCCCCAGGTGCCGCGGTTCGACCAGTGGAGGTCGAGGAGCACGTAGTAGTTGCCGGCGTGGGCGCGGCTTACGATACCATCCACAATCGCACGGTAGGCGGCCCCGCCGTCGGTCTGCCCCGAGGCGTAGCCGAACCAGCGGTCCTGCGAGAGCGGGAAGCGAATGAAGTTGGCCTTCCAGACATCGCGCAGGTGCGTCTGCGACGGGACGATGCGTTCGCCCTCGTTTTTCCATTCGAGGCTGGGGATGTTGGCGCCCTGGAGGCGGACGACGTTGCCATTGCTGTCTTTGACCTTGTTGCCGTCCACGTGGAGTTGGAGCGGGGCGGCGTGGGCGGTGATGCCGGCTAAGCCGAGCACGAGGCACGCGAGTATAGGCAACGCGCGCCTGAATCGATTGGGGCGATCGGTTTTCATGTTTGTTTTGGGGTTTTGAACGCGTCAGCGGGCGCACGGGAGCGCGCACGAGGACGCAAAGTCGGAGAAAGCAAAAACCGGGGTGGTGACGTATCCGGAAACCGGATG
>DFYA01000037.1 GCA_002382525.1 Opitutaceae bacterium UBA4094
TTCGAATCCCCGTGGGGACGCCATTTTGAAACGCCCGCTGGTCTCGACGACCGGCGGGCTTTTTTGTGATCTGTAATCATGTGACGCATGCGAGTGAGGTTGAGCGGCGGGCAGAGCTTGCGTGGGGGCGAGGGGGTGGCTGAGTTTTCCCCGCCTACATGGACGATTTACAACTCATCCCCGCTCCGCGTCCTAGCAGTGACGACAAGGTGCTTGGTCTGATCTGCCATCTATCGTCCCTGCTCGGCGTCGGCATCATTCTGCCGTTGGTGGTCTATCTCGTCAAAAAACAGGACGCGGGACAGGTCTCGGAACACGCCAAGGAGGCGCTCAATTTTCATTTGTCCGTGCTAATCTATGCGGCGTGCGCGGTGCCGCTGGTTTTTCTGGGAGTAGGGCTCTTGTTGTTTCCGGTGATCGCGATTGGCTCGTTGGTCCTCGCGATTATTGCCGCAGTCAAAGCGTCGGAGGGCGTGGTGTATCGTTATCCGGCGTGTATTCGTTTTATCTCATGAACACCTCTCTCACGCTTCTCGTTCTCGCCGCAGGTATGGGGTCTCGTTACGGCGGCCTCAAACAAGTCGATCCCCTCGGCCCGTCCGGCGAAACGATTTTGGATTACGCGGTGTTTGATGCCATTCGCGAAGGGTTCGGGCGCGTGGTGTTTGTTATTCGCGAGGAGTTCGAAGAGGCGTTTCGCACGCAGGTGTCGGCGAAATACGCGGGCGCGGTGAAGGTTGACTATGTGTTTCAAGCCCTGGACGCGCTGCCTCCTGGGTTCGCCGTGCCGGCGGGGCGGGAAAAGCCATGGGGCACCGGTCACGCGGTGTGGTGCGCGCGCGACGCAATCACAGAGCCCTTCGCCGTGATCGGTGCGGACGACTTTTTCGGACGCGATGCGTTTCGGCAACTGGCCGCGTTCTTGCGCGAGGCGCCCCCCTCTGCGGATGCCGAAGCGGCGCCCGCGTTCGCGATGATCGGGTATCGACTTTCGAATACCTTGTCGGAAAACGGCGCGGTGTCGCGCGGCGTGTGCTCGGCGAATGGCGACGGTTATCTTGAAAAGGTCGTGGAGCACACCGGTATTCGCCGCGAGGAAGTTGGCGCGGAGGGCGATAAAAAGTATTCAGGCGACGAGACCGTCTCGATGAACTGCTGGGCGTTTACGCCGACGTTGTTTACCGCGCTCAACGAGCAGTTCGAGGCCTTCCTTGAGGCGCGCGGCGGCGAGCTGAAGTCGGAGTTTTATCTGCCCGAAGCGGTGTCCGAGCAGGTAGCGCAGGGGTTGGTGACAGTCGTGGTTCGCCCGACCACGGCGAGCTGGTTTGGCGTGACGTATCGAGAGGACAAGCCGCGGGTGCAGGCGGCGCTGGCGGAGCTAGTCGCGCGAGGCGAATACCCGGCGCGGCTTTTTCCGGGCGCGTAGGTGGTGGGCGGACGGTCGGCGGAGGTTTGCTCGCGGGCGCGTTTTTTCGTTTCAGAGCGCGAGCGAGCTCGGGGCCTAATCCGGACGCACGCGGTTCTACCGGATCACTTCACGGCAGCCCACACGCGCTGCACGTCGTCGTGTTCTTCGAGCGCCTGCAGGAATTCGCCGACTTCGGCGCGGTGTTCGTCGGTCAACTCGGGGAACATCTTGGCGACGTAGCCGATTTCGCTCGTGACGACGGTCCAGCCGTTGGCGCTCAACCACGTGGAGGCCGCGTGCACCTGGGTGCGCTCGGTGTGGAAACGCGCACCGGTTGCGCCTTCGGGGATGTCATCGTTTTGTCCGTGGCCGATCGCCTCAAAATCGTTTGCGCCGGCCTCGATGGCAGCGGCTTCGAGATCGACATCCGTCGCCGCGGTGTGGGCTTCGACGATGCCGACGTGTTCGAAGAGGAACTTGTTGCTGCCGGTGGTGCCGAGGATGCCCTTCTTGAAGAGCACGCGCATCTCGGGGGTCGTGCGCTGCACGTTGTCGGTGTAAACCTCGACGATGACCGGCACCTTGTGTGGCGCGTAGCCCTCGAAGACGATGTGGTCCATGACCATCTTTTCGCCGCCGAGACCGGCGCCTTTGTTGATGGCGCGTTCGATCACGTCGCGCGTGACGCTGGCCTTTTTGGCTTTCTCCACGGCGGCGAAGAGGCGCGCGTTGGCGGCTTGATCCGCGCCGCCGATCTTCGCGGCGACGGTGATTTCCTTTACCAATTTGCCGACGAGTTGACCTTTTTTGTTGTTAACGATCGCGCGTTTCGCGTGGAGCCATTGACGTCCCATAAGAGCCGACGTGTTAACCCTCCTGGCGCGCGCAATCAATGCCGAACGTGCGAGGGAACCATCCGCGGGCGCAGCCCACCAATCGGTTTAAACCCCCTGCGCCCATGACCCTCGAAGAAATCCGACGCCTCGACGGGAAGACCGTTTTGGTGAAACCCGCCCGCTCCGATGATCCCAACGCCGTGGGCCTTCGCGGCACGATCAACGTTCACGACCTGCCCACGAACCAAGGCATGCTTCACGTCGAGGTCGTGCTCGGTTACCCGGAGCGCAGCGATATGGGCGGGCGCGAAGCCCACGAGGAGCGCATCCCGTTGTCGCAGATGGATGTGATCCGGTTGGTCGACTCCGATGTCGCCGGCACGGGCACCTACGAGTTCACGCTTTCGGAAGATCGAGAGACGGTGGAGTAGGGAGAGTTGCGGTGCGCGTTGCGGGTTGCGGAGGTCTGTCGAGGGAAGCGACCTTGCTCGCGATCGGACGCCCGAAATCGCGAGCAAGCCCGCTTCCCACCTTCAAAATGCTGGCGCCGTTAACTCGTCGCTCGCGCCAAGAGCCACGTGGTGTAGCCGACGTAGGCAGCCAACAATACCGCGCCTTCGCGTCGGCTGATGCGCCCGCCGCTCTTGGCCAACGGCAACAAGGCCACCGAGATGATCAACATCACCGCGAGGTCACCCCATTCCAGCCCCGGCGCATCGATGGGGCTCACGAGCGCCGCCACGCCGAGAATGCCCAGCAGGTTGAACAAACAAGAGCCGACCACGTTGCCGATCGCCACGTCGGCTTCCTTGCGAAACGCCGCCACCAACGATGTCGCGAGTTCCGGCAAGCTGGTGCCGACTGCGACCACGGTGAGACCGATTGCCACCGGGCTCATTCCCCACGAAGCGGCGAGGGTGACGGCGCCTTCGACAAAAAAGTGCGAACCCACGATCAGGCCGCCCAAGCCGATCAGCACGAATAAGAAACTGATTCCCACGCCGGTCGGTTGCGGTCCGAACTCGTCTGAAAATCCTTTGGCGGCTTCCGCCGACGTCTCCGCCCGCGCCTGCTGCACGGTGCGCACGGTGTAGACGACGAGGCCAACCAGCAGCACCGCGCCTTCCCAGCGGGCCAAGTGTTTATCGAGCAACATGAGCAGCGCTACGACCGAGGCGCCGATCATGATCGGCACTTCCCGGCGAATCACTTGGGCGGATGCCGTGAGCGGGATGATCAAGGCGCACACGCCGAGGATCAGCGCGATGTTGCAGATGTTGGAACCGATGACGTTGCCGATGGAGATCGCGCCGTTGCCGGTCATGGCGGCTTGGATACTCACGACCATCTCCGGACTGCTCGTGCCAAACGCCATCACGGTGAGTCCGACGACCAGCGGCGTGAGCCCAAGACGCAGCGCGAGGCTGGCGCCGCCTTTGACGAGCGCTTGCGCGCCGAAATAGAGCACAACCAATCCGAGAACGAGAGCCAGCCAAGGGTTCATAACCGGGGACGAAGCGGGCGGTTGCGAAAGGTGTCAATCCGCCGGAGCCGGGGTGGGAATTTCCCCGTGGCGTGTAACCCGGCTTGTCACTCCGTGAGACGCCCTCCCTTGTGGAGCGACATGTCATCGTCGTCCGCACCCACTCCCGCCCCGCTTGCGCCCCTTACGGGATTTCCCGACGCGGACGCCGTGCTCGACCGCTTCCTTGAGGCGACCAAGGAACGCGGTCTCGAACTCTACGCCGAGCAGGAGGAGGCGATTCTGGAGCTATTCGCCGGACGTAATGTGATTTTGAATACGCCGACCGGCTCGGGCAAGTCGCTTGTCGCCTCGGCCTTCAGTTTCAAGGCGCTGTGCGCGGGCCAGCGGTCGGTCTATACGTGCCCGATCAAGGCGCTGGTGAACGAAAAATTCCTTTCGCTGTGCCGCGAGTTTGGGCCAGAGAACGTCGGCATGATGACGGGCGACGCGAGCGTGAATCCCCACGCGCCGGTGTTGTGTTGCACTGCAGAGATTTTGGCCAACCTCGCGCTCGCGGGCGGCGAGCGCGCCGACGCGATCAAGGCGGTGATCATGGACGAGTTTCACTATTACTCGGACGCCGAGCGCGGTTACGCGTGGCAGGCGCCGCTGCTGCTGATGCCGCGCACGCGGTTTCTGCTCATGTCGGCGACGCTCGGCTCGACGGAGTTTTTCGAAAAGGAACTCACGCGCATCACGCGAGTGCC
>DFYA01000032.1 GCA_002382525.1 Opitutaceae bacterium UBA4094
CCGCCCTTTTCCCTCAACCCGGGACCGTGCAGCGCATAGCCGACCTTCGTGATGCCCGCGAACACGCCGACGTTGCGATCGTGCTGCGTCACCAGCCGTTCGGTCGTGTAGCCGGCATCTTCCAAGACCTCCCAGCACGCCTGCAAAAACAGACGCTCATGCGGATCCATCCCCAACGCTTCTTGCGGGGAGATATTGAAGAACAACGGATCGAAGTCCGCGAAGCCGTCGATAAACGCGCCCCACTTCCCATAACTCTTCCCCTGCGCCACCGCCTTCTTCGGATCCGCCTCGAAGAACCCGTCCAGACTCCACCGCTCCGCCGGAATCTCGCGCACGCAGTCCCGTCCTTCGCGCAACACCTTCCAGTAGTCCTCGACCGTCTCCGCACCCGGCAGCCGCGCACTCATTCCAATAATCGCAATCGGTTCCCCCACCGTAGGCGCGAGCGTGAGCGAGCGTTCCTTCTCCCCCTCCACCGTAGTTGCGAGCGTGAGCGAGTGGCCCGTTTTCGCCCCCGCCCCCACGCCCACCCATTCCGCACACGCCCGCCCGTGCTGCTCCACCAAATACTCCGCCACCGCCTCCAGCGTCTCGTATTCAAAAAACAACGTCTTCGGCAGCTTTTCGAAGACGCGCCCAAGCCGCTGATTCAGCTTCGCGATCATGATCGAATCCGCCCCAAACCGCTCCAGCCGCTCGCGCGCATCCACTTGCTCGGCCGGCATGCCGATCACGTCGCCAAACACCGCCACCAGCTCGCGTAGCGTGCCCTCTTTCAATCCGCCCCCGACGCGCTCCACCGTCTCCTCCCGTTTCTCCTGCGCAGCCGTGCCCGAACGCACGTCCATCAACAACGCCGCAAACTTCGCCGCATCTCCCTGCATCGCCGCAACCTGCGCCTCGCCGCTCGCCAGCGCCCGGTAAAACAACGCAAGCCCCACGTCCGTGCGCAGCGGCTCCATGCCGGCCTGCGCCCGCAGCTCCGCGCGCGTCACCGCGTCCACCGTCATCCCGCCGTCTTCCCACAGCGGCCAATTGACCGACACCGTGCGCCCCTGCCGCCGCCCCGCCGCGACTTCGCCCGCGCGCCACGCGGCATACGCATCCATAAACGCATTCGCCGCCGCGTAATCCGCCTGCCCCGCGTTGCCCAGACACGCCGCCACCGACGAAAAACACACAAACATATCCAACGCGTCCTCGCGCGTCGCCTCGTCGAGATTCACCAGCCCCGCCACCTTCGGCGCCAACACCGTCTCCAGCTCCGCGTCCGTTTTCTTGAGGATAAACCCGTCCCGCGCCACGCCCGCCGCGTGAATTACGCCGTCAATGCGTCCGTGCTCCATCCGCACCTCTCGTATCAAATGTTCAACTACACGCGCATCGGCCACGTCACCCCGACGATACTCCGCCCGCGCACCCGCCGCCTCGATCTCGGCCAACAGCGCCCGCTTCGCCTCATCAAGTTCCGTGCGTCCGATCAACACCATGCGCGCACCTTTCGTCGTCCGCGCGATCTCCCGCGCAAACACCCGTCCCAGCCCGCCCGCACCACCGCTGATCACATACACGCCTCCGTCTTTCCACGGACGCCCCGCATCGCCGCCGCGCGCCGGCAATTCACTCCACGTCTGCGCCATCGCCCGCCCACCCACATAACGCACAAACATCTCCCCCGGCCTCCGCGCGCACTCGGCCAACCGCGCGTCCACCACCTCGCTCGCGACACCGCGCTCCATTTCGACGACTTGTCCACAAAACCGCGGATTCTCCCGTCGCGCCGTCCGCAACAGCCCCGCGAGTCCGCCTATCCCTGCCTCAGCCGTGACAACCACCTGCAACAACACGTCGCCCGCGCTTCGCTCCCGCAGCAGCGTGCGCACACGCTCCAACACTCGACGCGCACATTCCGTGAATCGATCCGCGACTGCCCCCTGCGCCAGATCATCGATCACCAGCACCTCCCGACGCACGCCAGTAACATCACGCGCGTCCACCGGCGGCACAGCGCACTCCCGCCACGCTGGCGCCCCCAGCCACGTCTTCGTCTTCTCCGTCCGTCCATCGCCGTCCTCAAACCAATACCGCTCCTTCGCAAACGGATACACCGGCAGATGCACACGCCGCGCCCCCTCGCCCGCATAAAGTTCCTCCCATTCCACGTTCAACCCGCGCACCCACAAGCCCAGCAGCTTTTCATACTTCTTCTTCGCCACCCACGAAGCGACCGCGCCGCGGATATCCTCGTCCGTCGTCAACATCGCCAACAGCTCCCGGTTCTCCCGCACCCGCCCGCGCAACCCCGCGTCGCCCGAGCGCCCCTCCACCAACCCGCGCAGCACCACCGCCAATTCCGCCCACGTTCCCACCACACACGCCCAGCGCTCGTCCATCGCCTCACGGCCGACCTGCAACGTAAACGCCACGTCACGCAGCATCACCCCGCGCGTCTTCTCCTCATCGCTCACCCACGCGAGCAACCGCCCCGCGACCTCCTTCAACCGCGCCTCATCCTTGGCCGACAACACCACCATCACAGCCTCCGTCTCCACACCATTAGTCCCATCCGTCCCATAGGTCCCATTCCCCGTCCCCCGCCGTTCCGCCGCCACCGCCTCCTCCACCACCACATGCGCATTCACCCCGCCCGCGCCAAACGACGACACGCCCGCCACGCGCGCGCCGCCCACCGGACGCACCCACTCCGCCAATTCCCGCTGCACCACAAAAGGCGTCCGGCCAAAATCAATGGCCTCGTTCAACTCGCCCGCATGCAGGCTCGGCACCAACCGCCCGTGCTTCAATTGCAGCACCGTCTTCGTGAGCCCCGCGATGCCCGCCGCCGCCTCCAAGTGCCCGAGATTCGTCTTCGCCGAGCCCACCGCGCAAAAACCCGTCTCTCGCGTGTCCTTCGCAAACGCCAGCGTCAGCCCCGTGATCTCGATCGGATCGCCCAACGCCGTGCCCGTGCCGTGCGCCTCCACATAACCCACCGTCCGCGCCGACACGCCCGCCTTGTCCAGCGTCTCGCGCACCAGCTCCGCCTGCGCCGTCGGATTCGGCACCGTGTAGCCATTCGTCCGCCCGCCGTGATTCACCCCCGACCCGCGAATCACCGCATGAATTGAGTCACCGTCGCGCAGCGCCTGCGCCAGCGGCTTGAGCAACACCGCGCCCACCCCTTCGCCCAACGCGATGCCGTTTCCTCCGCGCCCAAAACTCCGACACACCCCGTCCCGCGACAGCATTCCCGCCGCGCTCAAACTCACAAACGCCGACGGATGCACATACACGTTCACCCCGCCCGCGATCGCCAGCGCGCACTCCCCGCGCCGCAGCCGTTCGCACGCCTCATGCACCGC
>DFYA01000081.1:0-4319 GCA_002382525.1 Opitutaceae bacterium UBA4094
GCGCAGCTCCTGCGTCGCGAGCTGGCTGCTCAATACGAGTGAGGGCGTCGCCAAACTCGCGCCCGCCTCCGCTCCGCCCGCAGTCGGGGCATTGGCAAACGCGTCGTCCGTCCGCGGGGTCTGCTCGTTCAAGGCATCGTTGTAGAAGGAAAAAAGCTCCTGCTTGCGCGACGGCTCCGCGAGTCCCGCCACGTCGTCTTTCTGAAGCTGCGGTGCCTGCGACCAACGCGCACTGTCCACGCCCAGCGTCATCCGGTCGGAGCGCGCTCCCGGCAGCATCGCCGCGAAGGGCACCGCTCTCAGCGTCTCCCGGTCTTCCCCTTCACGCGACGCCACGATCGCATAAACGACTTGGCCGGCGCGCGGGTCCACCGCGAGGTCGCTCACCTCGCCGAGCACTTCGCCCGAAGCGGTGCTCACACTCCAGCCGATCAATTCGCCCGCCTGTCGCGCGCGATTCGCTTCATCTGCGGCGTGAGCCACCGCGCTGGTGCCGATCAGAGCTGCCAAGGTGAGGATCGCTAACGAAAAAGTCTTCATGAGAAAAAAGGTATAGGGGTTTTCGCAACTTACCCCGGATCGAGCCTCCGCGATAGGGGTAGCGTCTCCGAAGCGCCGACGGTGCGCGCCTTGTCCGCAGCATGGTGAATATTCCGCTCGTGGTCGCCCAAAACGCCGGGCGCGCACCCCGGGTGGAAATTCCCGTTTGCGCCTTCCTTCGGCGTAAAAAGCAGGTGTGGCCGGCCGTGCTCAATTCCCACTGAACCCGGCGTGCCCCTTACCGCACGCCGAACCGACGGGCCACACCGCCTCTATCCGCCCCGCGCTCGCGCGAGGCGAAAATGAAAAGGGGCGCCGGGTTGAGCGGCGCCCCGAAGTGTCACCCGCGATTACTCGTCCTGTTGAGCCACGCGGATCTGGTTATCGATGTCCCAGCCGTCGGCCGCGCGCTCGGCGCGATCCTCGATGCGATCCTTGATATCTTCGGATTGCACCGTGCCAGACAAGACCAGCTTGTCGCCCGAGGTGGTCACATTGATGTTGCTCTGACCGCCTTCGGCTTGGATCGCCTGACGAACCGCGGCGATCGGCGCCTGCTTCTGCTGCGAATCAGACGAGGTCTGCGTCTGACGACGATCCATGTCCTGCGAACGGGTCTGGGCTCCGGCCTGCTGATTGAGCCCGGCGTTGTGCATCGGCCAGACGTAGAGCGTGCTCACGTAGCCCGTGCTTTCGTTGCTCCACGAATCGTCCTGAGTCGGACGGGCTCCGGCAAAGTCCTGACGGGTCAGCGTGGTGGTCAACGCGTCATCACCGGCGATCGTCAGCTTGTTGAGCGGAACGATATAGTTCTGATCGGTGCCGGCGAAATCATCTTCCGGATCGATCAAAGCGGCGGCCGTGCGATTGCGGAACTGCACGATGATGTCTTCCACCTCACCGACCTCCTGCTGGCCGCTGCGGATGTCGCGACCGATGATGTCGCTGGCGAGCGCCAACTGCTGGGCGCCTTGCGAGGCGCGCTGCGACTGCTGCTGGCCCTGCTGACCTTGGGCCTGACCCGGGCGCTGCATGCTGCGCTGCGAGTCTTCGGTCTGACCGTAGTGCTGGAAGATCTGCTGACGGCGTTGGTCCTGGCCCAAGGCGGCAATCTGGTCCTTCTTGAAGACCGGAGCCTGGGACCACTTGGCTTGGTCGATATTGAGGATCATTTCCTCTTCGCCCGCAGCGCCTTGCCGGAGGGCCTTGAACGGCACCGCCCGCAAGGTTTCGCCGATACCGAGCACACCACCGGAACCGATGACCGCATAAACGATTTTTCCGGACTGCGTATCGACGATGAAGTCGCTCAAGTCGCCGAGCTTTTCATCGCCTTGGCTCTTCACTTCCCAGCCCTTCAAGTTGCTAACTTGGTGACCGCGGGGATCCTCGCCGGCGGCGCGGACCGTCTGCGCGCGTGTGGAGGCGTGCGTCCCGGTCGTGTGCTGGGACTGTTCCCGCGCCTGCTGGGACTGAGAATACGGCTGCGATTGCTGCTGCTGGGCGGAGCGGCTGTTTTGCTGCTGCTGGTTGCTCTGCTGACTGTTCATCGAGCTCTGCGCGACGAGCGCCGGGCTCAGACCGATGACTGCGGCAACAGCCGCGGTTTTAAGGGGAGTAATTTGGATGTTCATGGGATTCGTTTCGAGATTTCGACCTGCGAGATAAGGGCTCCGGAGGCCGGGAGGGTTTGTATTCAGCGGTCGTAAGCGGACGCCATCGGGCGCACGACCAACCGCGCCCCAACCTAACCCCACTCCGGCCAATTCGATATGGGGAGAGTCTCCCAAGCGCTTATCCGCAACCGCCGCAGATGTGCTCCTGCGTTCCCCACCGGAAAGCGCCCCCGGTAAAATCCGGAGCGCCTCCCCCGGCCCGGTTCCACGACCGGGCCGTGCGCCCCGGATCACGCCGCGCGCTCCGTAGCAAACTCCGGCGCGTGCTTGATTTCGTCACGCGTGAGATTGACCCGGACCGAATGATCCGACCACCGGACGCGTTGTATTTGTCGCGGGGATACAACGACCTTGCGACCCGGCCACCAATTCTTCGTATCCACCACCAACCGATGGACAGACCAGGCGCGAACATCAATGACCAGATCCTCGACATGCCCGATGTCGCCGTCGGTCGCGGCGATCTCGTAATCACGGACTTCCCGTGCGCTCCGCAGATGCGGATCGCCGGCGGGCTCCGTTTCTTGGGACGGCGGCGGAGCCGATGCATCCACGGATCCCGACAACGTCTCATCCACCGGCCGCGGCATCATCAGCATGGGGGCGCCGGGCGCGACCGCCGGAGTCAGCCCTCCACCCATGGTATCCCCGAGCCCGGCTCCACCCCAATACACCGGCCAAGCGTAGTAGCTGCGCAACCGCTCCTCCTGTTGACGGGAGACCGGTATGTCCGAACTCACGTCCGGGCTATCCTCCACCTGCTGCCGCCGAAGCGACACGCTCAGCTTGCGCTCGTCGGAATCGACGCCAGTGACACACTCCGGAGACAACAGCACCCGCTCGCGGTTGATCCACGAGCCCGTGCTCACGACCAAGTAACGAACGGTCCACTGGTCGTCATCAAACAACACGTCATGGACTTTGCCGATATCTCCGTCGGTTGCGTGAATTTCAAAGCCCTCGATTGTTTTGGCATCTATTAACATCTGTAGTTCCTCCGGTTAAGGGTTGGCGGCAATGGCGCGAAAGCGTTCCGGCCATCGCTCTGGGAAAGCCACAAAGTCGCCCATGAACCGCCCCCGCGCCATGGGGCGGAAAACCGACCCGCGGCACGGGGCATCCGCCTCATTTGTCACCTAATAAGTGACAAACCTGCCCTCACGTCCCGCCGTGCGCCCGGGCGCGTTTCCTTTTGCCTCTCCGTCGCCCGTCGCTTTGCGTGGCGCACACATGTATGAATTTCCTCTCACCGGCGCGCAGAAAACGTTTCTCCGCGGCGTCGGCCAAACCCTCGAAGCCTCCGTCAAAGTCGGCAAAAGCGGCCTCACGCCCGAGTTCTTCACCGAACTTCAAAAACACCTGAACGCCCGCGAACTCGTCAAAGTCCGCTTTGTCGCCGCCGACCGTGACGCACGGGCCGCCCTCGCTCCCCAGATTGCCGACGAGGGCCGCTGCTTGTTCATCAGCTCCGTGGGCGCGACCGCGCTCTTTTACCGCCAAAACCCCGACCCCGCCCGCCGCGTGATCGAGCTGACCTGAGCAAGTTCGCCCCTCTTTCTTTCCTCTTTATCTTAATCTTTCTCCCTTCCGGGCCCCGAGCGTCCAACACCGCCTCGGCCCCCCTGACGAAAGAGAACGATTAAGAGAAAGAACCGCGACCCGTCCTCCGTTCTCTGCCAACCGCCCTCCGTGCTCCGTGGAAAACCCCCTCCTCCGCTCCTACGGCTGGGACGACGCGTGGGCCAAAGCCTTCGCCGCCCAAGCCGCGCCTCAGCTCGAACCCGCACGCGTGGTCGTCGAATTGCGCCGCCACTATTACGCCGTGCAAACCGAGTCCGGCGAAGTCCTCGGCGAACTCACCGGCAAGTTCCACCACGCCGCCGATCGCGACGCGCAATCCTACCCCGCCGTCGGTGATTGGGTCGTCGTGCAGGTGTCCGCCGACAAACGCCGCGCGCAGATCCACGCCCTGCTCCCGCGCCGCTCGCGGTTCTCCCGCCAGGCCGCCGGCGAGCGCCAAGTCGAACAGATCGTCGCCACCAACATCGACACCGTGTTCCTCGTCAGCGGGCTCGACGCCAACTACAACGCGAAGCGCATCCA
>DFYA01000081.1:4325-4657 GCA_002382525.1 Opitutaceae bacterium UBA4094
CCGGTGTGCATCACCAGCACCTACACGCGCAAAGGCCTCAAAGCCCTCGCCGAAACCTACGCGTTGCCCGGCCGCACGCTCACGTTCGTCGGCTCGTCCGGCGCCGGCAAATCCACGCTCATCAACCGCCTCCTCAAAGACGCCGAGGCCATGCCCACCGGCGAGGTCCGCGAAAAAGACAGCCGCGGCCGCCACACGACCACGCGTCGCGAACTCACGCAGACCCCCACCGGCGCCCTCGTGATCGACACGCCCGGCATGCGCGAATTCCAACTGTGGGACGCGAAGGAAGCCGTCGAGGACGCCTACCCGGACATCGTCAACCTCGCCGC
>DFYA01000077.1 GCA_002382525.1 Opitutaceae bacterium UBA4094
CCCTCGCGCTTGAAGTAACCGCCGGGGAAGCGGCCGGCGGCGGCGTATTTTTCGCGGTAATCGACGGTGAGGGGGAAGAAGTCCTGGCCGGGGCGCATCGACTGGGCGACGCAGGCGGTGACAAAGATGTTGGTCTCACCGACGGCGACATTGACCGCGCCGTTGGCGAGGGCGGCGTAGGTGCCGGTGGAGAACGTGATCCCGAGTTCGGGGACCGTGACGGAGTGTTTCTGCTTCAGGGACATGATGTATTTATATTTCGGATACGGTTGCGCGTCGCGGATAAGGAGAGACGGCCTGCGACACGCGGCAGGGGCGGCTCGGGGTTTTAAGAAAGTGAAGGCGAAGAACCCGGAGGAGGTCCGAGTGGTCTACCGACCGGACTCATGGGCAGGATGCCCATGCCACTTTCTAAAGAGATGAAATCTGAACGGGTGACCCGTCTCGCAATCCTCGTCTTGGACGAGAGATTTCTGGTTGGCGCCGTCGGTCGGACGGAATCATTCAGAAATGTCCCGCGCTAGTCTCGAGTGTCGTTAAAGACAACGGGCGACCCCCGGTTGGGGTCGCCCGTGTTGCTGAAGGGGGCTGGTTACTTGCGAAGATTGAGCTTCTTGAGGAGCTCGTTATACTTCGGCAGGTTGTGGCGCTTGAGATAGTCGAGCAGCTTGCGGCGGCGGGAGGCCATCTGGAGGAGGCCGCGGCGGCTGTGGAAATCTTTGCGGTGCGTGCGGAGGTGCTCGGTCAAGTGATTGATGCGAGCGGTCAGCAGAGCGACCTGGACTTCGGAGGAGCCGGTGTCCGTATCGTGGACTTTGTATTCGGAGATGATTTCGGGTTTAGCGATCGTTGACATGGTTTAGTTTGAACTGGGTTACACGACTGTAGGAGACCTTTGCAGGCCTCGTGCCACCCGCTTCCGTCGTGGCGAAAACCACGGCGTCTGCCGGCGTCACCGTTCCAATCCGGCGGAATGCCGGACCAGTCATGGTGGAGCCCCGTAACCGACGGAGCTACACTAACGCAAGGGACCAAGTTCCCGGTTCGCGGTTACGTGGGCAAGCGAAAATTTTGCTGGATCGCGGTGAAATTGAGAGGCGGTAAGGGCGGCGAGAGGGCTCGGTGTTGGCGCGCTGCGCGCGTCATCGCGAGCAAGCTCGCTTCCCACGTCGGAGGCGGGGGCGCTTCGTTAGTCGTGGGGTTTATCCGGCGCGGACGTTGAGTTCGCGGACGTGAGAGCAGCCGGGGAGCTTGCGGATGCGTTCCACGATCGTTTTGCGGTGGTGGAAGAGTTCATTGCGGACCACCGCATGGCCGGCGAGAACCGTGAGGCGTCCGCGCGGATCGATCTGAACTGCGTGCGAATAATGGGCGTTAGCGGGTCCGACGAGTTCGCGCCAGTTGTCGCGGATTAGTTGCTCGGGCGAGTCGCGTCCGATTTGGAACTTCACCATCAGCTCCTCGACGAGGCTGGAGAGCTCCTTGGTCGGACGCTTTTTCATGCGTGCCGGCGTGGTGTCGGGCACGCGGCGCAGGGCGGCAATGAGGTTCTCCGCTTGGCGGGAAAAGGTCTTCGGCTCTTCGCTGGACATCGGGGACGGAACGGCGGGGGACAGGAAACGCGCGGCTCAGTGCGTGGCGTTTTGCTGGTCGTAGAGAGCTTTGTAGAGCGGGCTGCGCGTGTAGAGGTCGGCGT
This sequence comes from Opitutaceae bacterium UBA4094, assembly GCA_002382525.1. Classification (GTDB taxonomy): domain Bacteria; phylum Verrucomicrobiota; class Verrucomicrobiia; order Opitutales; family Opitutaceae; genus Rariglobus. The sequence goes on from DFYA01000077.1 coordinate 1,697, forward strand.
GCGCACCGCAGTCGACGATGTGGCCGCGCTCGAAGACGAGGATCATCGAGGCGTCGCGGATCGTGCTGAAGCGATGGGCGATGATCAGCACGGTTTTGCCGGCAACGAGTTTCTTGAGCGCCTGCTGAATGGCGGACTCACTTTCGCTGTCCAAGGCGCTGGTGGCCTCGTCGAGGATGAGCAGCGGAGCGTTGCGAAGGAAGGCGCGGGCGAGGGCGATGCGCTGGCGTTGTCCGCCCGAGAGCGAGGCGCCGCGTTCGCCGACGATCGTGTCGTATCCGGCGGGCAACGACAGGATGAAGTCGTGCGCGCTGGCTTCGCGGGCGGCTTGCTCGACCTCGGCGCGGGTGGCGTCGGCGCGACCGAGGAGGAGGTTGTTGTAAATCGTGTCGTTGAAGAGGAACGGCTCTTGGGAGACGACGGCGATGTTGGCGCGGAGGTCGGCGAGGCGAAGCGACTTGATGTCGATGCCGTCGAGCGTGACGCGTCCCGATGCGGTGTCGTAGAAACGCGGGACAAGGTTGGCGAAGGTGGATTTGCCGGCGCCGCTCGGGCCGACGAGCGCGCAGACGGTGCCGGCGGGGATCGACACGGAGACGTTTTTGATGGCGGGAACGTCGCTCTTGTAGGCGAAGGAAACGTTCTCGAACGCGAGGTTGCCGCGCACGCGATCGATGGGGACGGGGTGGGCCGGGTCGGTGATCGAGACGGGTTCGTTGAGCACGTATTCGAGCCGGTCGAGCGCGGCGGCTCCGCGTTTGGTGTCGTTGCTGAGGGCGGCGAGTTTCTTGATGGGCTCGTAGCAGACGTAGAGCGCCATGATGAGGGCGAGAAACACGTCTTTGGACAGGCCGGCGCGGTAGGCGTAAACGA
>DFYA01000273.1:0-5626 GCA_002382525.1 Opitutaceae bacterium UBA4094
CGCAGGTCGCGCACGAGGAATATGAGCGGGACGAGCAGGAGCCAGAACGCGTGAGGCCAGTGGAAGGTCATTGGGCTAGTGTCTAGGCGCTAGTCGGTGGGATGAGAACAGGCCGGCGAGGAGGAGGCAGGCGAGGCCGGGGGCTGCGAGCCAGGCGAAGAGCTCGGTGGTGAGAAGAAAGCTCTTGGATTGGAATTCGATCTTTTGAGCGCGGTCGATGGCCTTGAAGGCGGACTCGATGGCTTGGCCGTCGTCGGCGCGATAGGCGCGCCCACCTGTGAGGTTCGCGATTTCGATGAGGGTGTTGTGATCGAGGTCGGAGGCGACGCGGCGATAACCGATGACGTTGCCGGCTTGATCGGTGACAGGATAGGGCACGAGTCCGTCGCGGCCGGCGCCGATGGTGTAAACGGGAATGCCGCGGCTTTGGGCGACGGCGGCGGATTGAAGTGGTTCGAGCGTGCCGCGGTTGTTGGCACCGTCAGTCAACAGGACCACGAACGCGCCTTGGCGACGTCCGGCTTGGTCGCGGGCGGCTTGTTCGAGGCGCGTGAGGGCGAGGCCGAGTCCGTCACCGATGGCGGTGCCGTCTTCGATGAGTCCGGTTTTGAGACGCTCGACTTGTTTGCCCAGCCACGCGTGGTCGAACGTGAGCGGGGCCAGCGTGTAGGCGCGGCCCGAGAAAACGACGATGCCGATGCGGTCGCTGGGGCGTTGAGTGATGAATGCTTGGACGACGGGCTTGATCGCTTGGAGGCGGTTGATGCGCACGTCGCCGCGTTCGTAGTCCTCGGCAAGCATCGAGGTGGAAAGGTCGATCGCGAGCATGATGTCGTAGCCCTCGGTGCGGATCTCGCGTTTGTCTTCGACGCGTTGGGGACGGGCGAGGGCCACGACGAGGAGGACGATACCGAGGACGGCGAGGGCGGTGGGCCAACGTGAAAACGAGGCGAGTGACGGGCGATGCCAGGCGGCGGCGAACGGAACGAGTAGGACGGGAACGGAGCGGCGTCTGCGCAGCCAGAGGATCAGCGGAATGAGCAGGAGGGCGAGGAGCCAAGCCGGGTCTGCGACCCGAAAATTCCAAACGTCCAAGGTCCAAACGCCAACGAAAGCGGGAGCGAGACTGGAAACGCCAAACACCAAAGGTCCAAAATCCAAAGAAAACAGAGGGGAATGGGAGAGTTCCAAATGAGACATCTTTGGCGTTTGGAATTTTAGACGTTTGGCGATTGCGCGCTTTAGCGCGCCTGGCGGGCGTGGAAAAAACGCACAAGGGCGTCGAGGCGATCTTCGTCGGTTCCGACGACCAGACGAGTGAGCGTATCCGGGAAAAGACTACGCCAGGCGGCGTCGCGTTCCTCGCGCCAGGCGGCGTGGGCGGCGCGTTGGGCGGGCGAGTTTTCGAGCGAGACGAGACGGGCGTTAACGGGATCGTAGGCGGTGAACGCTTCGCCTTCGGGCAACGCGCGTTCCCACGGGTCGTCCACGCGGAATCCCATCGGTTGGTAACGGCGGCGCATGACCGGCCAACCGTCGGGCTCGGGGCGCGGCGCGAAATCGCCGAGCCAAATGAGCACGCTGTGTTTGGGCGCGGCGCGGGCGAGCAGGCGCCAGGGGATGCCGGAGGCGGTGGAAACTTGAGGCGTGAAACCTGAGGGCTGAGACCGGAGACCCGATGTCTGAGCGCGGGAGGCGGTGAGAGGCGGGGGCGGCGCGCCGAGCAGTGACGCGGCGGCGTGGAGGATGGGGCCGCGTCCGCGCACGGGTTCGCGGAGGGTGTAGCCGTCGGGCGTAACGTGGACAAACCCGACGCGGTCGCGGTTAACGGCACCGAGGAGGAGGACGAGGCCGGCGAGTTCGAGAAGCGCTTCGCGTTTCGACTGCGCGCCGGAGCCGAATTGGAGACTGGGGGTGTCCTCGAAGACGAGCATCACGGTGACCTCGCGTTCTTCGACGAATTTTTTGCGGTAGGGTTCGCCGAGGCGGGCGGTGACGTTCCAGTCGATGTCGCGCACATCGTCGCCGAACTCGTATTTGACGACTTGATCGAACTCCATGCCGCGTCCGCGGAAGGCGGACCTGTATTCACCGCTCAATACGTTTTCGACGGCGTGGCGCACGCGCCATTCGAGCTTGCGGAGCAGCGCGAGCGGGGAGGCGGGGCCGGGCGACGCGGTGAGGGCGCCGGATGCGTCGGAGGCGCCGGGAAGGGGCGGAGGGGAAGCTGGAAGCGGGGGCGGCACGAGGATCGGATTCGTTCTCGTAATCGTAATCGTTCTCTTCCTTGGCCCGAGGGCATTGGGGGTGAAGGGAGAAAGAGAAAGATTAAGAGGAAAGAGAAAGAGGGCGGAGGGAGCGGGGTTCGGCGGGAGAACGAGAACGAGTAAGAGAACGAGTGGGCGGAGGCGATCAGGACTCCGGGACGGGGGTTTTCTGGATGACTTGGGCGATGAGGTGATCGGTGGTGATTTCCTCGGCCTCGGCTTCGTAAGTCAGGCCCACGCGATGTCGGAGGACGTCGGGAGCGATCTCTTGAACGAGCGCGGGGGACACGTAGTCGAGTCCGCGGAGCCAGGCGAGGGAGCGGGCGGCTTGATAGAGCGCGAGCGAGGCGCGGGGCGAGGCGCCGAAGCTGAGATAACGTTTTTTGCCGGCGGACGGTTCAGCGAGGGCGCGGGTCGCGCGAACCAGTGCGAGGATGTAAGCCTGAACGGCCGGCGCGAGGTGGACCTTGTCGACCTCGGTGCGCAGCTCCAGGAGTTCGTCACCGTTGGCAACGGCGGCGAGGGCGGGCTGGCGCGTGACTTGGCCCCAGCGCTGCATCATCAGGGACTCCTCGTCGATGGACGGGTAATCGACGATGAGTTTAAACAGGAAGCGATCGGTCTGCGCCTCGGGCAGCGGGTAGGTGCCTTCTTGTTCGACGGGGTTTTGCGTTGCCATGACGAAGAACGGGCGCGGCAACGTGTGGGTGTGTCCGCCGATGGTAACCTGGCGCTCCTGCATGGCTTCAAGGAGCGCGCTTTGGACCTTGGCGGGCGCGCGGTTAATTTCGTCGGCGAGGACAAGGTTGGCGAAGATGGGGCCGCGATGTGGGGTGAAGCCGCCGTCTTTCGGCGAGAACACCATGGTGCCAACGACGTCGCTGGGGAGGAGGTCGGGGGTAAACTGGATACGCTCAAACTGGACGCCGAGGGCGGTGCCGAGCGATTTGATGAGGAGGGTCTTGGCGAGTCCCGGCATGCCCTCAAGGAGGACGTGGCCGTTGGCGAGTAAGGCGACCAACAGGCGTTCGATGATGGCATCTTGGCCGATCACGGCTTTGCCGATTTCATCGCGGAGTTTTTGGGACCAAGTGGGACCGGTGATCATGAGGTGGGAAAGAAGAGACGAACGAAGGAAGGTTTAGCCACTAAACACACCAACTACACGAGAGGCATGAGCAAGCAGGGGGCTGGTGGGACTCGCTTGCGCCAAAAGTGTTTCGTGGAGAAAACGGACGCGTTGTGGATTTACCAACTCAAATTCAAGAGCGGCTGGACGCGCTCGGCGTGCTGACGGCGGACGTGGAGGAACGGTTTGTGCGCGGATCGGGGCCGGGCGGTCAGAAGATCAATAAGACCAGCAGCACGGTATGCGTGAAGCACCGGCCAACCGGGGTGGAAGTGCGGTGTCAGCGCGAGCGTTCGCAGGCGGCGAATCGCGAGACGGCTTGGACGGAGTTGTGCGCGAAGTTGGAGGAACGTCTGCGGACGGCAGAGCAGGAGCGTCAGCAGGCGGTGGCGAAGACGCGTCGGCAAAACCGCAAACGCAGCTCGCGGCAAAAGGCGATCTCGGTGGCGGGCAAACGGCACCGGGCCGAGATCAAGAGCGGTCGGCGCGGAGCGGGGCGGAACGGGGAGTGATAACAATCTGAAAAGCTCGGTGGCACGGTCGAGCACCTACCCGCCAACGGTGATGTCAAAACCCTTCAGGACGACCGGTTGGCCGTAAGCGTCAAAAAACCACACCTGCCAAACGCCAGCCGGCAACTTGGTGAGCATAACTTCGCCGGGGGCGTCACCGATTCGGAATTTCTTCGCGAGGTCGGGTTGCTCGCGTAGCAGGGCGGCGAATGCGCCTCGAACGCGGTCGTCGTCGGCATCGGGTGGGAGTTCGAAGAGCGCTTGCGCCGCGACTTCAGCAACCCGTTGAAGGTAGTATAACGCTAGCCGGTCAGACGTGACTCCACTCGGGATGGTCGGCGTGATGAATCGGTGGACGCCTGTCGTTGAGACGGCGATAAGGATGATTGCGATCATCCATCGCCGCGGGAGCACGCCGTTCCCGAAGCGCAGTCCGAGGATCATCGCTCCGGCGAAACACAGGATCGCGCCAAGGAACAGCGAGTGGGCCAAAGCATCGTCAGCCGTGTGCACGAAGAGGCCTTTGGCTTCGCGGTCGCCGGTCCAGCGGATCACGAGATCGTCCTGCATGGCTTCCGGCGAAAGCTCGCCCTTAAGCCGAGTCGCCATCGTCGCACCCTGTGTCCAGCGAACCAGCTCCGGGTGCGTGATCTTGCGGTCGTGCTTGGATTGTCCGGGGAACTCTCGGCGATATCCCATTTGAACTTCCGGTGTGGCGTGCGTTAGGCGGGCCGCGGCGTGCGCGTCGAGCCCTGCGGTTGCCGCGCGGCTCGGGCCAAACACAATCAGTTCCACTTTCAACGGCTTCGTCGCGTCCGCGCCCGTCAATCGCATCGGGTAGAGCGGCGTCTCAGTGGCAAAGCGAAATGCCAGCGGAGCCGGCACGCTGCGCCCGCTTTCGATGAATGTGCGATGGACGCGGCTGGCCACGAACCAGCCGCCGGCTTCGGCGTGCTCAGCCGCCACCTTGCGTTCCGCAGGGCTGACGGCGAAGCCGTTGGCCTCAAGCCAAGCGATCACACCGTCGCCATCGCGTCCCGAAATGAGTGCGACATCATGGTCGCCGACTTGGCTTTGCTCCACGGTCACCGCAGGGATGTCCGATTCCAAGGTGCCGAAGGATCGCACGGTTCCCAGCGAGGTGAGGAACACCGATGAGAGAGCTGCCGCAGCAAGAAGAGACAGTAGCACCTCCCGCATGCTGGACTTGCGCCAAAGCCACCGCCTGAAAGGCCACGCACAGACGCATCCGACGGCGACTACTGCGTAAAAAACGAACAGGGAGCGTGTGGTCGCTCCGATGATCGCCGCGACCAAACACAGGATCAGCAGCATCAGGAGAACTCGCACGACCGCACCGAGGTTGGCCCAGCCGAAGACCAAGGCCGCCAACCCCAACAAGCCAAGGACACAGGCGAACGACCAGGCTTCGGGCCAGGGCGTCGCGACGAGCGGCTGCATTAACGCCACGGCGGACGGCAGGGTTCCTCGGGTGGCGGGAAACACCTCGGGCTTTGACGGCAATGGAACGATCCATGCGAAGTCGGAGCCTTCGCCAACGAAGGCGGATTCGATGACCAGCGTTTCGATTCCGTCGTGCCAAGCGAGGAGCGCGCGTTGATCGGGCATCTCCACCTGTTGCGGCACCAGGACCGGCGCGAATACCTTTCCGTCTGCGTGAATGTCCGGGGCGAAAGCGATCAATAAGCATCCCAACA